>NZ_JAUTAG010000001.1:2727543-3030603 GCF_030818255.1 Microbacterium sp. SORGH_AS_0969
GGTCTTCACGTAGGTCAGCGCCTCGACGTTCGCGGAACTGTCGGCCGTGGCCTTGCCGTCGGTGACGAGGCCACCGCCCGCCTGCGCCATGAACGCGCCCACGCGCTGGTACTCGGCGCCGAAGGCCAGGCCGACGCGCCCGTCCGCGGTGAGCTTCTGGGCGACGGATGCCAACTGGTCCCAGGTCGTGGGGATGTCGGCATCCGTGAGCCCGGCGGCCGACCACAGGTCGGTGTTGATGATGAGCGCCAGGGTCGAGAAGTCCTTGGGGGCGCAGGAGAAGCTGCCGTCGATGGTGAAGTTGTCGACGAGCGAGGGGTAGAAGTCGCTCTTGTTCTCGAGGTCGTCGCCGTACGCCGCGATCGATCCGTTCGCGGCGTAGCCGGCGAGGGCCTCGGGCGCGAGGTAGAAGAGGTCCGGCGGGGAGCCGGCCGCGAAGCCCTGCGAGAGCTGCTGGGGGAGGTCGTTGGCGGTCTGGACCTCGGCCTGGACGCCGGACTTCTCGCTCCACGCCGCGACGGCGTCGGTGACGGCCTTGGTCTCGGCATCGCCGGAGGAGCCGATGAGGATGCTGAGCTTTCCGCTTCCGGAGGCCTGCCCTTCACCGGGGGTGTCGTTGAAGCCCGAGCCGCAGGCGGTGAGCGTGAGCGCTCCGGTGGCGAGCAGGGCGCCCGCGGTGAGCCAGAGGCGGGCTGGATGCCGTGTCATGTGTCTCTCTCCTTCGATGAGGCATGCGACCCCTCCGCATGTGGTCGGAGGGTCAAAGTTTGAACGTTCAAACTTTGATGCGACCACCGTACGAAAGGCCGGTCGCGCCTGTCAAGTGGTTGTCGTGCGCCTTAGGCTGACGGTCTGGTGGCGCGCGCCGCCGGCGTCGACGAGCGAGGGGGGACTGCGTGGCGAAAGCGCCCACCGTCGACGATGTCGCCCGTGTCGCCGGCGTCTCGCGGCAGACGGTGTCGAACGTCGTGAACACGCCCGACATCGTGAAGGAAGCGACGCGCCTGCGCGTGGAGGCGGCCATCGCCGAGCTGGGATACCGACCCCACGCCGCCGCGCGGCGCCTGCGGACCCGCCGTAGCTCGACCATCGGCATCCATCTCGATCCCTATGCGGGCGGGATCTCGGGTGTCGTCCTCGACCGATTCGTGCACGCCCTCACGGAGCGCGCCGGCGACCGCGACATGCGCGTGCTCCTGTACGCGGCGCGCACGCCCGAGGAGGAGATCGCGCGGCTCGGCGATCTGCTCGAAGGGGGAGAGGTGGATGCCGTCGTCGTCACCGGTACCTTCCACGGCGACCCCCGAACCGGCTGGCTGACCGCGCGCAACCTTCCGTTCGTCTCGTTCGGGCGCCCGTGGGGCGAGGACGACGTCGAGGCCCCGGCGCACCTGTGGGTCGACGTCGACGGTGCCGCGGGTACCAAAGCCGCGACGGCGCACGCCCTCGCGCGCGGCGGCGGTCGCGTGGCTTTCCTCGGCTGGCCCGCGGGGTCGGGAACGGGGGACGAGCGCGAACGCGGCTGGCGCGAGACGGTGGCCGACGGACCACGGTGGGTCGTCGAAGAGAACGTCGGGGCCGCACGCGATGTCGTGGCCGCGGGCCTCGCCGCCGACCCCGGCGTGACCGGCATCGTCTGCGCGAGCGACTCCCTCGCGATCGGCGCCCACCTCGCGGTCACGCTCGCGGGACGCGACGACGTCACGATCGTCGGCTTCGACAACACCCCCGCGGCCGAGGCGCTCGGACTCTCGAGCGTCGAGCAGTTGCCCGAGCGCGTGGCATCCGGGGCCCTCGATCTGCTCATGGGTGAGAACGGGACGGTGGTCGCCCCGCGCGCCGCCGTCGCGGGCGGTGCCCACGTGCTGGTGGAACCGCGTCTGGTGGTGCGCTGACGGGAGCCCGCTCCTTCCCGCGGGTCGGGCCGGGTGGTTTGGGGCGGGATCTTCCGTTTGAGGCGCGGAATATCGCGCCCCGAGCGAAATTACGCGCCCCAAACCTGCGCTGCGCCAGGGCTCAGGCGTGCCGGCCGATACGGCGGGCGAGCTCGGCGGCGGTTCCGGATGCCGCTGAGGCCAGCGCCTCGGCATCGTGGGCGGGTCCGTCGGCGGGCCACGTGATCGCCACCGCCGCGGCCGGCCACCCGGCGTGGTCGAGCACCGCGGCGGCGACGGACCGGAATCCGGGCGTGATCTCGCCGTTCTCGCTCGCGTAGCCGTCGGCTCGCACGAGTCGGAGCACCTCGCGCAGTTCACGCGGGGTCGCGGGGCCTGTGCCGTGACGCTGGGTGAGGGCCGTGGCATCCGGGAACAACGCCCGCACCTGCTCGCGGGGGAGCGCCGCGAGCATCGCGCGGCCCGTCGCGGTGAGGTGTGCGGGCAGTCGTACGCCCACGTCGGTGACGAGCGTGGGGCGGCGCGGAGCGCGCTCCTCGACGATGTACAGCACGTCGCGTCCGGCCAGCACGGCGAGGTGCGCACTCTCGCCCACCCGATCGGAGAGCGCGGCGAGCAGGGGCCGACCCAGCCGTGCGAGCGGCTGCTGTCGGGCGTAACCACCGCCGAGTTCGAACGCCGCGGTGCCCAGCCCCCAGCGGCGGTCGCCGGGCAGGTGAACCACGTATCCGTGCTGCTCGAGCGTCGCGAGCAGGTGATAGGTGCTCGAGCGGGGGATCCCGAGTGACGCCGCGATTGTCTGCGCGGCGATCGGCCCGGGCTGGCGCGCGAGCAGCGAGAGGATCCGCAGCGTCTGATCGGCGGCGGGCACCTGCGGTCGCGTGAGGTCTGGCATGACAGACACAGGATGCCAGATCCCCGCCGATCCGCGTTCTCGCAGGCGATGGAATCGGCGTATGCACTCCATCGTCACCGTCGGTTCCGTCCCCCTCGCCCCCGCCGATGTCGTCGCCGTCGCCCGGCACGACGCCCGGGTGACGGTCGATGCGGAGGCGATGCGGCGCGTCGCGCAGACCCGCGCGCTGATCGAGGGGCTCGCGGACGACCCGCAGCCGCACTACGGCATCTCCACGGGATTCGGCGCGCTGGCCACGACCTTCATCGCGGAGGACCGGCGCGCCCAGCTGCAGGCGAGCCTCATCCGCTCGCACGCCGCCGGCACCGGCTCCGAGGTCGAGCGCGAGGTCGTGCGCGCCCTCATGCTGCTGCGGCTGCAGACGCTCGCGACCGGACGTACGGGTGTGCGCCCTGTCGTCGTCGAGACCTACGCCGCGCTTCTGAACGCGGGCATCACCCCGATCGTCCGAGAGTACGGATCGCTCGGGTGCTCGGGTGACCTCGCCCCGCTCTCGCACGTGGCACTCGCCGTGATGGGCGAGGGGGACGTGCGCGACGCGGACGGGCGGTCGATGACCGCGGGCGAAGCGCTCGCCGCCGCGGGGATCGAGCCGGTGCTCCTTCGCGAGAAAGAGGGCCTGGCCCTCATCAACGGAACCGACGGAATGCTCGGGATGCTGCTCCTCGCCGCGCACGATCTCGAAACCCTTCTCACCACCGCCGACGTCGCGGCGGCGATCTCCGTCGAGTCGCAGTTGGGGACGGATGCCGTCTTCGCGGCGGATCTCATGGCGCTGCGGCCTCAGCTCGGTCAGGCAGCCTCGGCGGCCAACCTTCAGGCGTTCCTGGCCGGCTCTGCCATCGTCGCCAGCCACCGCGGCCCGGAGTGCACGCGTGTCCAAGACGCATACTCGTTGCGCTGCGCGCCCCAGGTGCACGGCGCGGCGCGCGACACGCTCGCTCACGCGACGGCCGTGGCCGACCGCGAGCTCGCATCGGCGGTCGACAACCCCGTGGTGACGGTGGACGGACGCGTCGAGTCGAACGGCAACTTCCACGGAGCGCCGGTCGCCTACGTGCTGGATTTCCTCGCGATCGCGGTGGCGGATGTGGCATCCATGTCGGAGCGACGCACCGACCGGGCGCTCGACGTCGCTCGCAGCAACGGGCTGCCGCCGTTCCTCGCCGACGAGGTCGGCGTCGATAGCGGCCTCATGATCGCGCAGTACGCCGCCGCCGGGATCGTGTCGGAGCTCAAGCGCCTCGCCGCGCCCGCGTCCGTGGACTCGATCCCCTCGAGTGCGATGCAGGAGGACCACGTCTCGATGGGGTGGGCCGCCGCGCGCAAGCTCCGCCGGGCGCTGGACGGCCTCGCCCGCGTGCTCGCGATCGAGGTGATGACCGGATGCCGTGCTCTCGACCTGCGCGCGCCGCTGCAGCCCGCGGCGGCCACCGGTGCCGTGCGAGACCTCGTGCGGACCCGCGTCGAGGGGCCGGGCACCGATCGTTTCGTCTCGCCCGAGATCGAGGCGGTGACCGAGTTGGTCGCCTCCGGTGATATCGCGCGGGTGGCGATCGCGGCGGTCTGACCGGGGCGGGTGGGCGGGGTGGCCGCCGCCGAGTTACGGCGTCAGTACGTCGAACTCGTCGGGGGGCCGTGGCATCCACGTCGTCCCACGTTCCGTCGTGCCACGTGAAGATGGCCACGGCGCACGTGACCATCCGAACGTCGCGGTCGGCCAATCGCGAGACGAGTGCGCTCATCCCGGGGTCGTGCGCGACGACCATCACCTCGTTCGCACCGGCCTCGCGTGCGGCCGCGAGGAGCCGCGCGGGGTCGGCGAGGTACAGGTCGTCGCGGAGCGTGACCTCGACCTCGAACTCGGCGGCGAAGGCCTCGGCGGTGGTCGCCGCGCGGAGAGCGGTGCTCGACAGCAGCACCTCGGGGCGCACACCCCGGCGGCTCACCGCTCGCGCGACCTGGGGAGCGTCGCGACGACCGCGCTCGTTGAGCGGACGGTCGTGGTCGGCAAGGCCCTCGTCGGCCCAGTCGGACTTCGCGTGCCGCGCCAGCACCAGTTGGATCATCGTTCCTCCGCGTCACGCCGGTGTCGCGGGTTCGAGGAGCCGCCCGCGTTCCACCGAGACAACGATATCGTCGGCCTCCGACATCGGCCGGGGGCTGGCGCTGTCGGGGTGTGGCGTGCTGCGGCCCCCTGATGCTCCTATGGGTTGTCAAGTGGTGAGGAGCCATTGGCGGTAGGTGTGGGTGAAGTCGTCGTCGCGGCGTTTGCCGCGTTCGATGGTGGAGATTTTCATGGGCCATACGCCGAAGTGGTGTGCGGCGGTTTCGATGCTGATGCCGCGGGCTTGTCGGAGGGGGCGGAGGTCGTCGATTCGGGGGACATCGACGTTGCTGGTGAGGAGGGTGAAGATCTCACGGGCGATGGCGCGTTTGAGGCATCGGAGGGCTTCCTTGGTGGTCTTGCCGTCGCCGCGTTTCTTGGCGACGTAATCGCGGGTGCGAGGTTCGTAAGACATCCGGGACAGGGCGATGTGGTGCAGGGCGGCGTTCGCGTGTCGGTCGCCGCCGCGGTTGAGGCGGTGACGGGTGGTTTTGCCGCTGGATGCAGGGATGGGGCTGACGCCGCAGAGGGCGGCGAACGCGGCTTCACTGCGCAGACGCTCGGGATTGTCGCCCGCGGTGACGAGCAATTGACCGGCGGTGACCGGGCCGATGCCTTTGGTGGCGGCCAGGGCGGGGTTGGTGGCGGTAACGAGCTGTTCCAGCGTCTGGTCGAGGTCCGCGATCTCTCCGGTGAGGTACTGGTGGCGGCGGGCGAGGGACCGCAACGCGCGCAGGGTCGCGTCGGTGGTGGTGTCCTCGCTGCTGCGGGTGCGGGACAGGGCGCTGATCAAGGCTGTGTCTGTCAGGGTGCGGTATTTCGCGCGGACAGGGGTGGGGGCGGTGACCAGGAGTGTTTTGATCTGGACCTGCGCGGCGGTGCGGGCCTTGACCGCGCTGCGACGGGCGACCAGCAACTGCCGGATCGCTTCGACCTGCCCGTCCGCGACCTTCGGAACCGGGAGATCGGGTTCGGCCAACGCTGCCCTGGCTGCGGCGTAGGCGTCGATCGGGTCAGACTTGCCTCTGATCCGACGCAGCTGCCGGTTCGGGCGGATCACCTCCGCGACATGGATGTGGTGGGCTCGCGAGCCTGTCAAGTTGTGTGTGTAAGTGGGTGGTGTCTCGGGGGTTAGAGGTAGCGGTGGATGCGTTCGGGGTAGACGAGGGAGAGTTGTTCGAGGGCTTTCATCCAGTTCGTGACGACTTGCCCCTCGACGAGGCGTCCTTGGGCTTTCCGCTTGGATCCGCGGGGTAGCCCTCGTTCGCTGGCGCGGTCGCGGGCTCGTTTGTCCTCGATGTCGCAGATCGCGAGCCAGAGCAGCTTCACGGCTGCTTGGTCGTTGGGGAAGTGGCCGCGGTTTTTGATGATCTTCCGAAGCTGGAAGTTCAACGACTCGATCGCGTTCGTCGTGTAGATCACCCGCCGAAGCTCCGGCGGGAACGCCAGAAACGGTATGAACCTCTCCCAGGCGTCCTCGAACACCTGCGCCGACCGCGGGTTCGCCTGCCCCAGCTCGGAGGCCTTAAACGTATCGAGCGCCGCCAGAGCCGCGTCCGCGGTGGGGGCCTGGTAGATCGGCTTGAGCGCTGCGGCGACGGCCTTGCGTTGCCCGTAGGCGACGAAGCGCATCGCGTTGCGGATGAGGTGAACGACACAGGTTTGGACCATCGATTCCGGCCAGGTCGCCTCGATCGCTTCGGGGAACCCGGTCAGCCCGTCAACGCAGACGATGAGGACATCGCGGACACCACGGTTGGCGAGTTCGGCGCAGACGGACGCCCAGAACTTCGCGCCCTCGGCGTGTTGGACCCAGATCCCGAGGACGTGCTTGATGCCGTCCATGTCGACGCCGACAGCGATATGGGCGGCCTTGTTGCGGACGTGGCCGCCGTCACGGACCTTGATCACCAGGGCATCGAGGTAGATGACGGGGTAGAACGCCTCCAGCGGCCGTGACTGCCAGGCCAGGACCTCGTCGGCGATCTCCTCGGTGATGTTGGAGATTGTCTCGTGGCTGAGGTCGACGCCGAGGGTTGCGACAAGGTGATGCTCGATGTCGCGGACGGTCATCCCGCCGGCGTAGAGCGAGACGATCATCTCGTCCAACTGCGACAACCGTCGCGACCCGGTCGGGACCAGCCGCGGCGTGAACGTGCCGTTGCGGTCCCGGGGGATCCGCAACTCGACCTCGCCCGCCGTGGTCCCCACCGTCTTCGGAAACGACCCATTCCGGGAGTTCGGATGCAGCGCCGCTTCGGGGTCGCCCTTCTCATAACCGACGTGCTCGGTCAGCTCCGCCTGCAGCCCCCGCTCGAGACCGGTCTTGATCAGCTGCTGAATGAAGCCGCCGTCGCCATCGAGCTGAACCTCGCCGGCGTCGATCTTCGCGAACAAGTCATCCAGCATCCCGGACTCGATCAGACGCTGAGCACCCTCAGCCTGGGCCTTACGCCGCTCTTCACGCGACGCCTTGTCGATAGCCAACAGTGTGTTTCCTTTCGTAAGGAGACCCACCCCTTACACACACCATTTGACACGCTCGGGCTCGCAGAGCACGGGCAAGCCCCGCCCCGTAGGACCCGGTGCCTTCCACCCCCACGCGCAGGAGCGTCCCGAACGAGACGAGGAAACCGATCAGCGCGACGTATCCGGCCTCGGTGGTCGGGAACTGCCGGTCCGCGAGTTGCCGACCGGCCGTGTCAACGACGGCCGCGTGGTGGGTGTCCGCGTGCGTGTCGACACCCCCAACGACTTCGAGGGTCACGTTTGTCATGATGGTCTTGCCTTCCTTAGCGGGATCGCGAAGACCGGTCAGGCGGGCAGACAAGACGTTGAGGGGGCCTCTGGCCAGGCTCCTATGAGGTCATGCCTGCCTGGCCAGTCCTCTGAAGAACACCTCGCCCGAGCCGACCGATCATTACAAAGACACAAAGTCAGTCGGTGGCTGAGTCAGACCCGAACGAAGCACTATCAGTCTCAACGTCGGCGGCGCGCGGACCCGAGCGCCGGGATCCGACGCCTCGACGCCAGATCTCAGACGCCGAGATTCAGGCGCCGACGTAGACCCACGCCTCCCGGCCGCTGACCAGGATCACCGAGATACGCCGGTAGAGCGAGACCTCGTACTCGTCCGCCGCGTCGAGCTCGTCCGGCGTGAGCTCGAGCACCCGTCCGAAAACGCGATCTCGCGGATCACCCGTGTGGCGCAGGATCGGGTGCGAGTCCAGCCCCGACAGCTGAGCGACCCGTTCGTCGTCGATGTCGACCCATTCGAGGCGGTAGCCCGGCAGGGCGTCTTCGTCGCTCGGCACGCGGCGACCGAACGTGTCGAGCTGAACGTCGGGCAGCAGCAGCGTGCCGTACGAGAAGAGGAACTCCCGACCCGAATCGTCGCTCACGCGCTCAGGCTATCGACCCCCGCGTTCGGTCGATACGGTCACCCCCAGAAGAGGTGCGCGATCGTGAAGATCGCGAGACCTGCGAGGGCACCGACGATCGTTCCGTTGAGGCGGATGTACTGCAGATCGCGGCCCACCATGAGCTCGATCTTCTCGGTGGTCTCTTCGGCATCCCATCTCTCGACGGTGTCGGTGATGATCGAGGCGATGTCGTGGCGGTACCGCCCGACCACGAAGACCGCTGCGTCGGTGACCCATCCGTCGACGCGCCGCTGCAGGGTCTCGTCGTTCTGGAGGCGGACACCGACCTCGGCGAGAGCCGCGGTGGCGCGCCGTCGCAGCGCGCTGTCGGGATCGGCGAGCGCGGTGAGCAGGCCGGTCTTGGCGGTGTTCCAGGCGTCCGCCGCGAGCTGGCGGACGCGCGGGCTGTCGAAGACGGCGGCCTTGGCCTCTTCGAGGCGCACCATCGTGGCCGGGTCGTGCTGCAGGTTGTCGGCGAGTCGGGCCAGGTATCCGTCGATCGCGCCGCGCGCCTGGTGGCGGGGATCGGCGCGGACGGCGTCGACGAAGCTCACGGCCTCGCGGTAGATCGTGTCGTCGACCAGGCGCAGGGCGAGGCTCGGCACCCACGCGGGCAGACGCTGGGACACGAGCCCCTGGAACACCTCGCGGTTGTTGCCGAGCCAGACGGCGATGTTGTCGAAGGCGAGGTCCACGGCGCCGTGGTGTGCCCCCGAACTCACGACGCGTTCGAGCCACCCGCCGACCGAGGGGCCCCAGTCGGGGGAGAGGAGGTGTTCGCGCGCGAGGTCTTCGATAAGACCCTGCACGTCTTCGTCGCTGAGGGCGCGCAGCACGCTCGTCGCGAGCGTCGCCCCCTCGGCGGCGAGTCGCTCGGCGTGGGCGGGCTCGGCGATCCACGCCCCCGCGCGCGCCGCGAGGGGCGTCGACTCGAGCTTGGTGCGCACCACGTCACCCTCGAGGAAGTTCGTCTCGACGAACTCCCCGAGCTGGCGTCCGATCTCGTCTTTGCGACGGGGGATGATCGCCGTGTGCGGGATGGGGAGGCCGAGCGGATGCCGGAACAGAGCCGTCACCGCGAACCAGTCGGCGAGGGCACCGACCATGCCGCCCTCGGCGGCCGCACGCACGTACTGCAACCACGTGACGTCGCGCTGGAACGCGAACGCGACGGCGAAGATGACCGCCATCCCGATCAGCGCGCCGAGCGCGACGCCCTTCATCCGCCGGAGGGCGCGGCGCCGCTCCTGGTCGGCGGGGCTCAGTAGCGCAGTAGGGGTGCGCGCCATCACGACGACACCGGTCCGAGCCACGCCGTCGCCGCGGCGGAGTGCGCGGATTCGGGGTCGGAGGGGTGGAACATGCCGGCGAGCACGTCGCGGTAGAGCCGGCTGAGCTCGCTGTGCGCCGAGTACGACGAACCGCCGCCCACGAGGATCGCGTCGTCGACGACCGCCTTCGCCGTCGTGACGGCGCGATGCTTGATCCCGGCGAGCAGCGAGAACCACCGGCCGCCGTGATCGACGAGGGTGTCGACATCGGTGCTCAGATCGGCGAGTTGCGGGGGCAGGGCGTCGTAGGCGATCGCCATGTCGGCGATCCGCCAGCGGATGTCGGGGTCGTTCGCGTACGTCGTTCCGCTCTTCTTCGATCGGCGCGCGTGTGCGGTCTCGACGGCGAGGTCGAGGGCGCGACGGGCGATACCCGTGTAGACCGAGGCCAACAGAATCTCGAACACCGCGAAGATCCCGAACACGAGCGGGTCGGGTTGAGGTCCGGGCGCGAGTCGGCGCACGACGCGCTCCGCGGGGGAGGTCGCGCCGTGGAGTTCGGTGGTGCGGCTCTGCGTGCCCCGCATGCCCAGGGTGTCCCAGTCGTCGCGCGTCACGACCGCGTCGGTCCGGTCGAGGAAGGCGAACACCATCCGCGGCGCATCGGGCGAGGTGGTGTCGAGCCCGTGCACACCGAGGTGGTCCCAGACCGGGGCCAGCGAGGTGAAGATCTTCGTGCCCGTGAAGGAGTAGCCGCCGTCGGCCTCGGGACGCGCCTCGGTGTCGCTGCCGAAGAGCACGAGGTCGTTACCCGCCTCGCTGATACCGAAGGCGAAGACGTCGCCCGCCGCCGCTCCGCGCTGAACGAACGCGAGGTCGTCGATCCCGCGGTCCCGCAGGACCTTCGCTACGCCCGTCCAGACCAGGTGCATGTTGATCGCGAGGGCCGTCGCCGGCGCGGCGCCCGCGAGACGCTGCTGGAGCACCGACGCCTCCGCCAGGCTGAGGCCTGCGCCCCCGCGATCGGTGGGGACCAGGATGCCGAGGTAGCCCGCCGCCCGCAGCTCGTCGAGGTCGTCCTGGGGGAACGTGTTGTCGCGGTCGTGCGTCACGGCCCGCTCGCGGATGCGCGCGAGCAGATCGTCGGGCAGGAACCGAGCGGGATCGAACGGGGTGGTCATGGCATCCATTCTGTCGTCGTCGGTGGGCCGCGGGGCGTCCCGGCCCGAGAGTCCTCACCGCCCCGCAGAATGGATGCCATGATCTCGACCGAGATGGCCCTCGCCCTGCGCGAAGCGGGGCTGGTGTGGCATCCGCGATCCGGCGACCGTTTCCAGCTCGACGAGCCGGAGTTCGAGGCGGACGTCTTCACGGTCAGCGAGATGACGGTCGAGCCTCGGGACTATCCGACGGGGCGCATCCTCGCGTTCAACGGCACGACCGAGTGGGCGCTGGACTCCGTGGCCACCGAGGACGCGCTGTGGTTGCCGTCGGAGTCGCAGCTGCGCGAGATGCTCCGCAGCGCCTTCCGCTCGCTGCGTCGCCTGTCGGACACGTACGAGGTCGAGATCTCGGTCGGCGGCGCGAGCGTCGTGTTCGACCACCCCGAACCCGCGGACGCGTACGCGCTCGCCGTGCTGGAGCTTTTGCGTCGGATCCAGTGAGGGTCGGTGCCGGACGCCGGGCCTCAGCTCAGGTGATCGTCTCGACCGGTTCGGTGTCGGGGATCGGGGTCGAGTCCCGGTGACGCAGGTCGGGGAAGCCCTTGACGAAGACCGCTGCTACGGCGAATCCGGCGATGGCGAACGCGGCGGCGGCGATGTATGCGCCTCGCGGGCCGATGCCGTCGACGAGGAACCCCGCGACGGCGGATCCCGCGGCGGCACCGATGAGCTGACCGGTGCTGATCCAGCCGTAGGCCTCGGCGGTCTCGCTGAATCGGACGCTCGCCGAGGTCATCGCGAACATCACGGCGAGGGCGGGGGCGATGCCGGCGCCCGCGACGAGGAGGGTGGCGCCGAGCCACCACGCGTTCAAGGACACGATGGTGAGCGAGAGTCCCAGGGCGACGATCGCCAGGCGGCGTGCCATGGCCCACGGTCCGATCGGGATGTGACCGAACGACAGGCCGCCCGCGAGGCTGCCCACCGCGAATACGGCGAGGACGAGACCCGCCTCGAGGCCGCCGTGGTCGAAGGTCGCCACGACTCCGGCCTCGACCGCGGCACATGCGCCGATGAGCAGGAAACCGGTGGCCGTGGCGAGGAGGACGGGCGGCTTACCCAGCACGCGGCCGAGGGCGCGACGGCTGCGCGGGATGCGCACCCGCCCGACCTCGGGGCTCAGGATGAACCAGGCGCCACCGCCGAGAAGGATGACGACGACCAGCAGCAGGCCCGGGACCGTGCCGGCCTGGGTGGCGACGAGGGTGATCAGCACCGGCGCGAGCACCCAGATGATCTCTTGCAGCGATGCGTCGAGCGAGAACAGCGGGGTGAGCTGCTTCGAGTTGACCATCTTGGGGTAGATGGTGCGCACGGCCGACTGGATCGGCGGGGTCGACAGCCCCGCGATCAGCCCCAGGGTCATGTAGAGGGGGAGGGGCATCTCAATGAGCGCGAGGGTCGCGATCGCGGCAGCGCACACGAGGAGCGTGACGGTCAGCACGCGACGCATTCCCCAGATGCCCATCCAGCGGCTCGTGATCGGGCCCGAGATCGCCTGACCGACGCTCGTGGCTGCGAGCACGAGACCCGCCGCTCCGTAGGAGCCGGTGACGTGCTCGATGTGCAGGAGCACGGCGAGGCTGGTCATGCCGTTGGGGAATCGCGCGGTCAGCTGGGCGGCGATGATACGCCCGACGCCCGGGGTTCGGAGGAGTTCGCGGTAGCCGGCCACGGGACAACGCTATCTCGCCCCTCCGACATCGATGCAGCGGTCGGTGAGGCGCCGTCGCGCGACACGCCGCGACACGCCGGAGGTCGAAATCCACCGCCTGTGCAATGTCGGAACCCCCCTCTAGCGTGCGAGCTGTGGATGGATGCCGGAAGCCCCGGCGAGATCCGCGGAACGGCGGGCATCGCATGGCGTCAAAGAGGTGCGCGACCTGTGGATGAAATCGTGGAGAACCTGTGTTGTACATGGGGAGAGCGGTGGAAAATCACACTCGTGTAACTACTACCCCTTGTGGTTCCACCTGATGTCCGTCCCCATATGTAGTATTGAGGTCCCGGCGGGCCCCGCTCGCTCGGAAGATGAGTTTCCCCGGGAGAAAGAGAACAGAATGGCGATCACGGTCTACACCAAGCCGTCGTGCGTTCAGTGCACGGCCACCTACCGCGCGCTCGACTCGAAGGGCATCGAGTACGACGTGCTCGACCTGTCGGAGGACCCCGCAGCCCTCGAGCAGGTCAAGTCGCTGGGCTACCTGCAGGCCCCCGTCGTCATCACGGACGAGGACCACTGGTCGGGCTTCCGTCCCGACAAGATCGACGAGCTCGCGTCGCGCCTGGCGTGACACCGCGACAGGCTCACCGACCCCCGTCATGAGCGCTGTCCTGTCGGCGACCACGGCTCCGCTGCTCGTCTACTTCTCGAGCGTGTCGGGAAACACCGCGCGTTTCATCGAGAAGCTGGGCATGCGGGCCCTGCGCATCCCCCTTCGGCCGACCGATTCGCCCCTCGTCATCGACGAACCCTTCGTGCTGGTCACCCCCACTTACGGTGGGGGTGCCGGCCGAGGCGTCGAGAAGGGCGCGGTCCCCAAGCAGGTCATCCGCTTCCTCAACGAAGAGCGGAACCGACGACACATCCGCGGAGTCATCTCCGCGGGCAACACGAACTTCGGCGATGCGTTCTGCCTCGCCGGCGACATCATCAGCCGCAAGTGCAACGTGCCGCACCTGTATCGGCTGGAAGTATTCGGCACGCCCGACGACGTCGAGCGCGTCACCGAAGGATTGGAACGATGGTGGAAGTTGAGCTGACCGACGTGGACTTCAAGACCGAAGCGCGCTTCGAGGGCCTGGATTACCACGCCCTGAACGCGATGCTGAACCTGTACGACGCCGACGGCAAGATCCAGTTCGACGCCGACAAGCGCGCTGCGCGGGAGTACTTCCTGCAGCACGTCAACCAGAACACCGTGTTCTTCCACTCCCTCAAAGAGCGTCTCGACTACCTGGTCGAGAAGGAGTACTACGAGCCCAAGGTCCTCGAGAAGTACTCGCTGGAGTTCATCCAGGAGCTCAACGATCGCGCCTACGGCAAGAAGTTCCGCTTCGAGACCTTCCTCGGTGCGTTCAAGTACTACACGAGCTACACGCTCAAGACCTTCGACGGGAAGCGCTACCTCGAGCGCTTCGAGGACCGCGTCGTCATGACCGCTCTCGCACTCGCCGACGGTGACCAGCGCCTCGCGGTGCAGCTCGTCGACGAGATCATCTCGGGTCGCTTCCAGCCCGCGACCCCGACGTTCCTCAACGCCGGCAAGGCCCAGCGCGGCGAGCTCGTCTCGTGCTTCCTCCTGCGCATCGAAGACAACATGGAGTCGATCGCCCGCGGCATCAACTCGGCGCTGCAGCTGTCGAAGCGCGGCGGCGGTGTCGCCCTGCTCCTGTCGAACATCCGCGAGTCGGGTGCCCCGATCAAGCAGATCGAGAACCAGTCGTCGGGCATCATCCCCGTGATGAAGCTCCTCGAAGACAGCTTCAGCTACGCCAACCAGCTCGGCGCGCGCCAGGGCGCCGGCGCGGTGTACCTCAACGCGCACCACCCCGACATCCTGCGCTTCCTCGACACCAAGCGCGAGAACGCCGACGAGAAGATCCGCATCAAGACGCTGTCGCTGGGTGTCGTCATCCCCGACATCACGTTCGAGCTCGCCAAGAACGGCGAGGACATGTACCTCTTCTCGCCCTACGACGTCGAGCGCGTCTACGGCAAGCCGTTCGGTGACATCTCGGTGACCGAGAAGTACCGCGAGATGGTCGACGACCCGCGCATCAAGAAGACCAAGATCAACGCGCGCGAGTTCTTCCAGACCCTCGCCGAGATCCAGTTCGAGTCGGGCTACCCGTACATCATGTTCGAGGACACGGTGAACAAGGCCAACCCGATCGCCGGTCGCATCAACATGTCCAACCTGTGCTCGGAGATCCTCCAGGTCAACACGCCGACCACGTACAACGAGGACCTCTCGTACGACACCATCGGCAAGGACATCTCCTGCAACCTCGGCTCGATGAACATCGCCCTCGCGATGGACGGCGGCGACCTCGGCCTCACGGTCGAGACCGCGATCCGTGCCCTCACCGCAGTGAGCGTGCAGAGCCACATCGCCTCGGTGCGTTCGATCGAAGACGGAAACGACCGCTCGCACGCCATCGGCCTCGGCCAGATGAACCTGCACGGCTACCTCGCTCGCGAGCACGTCTACTACGGCTCCGAAGAGGGCATCGACTTCACGAACATCTACTTCTACACGGTGCTGTTCCACGCGCTGCGGGCCTCGAACCGGCTGGCGATCGAGCGTGGCACGGCTTTCGACGGCTTCGAGAACTCCACCTACGCGTCGGGGGAGTTCTTCGACAAATACACCGAACAGGTGTGGGCCCCGCAGACCGAGAAGACGAAGCAGCTGTTCGCCGGCATCCAGATCCCCACCCAGGACGACTGGCGCGAGCTGAAGGCTTCGGTGCAGGCGCACGGCATCTACAACCAGAACCTGCAGGCCGTGCCGCCGACCGGTTCGATCTCGTACATCAACAACTCGACGAGCTCGATCCACCCGATCGCGTCGAAGATCGAGATCCGCAAGGAAGGCAAGCTCGGTCGCGTCTACTACCCGGCGCCGTTCATGACGAACGACAACCTGGACTACTACCAGGACGCGTACGAGATCGGCTACGAGAAGGTCATCGACACGTACGCCGCCGCCACGCAGCACGTCGATCAGGGCCTGTCGCTGACGCTGTTCTTCAAGGACACCGTCACCACGCGCGACATCAACAAGGCGCAGATCTACGCGTGGAAGAAGGGCATCAAGACCATCTACTACATCCGCCTGCGTCAGCTGGCGCTCGAGGGCACCGACATGACCGAGTGCGTCTCGTGCATGCTCTGATCCGCTGATCCCGACGATTCCGACAAAGGACACTCATGGCTGAGAAGCTGCAGCTGCTGAACCACGTGCAGGCCATCAACTGGAACCGCATTCAGGACGACAAGGACCTCGAGGTCTGGAACCGTCTGGTGAACAACTTCTGGCTCCCCGAGAAGGTGCCGCTGTCCAACGACATCCAGTCGTGGAACACGCTCACCCCCGAGGAGCAGACCCTCACCATGCGCGTGTTCACGGGGCTCACGCTCCTCGACACGATCCAGGGCACGGTCGGCGCCGTTTCGCTCATCCCCGATGCGATCACGCCGCACGAGGAGGCCGTCTACACGAACATCGCGTTCATGGAGTCGGTGCACGCGAAGAGCTACTCGTCGATCTTCTCGACGCTGTGCTCGACGAAGGAGATCGACGAGGCGTTCCGCTGGTCGACCGAGAACGAGTTCCTTCAGAAGAAGGCGCGCATCGTCATGGACTACTACCGTGGCGACGACCCGCTCAAGCGCAAGGTCGCCTCGACCCTGCTCGAGTCGTTCCTCTTCTACTCAGGCTTCTACCTGCCGATGCACTGGTCGAGCCGCGCGAAGCTCACCAACACGGCCGACCTGATCCGCCTCATCATCCGCGACGAGGCCGTGCACGGCTACTACATCGGGTACAAGTTCCAGCGCGGCCTCGAGACGGTCGACCAGGCGCGTCGCGACGACATCAAGGACTACACGTTCTCGCTGCTCTACGAGCTGTACGACAACGAGGTGGGCTACACCCAGAGCCTCTACGATGCGGTGGGCCTCAGCGAGGACGTCAAGAAGTTCCTGCACTACAACGCCAACAAGGCGCTGATGAACCTCGGCTACGAGGCGATGTTCCCATCGTCGGTGACGAATGTGAACCCCGCGATCCTGTCGGCCCTGTCGCCCAACGCCGACGAGAACCACGACTTCTTCAGCGGGTCGGGTTCGTCGTACGTCATCGGCAAGGCCGAGGCGACCGAGGATGACGACTGGGACTTCTGAGTCGCCAGGTTCGCCGGTTGTCCTTCGAAAGTCATGTCCGATCCTGCAAGAACACCCACGGGATTCTGGAGTTCAGTGGCCATTCTCGCGATCGTTGCGGCTACCAGGATTTCTGAGAGGCCGGGGCGACGCGTGGTCGGCAAGTCGCTGGGGACGTGGTCGCATCTGGGGAATACGGCCAACGTAGAAAGTTTTTATCGTCCGCGGCGAGCCACTCCCGAACAGGCTGTGACAATGAGGAGGTCAATCAGATGACCGAAGCACTTCCGACCCGAGGCGCCGTATTCTGGCCGGTTGGCACAGGCGACAGCACCACGCTCGTCATCAGCGAAGAGCTTGTGATGCAGATCGACCTGCATGACATGGCGAAGGCGGACTCCGACGACAACCCTGAGCGCCCTGTCGTCGACGAACTCGCAGCGAGCTTGCCCGTGCGAGACGGGCGTCCGTACCTGGCTGTGTTCGCGCTAACCCACGCTGACAAGGACCACTGCCTAGGGTTTGCGGATCTGCTCGACAAGGTCACTATTGGCGAGCTATGGGCAACCCCTCGGCTGTGGCGCGAGTACCTCGACGGCTCAGAAGATGGCCTGTGCAAGGACGCTCAAGCGTTTCAGGAGGAGGCCGAGCGACGCGTTGCCGCGGTTCTGTCGGATGTTGCGGACGGTAGGACGCCTCAAAGTGGTGACCGGATTATCGTTTTCGGCTATGACACAGACCACGACAAGCACGCGTACGACGAGCTTCCGGCGGAGTTCAAGAGCGGACCTGGCAAGTCCGTCACCGCACTCGACGGCGTCGACTGCAGTGATGTGTTTGAGGCGTTCATCCATGCTCCCTTCGCGGCAGATGCGGCAGCGTCACGGAACGAGACATCGCTCGCAATGCAGGTGACGCTTCGCGACGAATCCGGGGTAGATGGGAAGCTTCTACTTTTTGGGGACCTTGCTCACGACACCATCATGAAGATCATGAGCTACAGCGAGGAGCACGAACGTACGGAAAAGCTGCAGTGGGACCTTTTGCTTGCTCCTCACCACTGCTCGAAGAAGGTCATGTACTTGAAGTCGGTGGACGGCACCGAGCTGCTTCTCGACGATGTACTTGACAAGTTCGTTGAGCATCAGCGTGATGGTGCGGTGATCGTTTCCAGCAGCCATACCATCCCCGATGAGGACAGCGACGGCGCGAACCCTCCGCACAAGATGGCAGCGGATCGATACCGCGAGATGGCCGACGAGCTACTCGTAACTATGGACTGGCTAGACGTCAACGAGCCTTCACCCATAGTTTTCGGCGTCTCCGCCGCCGGAGCTGGGATCGTGCGCGATGAGACGGTCGAGCTGGCCGCGTCCGCGAATCTCTCCAAGGAGCTTGCGTTCGCGAACGCCGACTCGCGGCTGGCAACCGTGCTCGCCCGCGCGAGCATCCTCGCAGGCGCCGTTGCCTCCACAGGGACGGCTGTTGCGGCCGCTTCGGGTCCTGCGCAGGTGCGCCAGGCGACGTCGCAGGACCGAGGCGGAGACGCGGCACCCGCGACCGCCGTCGGATTTGGGCAGTGAACACGCTCGCTGTCGAGCAGATCACAGCGCTCGCGACGCCAGACGGACCCATCCAACTGCTCGCAACCTCAGCAAAGAACGGTCTGACATTCCTCGAGGTGTCTCTCGACACGCGAGGCATCGCACACGCACCCGGAGGAATCCGGGTGCGTGCCCGCGAACGTTTCACCATCATTGTTCCGGAGGCATTTCCTTTTGCTGCTCCGAGCATCGCGGCGAGCCACGCGCGCTGGGCGAAAACTGCTCACGTTCAGTGGGGAAGGCAGCTTTGCCTCTATGCTGCGCCATCTGTCGAATGGAATCCCGGAGACGGGATCCGCGGGTACCTGGATCGTCTCATCAGCTGGTTGGAGAGAGCTGCGGCGGGGACTCTCGACCCCGAAGGGCAGCCGCTCCATCCGCCTGCTGTGTACTCCTCTTCTGCAGCCGGGCACCTCCTGGTAAAGCCAGATCTAGGGCAGATGGTCCCGTGGTGCAGTGATGACCAGGCAGAGCGAACCAAGATCCTTTACGCGTGGTGCGTTCAGCGGACTTATCGCGCTGAAGTAATTGAATGGCTTGCCTGGCCAGAAACGCTTGACCGGATTCTAGCTGCCAACTTCGAGCCCCAAGACGCTCTCGGCGACGCCTATTTTGTTACGCCCGTGGTGCTGATGTCCGACCAGCTCGGATTCGAGTTCCCGGACAGGGCCAAGCCTCTCATTGACTCGCTTGAAGCCGGTGGTGTCGCGCGAGAATCCCTGCTCGGAGAGCTATCAAGGGCGCGGCTTGTCAACCACTTCATCGAGGAGAAGCAGGAGCGCGGCGAACCATTACCGGCACTCCTTATTGTCGGGACACCGGCCCGACGGGTCGACCGTGCACTCCTTGCGCATCTGAGCGCGTGGCAGCTTGACGATATGGGGGCAAAGGTCGCCAACCTCGTCAGCGAAGGCGACTTCGGCGTCATGAAAGACAAGCGCGATGAGCTGTACGAGCTGGGACGTATGTGGGTCGAGGTCTCAAAAGTCACCTGGATGCGTGTGTGGGAGGACCGGGCCGAGGTAACTAGACCTCGTGATGCTGGCGCTGTAAGCGCTACTTTGCGAGGCAAGCGCGTGCTCGTCCTCGGGTCAGGAGCGCTTGGCGCGCCTATAGCAGAGCACTGCGTTCGGGCTGGCGTCAGCGAGTTGGCTGTCGCAGACAGGGGACGCGTCAACCCAGGGATTTTGACCAGACAGCCATACTCGGACGCGGACATCGGCCGACCCAAAGCTCAGGTGCTCGCCGAGCGCCTCAGCACCATTCGAGGTGACCTCAACGTGCAGCCGCTGCTCGGCGACGTCGTGACCAGCGTTCTTTCCGCCGCAGCGCAAGCACCTGACTTTGACCTAGTCATCGACGCGACAGCAGACGTTGGCGTCCGCAACGCGCTTGAGCGGCACCGAATGGATCACCGTGGCCGGTGGCCTGCTGTTGTAAGCGTTATGATCGGCCACGATGCGAGCCACGGGCTCGGAACCATCTCTGCTCGGGGCGTTTCGGGTGGTCCGGTGGATGTACTGCGTCGGCTTGCGATCGAAGCCGTTGCCTCGCCGGGCCTCGACGACATCGCCAACGACTTTTTCCCGCGCGAACCTCGCACTGATCTGTTCTTCCCGGAGCCAGGATGCTCATCGCCGACCTTCACTGGATCGCATGCTGACGTCAGCGCACTCGCCAGCATGCTCCTGAACGAGACCCTCGCCGCACTAGCGGCGCACTCCGATGAGATGTCAGCGGTTGTTGTGCGCCGTTCGAGCCGAACAAAGCCTGCTGTCGATATCAGGACGTGGGCGTCGGATCTCGTCCTCCCGGACAAGAACTCGGGGCGGTATGAGATCCGGATGTCACAGCAAGCGTTGGCAGAGATGCGCACAGAAGCTCGGCGAGGGCGACGGCTCCGCGGCGACCGCATCGAGACTGGTGGGATGATGCTCGGAGCGTTCGACGACGCGTGCCTCATCCTTCACATCGACCGTGCGATCGGGCCGCCGCCAGACAGCGTACTGTCAGCTAGCTTCTTCGATCACGGAGTCGTCGGCACGCAGGACCTCGTAGACCACCGCCGTGAGGTCACGCACAATCGTCAGAGCTTTGTCGGGCTGTGGCATTCGCATCCGGGTGGCGCTGCCTCCCCCTCTTCCACCGACGATGAGGGCATGTGGCGTCTGGTCAATCGGGAACGCGTGGGTAAACGGGCGCTCATGGTGATACTCGGGGGTCCGACGTGGGAACAGTGGCTCGATGGTGGTGCCGAGCCGTCCATTTATGCGCGCGTTTCCACACTGAGCGGAGCCGACCTCGAGGTGCCGGCTATTGTCAGCGTTCTTTCTCGCGGTGCAGACGAAGTGTTCGCCGGAGGATTCTCCTATCCGAGAAGATTTCATTCGGACCCCGGAGCGACATCGTGACTGCCACGCCGAGAAGGATCGGACTTGCGTTGTCCGGCGGAGGCTTTCGGGCGATGGCGTTCGGGCTCGGCGCGATGCGCGCCCTCCACGACCAGGACCTGCTGGATTCCGTTCGGGTTGTATCTGGAATCAGTGGCGGTAGTGTGCTCGCTGCAATGTGGGCGTACGGCCCTAACGACTTCGACTCATTCGATCTCGACGTTCGTCGACTTCTGCGAAAGGGTCTGCAGACGGAGCTCGCGCGACGCGCTTTCACCCCGGCGGCCGTGGCGCGGTCAACCGCAGCGTCTGTTGAAGGTGCATGGTTCGGCAGGCCTCGTGCCTTCTCCCGGACGGAGGCGCTGGCGACGGCCCTGCGCGGACGAGGCCTCGACGTTCGCATGGATGCCGTCAACCGCGAAGATCTTGAGACCGTCATCACTGCGACCGACTTAAGTCGTGGGCAGGCGGTGCGATTCGGCAGCAAGACAAGCGCTAGCTGGTCTCTGGGACGGATCACAGGGGAAGTCACTGTGGCCGATGCCGTGGCCGCATCTGCAGCATTTCCACTATTGTTGCCACCGCTGGTGCGGCGCTACGAGTTCGAAGACCGCGACGGTGCGAAGACCCGGACGACTCTAGCGCTCACTGACGGGGGCGTCTATGACAACCTCGGAGTGACGCCGCTGCTGCCCGGCCGCTCGACAGATCACACCGCCCACGTGTACAACCTTGACACCATCATTGTCGTCGACTCTGGACGCGGACAGTATCGACGTGCACCCGCCCGTCACTTCCCGGGGCGAGCGGCACAGACCTTCGGCATTGCTCACGGCCGTGCGCAGGACGGGACGCGCAGCCGCCTCCACCAGCACGCTGCAGAACTGAATGGCATGCTGCACGTTTACCTGGGCACGAACGACAAGAAGTTGCCACCTATCGCTGACTTGGTCCCGCGAGACTCCATCGCGCATTACCCAACGAACTTCGCGAAGATGCCTGCTCACAAGCTCGAGGCGCTCTCCGTGCGGGCAGAACAGATGACGAGGACTCTTGCTGCCCAGTATCTCCGGTAACGTCGCCGGAGCCGAGCCCGGCGAAGGTCCGGGCGTAACGCAGTTTCGTGCGGCCGACGATACGTGCTCATCCCGGGGCCGAGGCCCATATCGTTCGGGCATTCGAGCAGAGGACGACGGCTTGGCGAAGGCACTGACGAGCGACAACGGATCTCGTGTCTTGAGACCGCGCGAGGTCTCCGAGATTCCCTCTGCCAGGTGAACGCTGGTGTCCCGATTCCGCCGGCGACACGGCTTCTCAGTGATCGGCCGGTACTCCGATACCAGCGCGAACATGGGCACGAGGCCTTTCGACTCGCGAACAGATACATCGATGGCAACCCATCGCAGAGAGCGGCAGTCGCAGCCGTGGCTGTCGCGATGTCTCAGCCCGGCCACACCCGCCGCTCGAGGCGGTCCAGCAGCAGCTCGACCGCCGAGCCCTCCATGCCGCGCACCCAGCGCTGCGTATCGGACGCGTGCGACGACACGGTGCGACCGCGTTCGCCGCGTTCGAGGCGCACGTCGATGCGTCCGCGGGCGACGCTGACCCCGCGCAGCGATCCCGCGGCGACCATCGCGGCGAGCGGGTCGTGCAGTGCGCAGCGGCGGTCGGGGAACACGCGGCCCTCGTAGAAGTCGAGGTAGGCCGGGAGCATCGCGGCCAACGCGCGGGGGAGAGCGCCGGGGATCGCGTCGAGGCGCACGAGGTCGGTGGCATCCAGGGTCTGCGTCATCGTCACGTCGAGGGGGACGACGGTGATGTCCCAGTCCTGCGCGAACACGACGGCGGCGGCCTCGGGGTCGTTGTGGATGTTGGCTTCGGCCCACGCGGTCACGTTGCCCGAGTGCGAGAACGCGCCTCCCATGATCACGAGCCGATCGAGAGCGGCCACCCCGGGGGTCTCGGCGTACGCGGCGAGGTTCGTGAGAGGTCCGAGGGCGAGCACGGTGAGATCCGGATGCCGCTGGGCCAGGTGATCGATGAGCTCGACGGCCGCGCGGGCGTCATGTGCGCGGGCGGCGGCCGTCAGCGCGATCCCGCCGACCCCGTCCGCGCCGTGGACGTGCGGGGCCCCGCCGGCGTACTCACGCCCGCGGAAGTCGTGCGCTCCGATCGCAACGGGGATGTCGTCCACCCCGGCGAGCTCGAACAGCGAGAGGGTGTTGGCGGCCGCGCGGGCGGCATGCGTGTTCCCCGACACCGTCGTGACGCCCACGATCTCGACGTTCGGCTCGGCCAGCAGGTACGCCAGGGCGAGGGCGTCGTCGATGCCGGTGTCACAGTCGACGAGGATCGGGCGGCGGGTCATACGGATGCTCCGTACGCGTCGAGGGGTTCGAGGGCGGGTTGCGACGCGTCGTCGGCGACGGCCGCGGCTCCCACGGCGCAGGCGCGTGCGAGGGCGTCGGCCTCGGCGTCACCGCGCAGGAGTCCGCACACGAGCGCCGCGCAGAAGGCGTCGCCCGCTCCGACGGTGTTGCGGACGGTCGTGCGCACTCCTTCCGCCGAGGCGACGACCTCGCCGTGGCGGTACAGGCGGGCGCCGTCGGCGCCGAGCGTCACGCAGAGCAGCGGAGCGTCGTGCACCTCGGGGAGCTGCGCGTACTCCGTCTCGTTCACGATGACGAGGTCCGAGCGCTCGAGGACCCCGGGGGGCAGCGGCCGCGCGGGAGCGGCGTTCAGTGCGAGGTAGCCCGCGGTCTCCGCGGCGGCCGAGACGACGGCATCCGAAACCTCCAACTGCATCAGCACCGCGGCGCCGCTCTCGATGCCGAGTGCGCCCGGGTCGATCGCCGCGTTCGCGCCGGCGCACACGACGATCGAGTTCTCGCCGGTCGCATCGACGACGATGAGCGCGGTGCCGGTGGCGGCCTCGGTGGTCTGCACGCCCGAGGCGTCGATGCCCACGGCGGCCAGCTGATCCCGGATGCCGCGCCCGTCGAGGTCATCGCCAACCGCGCCGACCATCCGCACCTGGGCGCCCAGTCGGGCGGCCGCGACGGCCTGATTCGCGCCCTTCCCGCCCGGTCCGCGCTGGAGCACCCCGTCCGCGACGGTCTCTCCTGCGGCCGGAGCACGCTCGACGCGCGCGGTGAGGTCGACGTTGATCGCGCCGACGACGGTGAGATGGGGGACGGCAGAAGACGGGCTCACGAGGACCCAGCATGTCACGGCCCGCCGACATCGCCGGCGACGCGGGCGGGTGACACGCGTGCGCGACATGACGGCGCGAGTGCGCGACGATGTTCGCATGACCTTCGACGACGCCCTCCGCGACCTCGAGCGCGCCCTGGATGCCATGGGCCACGGCGATCCGCGCCCGTTCGCGTCGCTGTGGACACGGACCGACGACGCCACCCTCATGGGCGGGTTCGGGACGCACGCGACGACCGCCGCCGACGTCGCGGCCACCCTCGAGGTCGTGGCGCGCCGCTTCCGCGGCGGAACCCTCGTGCCCGAGTACGACCGCGTGCTCGTCGGCGACGACTGGGCGATGACCGCGGGGCGCGAGAGCGGTGTGCTGTCGGTCGACGGCGCCGAGCCGCGGGCGTTCGTCGTCCGCGTCACGCACGTCTGGCGCCGCGAAGACGGCGCCTGGCGCATCGTTCACCGGCACGGCGACCACACCACGACGCCGGTCTGAGTGCGGCGCGCCCCGGCCCGATCAGTGCAGCAGCAGCTTCGCCACGATCAGCAGCCCGGCGATGACCGCGGCGCCGACGGCGGTGAGGATCACCACGATCGGCGAGTAGCCGCGAAGGCGCGCGCCGGTCGTCGCCACGGCGACGAGATAGGCCATCGCCACGCCGACGCCCCACAGCAGAGCGGTCGGAAGGTCGACGCCCGTCGCCACGAGCACCACGACGACGATCAGGGGAAGGAAGGTGACCGACACCATCGGCGCGCTCACCGCGAGGTGGTGTCGGACGATCGACGACGGGCGCTTCGCCGAGACGTCGCCGAGCGAGTAGGCGAAGACATGGGTCGCGAAGTAGACGACGTTCGTCAGCGCGACGACGAGGATCACGTCGCTCAGATCGGCGTCGCCGAGACCGATGAGAGTGGATGCCGAGACCAGGGCGCCGTAGCATCCCGCACTGATCCGCTCGGCGGCATCGGTTCCGAGACGGCGGGCGTTTTCGGCATCCATGGGGTCAGTTTGCCGGGGAACGGCGCCTGAGCCCCGCCGACACGATCGCCACCACGGTTCCGACGGCGACGCCGATGACCGTCTCGAGCACGCGATCGCGCAGCAGCAGGTCGGGCGTGACCGGTGAGGCGAGCGAGACCATGAGGAGCGCGAGCGGAGTGATGAAGATCATCGCGATGCCGTAGTTGCGGCCCACGAACAGCTCGGCGCCGGCCTGCAGGGCGACGGCGACGACGATCACGAGCCACGGCGGCAGGTCGAGGGCGAGGAGTCCGGCCGCGATCAGCACGCCGAGGAGCGTTCCGACCAAGCGCTGCACACCTCGGATGAGACGGGCCGTCACGTGCGCACCGCCGACCGCGGCGACCGCGCCGACCATGGCCCAGTACCAGTGCGTGCCGATCAACAGCGCGCCCGCGATGCCGGCGAGCAGAGCCGCGACGCCGACCGTCGCCGTCATCTCCCACGCGACGGGACCGATCGGCGGGCGCGTGCGCTCGGGGCGTCGCCACGACGCGCGGCGGCCGAGCGCGAATGCCGTCGTGACGACGAGGCTCCAGACGACGCTCGCGCCGCCGACGAGCAGCACGAGGCCGAAGGTCGCCGCCGTCGCGGGAAAGCTCGCCGTCGCCCCCGCAGCGAACACCGCGAACAGGGCCCCCGGCGGGTGCCAGCGCTTGCGGTACGCGAACAGGGTCACCGCGGCCGCCAGCACGGCGACGACCGCGACGCTCGCGAGCGCGGGCGTCGCGAGGAACGACAGGAGCGTCCCGACGAGCATCGATCCGACGAGGACGGCGCCGGCGGTCGCCTGCATCCCGACGCGCGTGCGCGGGCGGTCGGCGCGGCCGTACAGCGCGGCGAACGCGCCGAAGCTCGCGTACACGCTGAGATCGAGGCGGCCGATCAGAAGAAGGACGAGAAGGGGAGCACCGACGCTGATCACGGCCCGCAGCGCGACGCGATGATCGCCCTGTCGCGGCCCCACCCGGATGACCCCGGTCCACACGCGCCCCCGGGATTCCGCCATCCCTCCAGCCTACGCGCCCCCCATAGGGCGCTCGGATCCGCCTCCGCGGCGGGCTGGGCGAAACTCCTGAGATAACGGGGCTGTGGCACCTCGGGGCGCCGTGGCACGCCCAGCGCTCCCGAATGCTCAGGAGTTTGGCCCGGGCGCGGTGCGGCCATCCCGCCCCGCGTCGTCAAGTCCCTGGCATCCGGTCGCCGATCTGATGGGGTGGAGGAATGGACACCGAGCGAGAGAAGCGCCCCATCGAACCCGGTCCCGAGCCCGACACGTCGACCGCGGCCGAGGCCGACAGGTCGGACCCGTCGCTCGAGGAGGACGACCAGCCCACCGAGTGAGCGTCGTTCGACGTCGAGGAGACCCGGGATGCCGCGGCCTCGGGTTCCGTAGGGTGGAAAACCCCGACCCCGGGATTCCCGACCCCGCCCGAGGAGAGACGTGTTCCGCACGCCCCTGACCCTGTTCCGCACGCTCGCGATCGCCGAGGCGATCTCGTGGACCCTCTTGATCGGCGGGCTCATCCTGCGGGCCACCGCCGACCTCCCGATCGCGGTGAGCATCGGCGGCGGCATCCACGGGTTCGTGTTCCTCGCCTACGGCGCGACGGCGGTGCTCGTGGCGCTGAACCAGCGATGGGGATTCGTCCCGGCGGCCGTGGCGATCGTCAGCGCGGTGATCCCGTACGCGACGATCCCGACCGAGGTGTGGCTGCAGCGGTCGGGGCGCCTCCGCGGCGCGTGGCGTCTCGACGACAGCGGCGACCCGCGCGACAGGCGTCCGATCGACCGTTCGCTGCGGTTCTTCCTGCGCCGGCCGTGGGTGCTCGGGCTCGTCCTCGTCGCCGTCGTCGCGCTCGTCTTCGTCGTGCTGCTCATCGTCGGCCCTCCCGGTGGCAAGGGCTGAGACCCGCCTCAGCGCACCCCGATGCGCGCGGGAGCCGACGAGAGCGAGCAGGCCGCCACGGCCGTCTCGACGGTTCCCGAGATCGTCACGACCGCGAGACCGGTGCCGACGTACGTCACCATCCCCTCGCTCGCGGGCGTCGAGCCCGTCGGCCCCGAGAAGCGGTGCACCGTGGTTCCCGCCCGTCCCGAGACCGACACAGTCAGGTCCACGCCGTCGATCGGACCGGTCCCCGAAGACGCTCTCCACGTGACCGCCGCGACACCCCGGCCCCAGCTCATCGCCGTCAGGGTGAGCGCGCCGCACTCCTCGCCACCGACCGCTTCGGTGCGCAGTGCGACCCCCGGCGGGGTGGTGTTGGCTGCGCACACGGCGATGCCGTGACGGCGCGCGTACTCGCGGCCGCTCGCGTCCACCCGTGAGCAGTCGGCGAACAGGGGGGTCGTGACGGTGGTCCCGAGAGGATCGGTGTAGGCCGCCACAGCCGCCGTCGTGGGGATGCCGGTGACGAGGACCGCCAGGGCGGCGACGGCGATCGGCACCCCGATGATGCGACGTCGCATGGCGCCTCCTCGCGCTGATGACGAGAATCTACGCCGTCCGGGTCGACACCGTCACCGTGAATTTGCGATCGCGGGCGACCTGCCGGGTCGGCCCGACGAGACGCTCGAGGGCGGGCCGGTACTGCAGCGCGGAGTTCCACACCGTCCAGAGTTCGCCGCCCGGCCGGAGCACGCGCGCCGCCTCGGCGAACATGCGCGGGGCGATGCCCTCGGTGACCGCCGCCCCCGAGTGGAAGGGCGGGTTGAGCGCGATGAACGACGCACTGTCGTCGGGCCGGCCTCGCAGCATGTCGTCGCGCACCACCGTGACCCGGTCGGCGACGCCGTTGGCCTCGGCCGTCGCGCGCGCCGACTCGACCGCGATCGCGGACTGGTCGCACGCGAGAACCCGGAGGGAGGGATGCCGTGTCGCCAGGGTCGCGGCGACGATGCCGGTGCCGCACGCGAGGTCGATCGCCTCCGCGTCGCGCGGCTCGGGGAGGTGGGCCAGGAGAAGCCGGGTGCCGATGTCGAGCGACGCCCCGGCGAACGCGCCGCCGAACGCGCGGATCTCGAGTCCGTCGATCCGCGCCCTCTCCGGTTCGGGGTCGGCGCCGTCGTGCGGCCCGCGGGCGATGAGGACGCGCGACTTCTGCCGGGCGTGCGAGACGTCGACCCGCTCGAACCGTTTGCGGAGCACGTCGTTCATCGTCAGGGTCATGTGCTTCAGCCGCCCGCCCGCGAAGACGACCACGTCCGGGTGGGCGTATCGGGCGATGAGCCCTGTGATGTCGTGCAGCTCACGCAGCGCCCGCGGCAGACGCAGCAGCACGACGCGCGCGTTCTCGAGGAGGGCGGCATCCCGGGCGTGCGAGGTGAACGATCCGGTGAGCTGCGTCGTCTCGGCGTTCGCCGCGAGGGCCTGTTCGCCGGTGAGCTCGTCCTGATGTACCCGGATGCCGCGCGCTCCGGCAGCGGCCGAGGCCAGGGTGAGTGCCCCGTAGGCGTCGCCGATCACGACGAGCTGTCCGTCCGCGAGACCCGCACGGGCCTCGGCGGACTCGTCGAGGATCAGCCGGTCGGCCGCGTCCACGGCGAGCAGGTCGGGTGCCTCGAGATCGGGCCAGCGGCGGAGGGCATCGAGTGAGAACGGCACTCGGACACGGTACCCGGCGCGCGACCTCGCCGACGGTGGGCCGGGCCGGTTGCGAGACGTCAGGACCGGCGGTTCGCGGCGGCCGCGGCGGCGGCCAGGTCGGCGAGTACCGGCGGCACATCGTCCTGCGGGACGACCGCCTGGATGAGCGTCAGCCCCTCCGATCGCCGCGCCGCGGCGAGTGCGTCGCTGAGAGCCCCGACGGTGTCGACGCGCACACCGACGTTCGTACCGGCGGGATCCATCGCGCCGAGGAGCGCGGTCCAATCCCACGTCGCGATGTCGTTGTACTCCTCGTGCAGGCCGTGGATCACGCGCTCGACCGTGTAGCCGCCATTGTCGACCACGACGATGACCGCCGGCACGCCGTGGCGCACGAGCGTACCGAGCTCGGCGCTCGTGAGCTGGGCGGCGCCGTCGCCGATCAGCAGCACCGGGCGCCGCTCGGGTCGGGCGAGCGCGGCACCGAGGATCGCCGGCAGCGTGAAACCGATCGCGGCCCACAGCGGCTGACCACCGAACACGACGCCGTGGGGCAGGCGTTCTCCGGCCATGCCGTAGAACGACGTGCCCTGGTCGGCGAGCACGGTGTCGCCGTCGCGGAGGAAGGCGGCCACCTCGTGCCACAGCGCCGACTGCGACAGCGCGTCACCCGCTTCGGCGGCCGGTCGCGGAGCGACGGGCGGGGCTCCCGCATCGACCGCGAAGCGACCGGGGAGCGCGGCGAGTTCGTCGGCGACGGCGTCGAGGGCGTCCCGCATCGCGAGCGGGCGGAAGTCGTCGTCGCCGATGCGCGCGTGCTCGCCGCGGATCTCGATCGTGCGCGCCGGGTCGATGTGCTGCGAGAAGAACCCGCTCGTCAGATCGGTGAACTGCACGCCCGCCATGACGAGCACGTCGGCTTCTTCGATGCCCGCGCGGACGGCGGGAGCACTCGCCGCACCGAGGTAGGGACCGAGATACCCGGATGCCGACTCGTCGACGACGCGGCGGCCCCACAGCAACGAGGCGTGCGGCACTCCGCTCTCGAGGACGCGGTGCAGGTGGTCTTCGGCGTCGAGGCGCGCGACGAGGATGTCGGCGAGGACGGCGGCGGAGTCGGCCACGGCCAGTCGAGCGGCGACCGCATCGCGGAACCGGGTGAGCACCGCGGGGTCGGTGACGGTGTCGGGGGAGGGGAGCGGCTCGGACGGAGGGTCGACGGGCGTCTCGCCGATGTCAGCGGGGATCAGCAGATATCCCGGTAGGCGCCGATGGCGCACCTCGGTGACGAGGCGGTCGATCTGGGCCGTGGCATCCGTCGCGGTGAGCGCTTCTTGAGCGGCGGTGACCTCGGCGGTCATGCGGGCGAAGTGGCCGAAGTCGCCGTCGCCGAGGGAGTGGTGGCTCGCCCGCCCCGCTGCCTGCACCGCGGTGGTGGGAGCGCCGACGACGTGCAGGACGGGGACATGCTCGGCGTAACTGCCGGCGACCGCACTGATGGCCGAGAGCTCGCCGACGCCGAAGGTCGTGCTGAGGGCGCCGAGGCCGTGGAGGCGCGCATAGCCGTCGGCGGCGTAGCCCGCGCCGAGCTCGTTCGCGCACCCGACCCATTCGATGAGCGGATGGCGCTCGACGTGATCGAGGAAGGCGAGCGTGAAATCACCGGGAACGCCGAAGAAGTGCCGTACTCCCGATTCGGCCAGTCGATCGAGGAGGTAGTCGGCCACGGTATAGGTCGTCATGGCCGATGCTCCCGGTTTACCGCGTGCCGAAGTGGAAGGGCAGCGCCAACGATGCCGAGACCAGGATGATGCCGAGGGCGAAGAACAGCGCGGGGGCCGCGAGCGAGAACGAGAGGCCGGTGAGCAGCATGCCCCCGACGAACAGGATGAGCGAGACGATGAACATGAGGATCCCTTCGGTCGCTCCAGGCTACCGTGCCGGGTCGGCGGGTCGTGCCTCGGGCTCGACCGCGTCGCGGGACGGTTTCTCGCCGAGCGCGGCGTGCGCCCAGAGCGTGCTCCCCGCCACGGCCGCCGGCATGATCGCGACCGCGCCGAGCGGGACGAGGAAGCAGATCTGGGTCGCGACGCCGAACCCGAGGGCCTTCGCGCGGTGCTCGCGAAGGAGGGTGCGTCGCGCCCGGCGGTCGAGGCCACGGGCCGAGAGCGCGCGGGAGGTGAGTTCGTCGGCGAGGAGCCAGCCGGTCAGCAGGAGGCCGACGACACCCCCGAGCACCCCTCCGACGAGGGGGATGAGCCCGAGCAGCCACGCGAGAAGTGCGACCAGGATGCCACGGAGCACCAGCCGCGCGCTGTCGCCCACTCCCCGCCAGAAGCCGTACTCGACGTTCGGCACCGCGCCGAGGGCGGAGCGCTCGGTCGCGCGCCAGATCCGGTCGTAGATCGGCTCGCCGACCGTCAACGTCACGGCGGTGAACGAGACCGCGAAGAGGAACAGCACCGCACCGAACGACGCGACCCCGATTGCCACGCGGAGGGCGGCGGCCCAGAACGGTTCCCATCCGTCGGCGAACGGCGTCCAGTCGTCGACGAGGCTCGGAAGCCAGAAGCCCCACCCCACGAGCGCGGCGCCGAACGCCAGACCGACGACGGCACCCGGGATGAGCCCCAGTGCCATCGCGCCCGGCGTGCGTCGCCACTGGCCGAGACCACGGAGCAGGAGGCCGGCGCCGGCGAGGAAGTCGCGCATGGCGACGAGTCTGGCAGACGCCTCCGACACGGGTCGGATGCGCCGACGGTCGGGGTGGGCGGGTATCCGCGGCCCCGGCCTGGTCATGTCGGTGGCCGGTGCCAGGATGTGGGCATGCGGATCCGCACGACGTCGACCCAGCGCACCTACCGATACGTGCGGTTGTCGATCGTGGCGGCGACCCTCGTTCTGGCGCTGTCCGTGGGGCTCGAGGTCGCGAGTGCGGGTGTGCTTTCCTCGATCAGCGCCGCGTTCTACACGCCGGCGGGCGATCTCTTCGTGGGGAGCCTGTGCGCGATCGCGCTGGCGCTCCTCGTCCTCTCCGGGCGCAGCATCGAGCAGGGACTCCTCGACGTGGCGGCGGTGTTCGCTCTCGTCGTCGCGCTGGTGCCCACGCCGATCTCCGACGCTTCCTGCGAGGGCGCCGCGGTGTGCGTGCCGGGTGCGGCGGTCGCCGGAGTGATCAACAACGGCGTGTCGGTGGCATCCCTCTCCGTCGTCGTCCTGATCTTCGCCGCGGTCCTCGCTCGCACGCAGGGGTCCGCGGGGTGGGGGACTGTCGTGACGCTGGTCGGGATCGCGCTGATCGTCGTCGGATTCGTGTCGTGGGCTCTCGCCGACTTCCCGACGTTCCTCCGCGGTGCGCACAACGTCGCGGCCGTCGGGTTCTTCTCGGTGATCGGTGTGGTCGCCGCCGTGTCGGCGTGGCGGCCCCAACGCGCCGCGCGTCGCTTCCGGGTGCTGTACGCCGTGGTCGCGGTCGGCATCCTGGGGGTGCTGATCGCCCTGGTCGCGGTGCTGGTCGCCGGAAGAGCGGCGACGGCGACCGTGGGGGGTGTGCCGGCGATCTTCCTCGGGGAGTCTGTCGTGGTGGTCCTGTTCGCGGTGTTCTGGCTCGTGCAGACGGTCGAACTCTGGGACGCCACCGATCCCGCGCTGCGCGCGTGAGATTGCCGGGAATAACCTCGGAACCACGTCGTTGAAGTTGATACATGGCCGCTCAAGTCTCAAACTTGAGTGAGCTTGACTCATGTATCACAGGAGACATTCGTGCCCGAAGACTTCACCCCCGACGCCGGGGACAACGGTGCCCAGTCGTTCGACGAGTTCCTCGCCCGCTACCTCGCGGGGGAGCGCGCCCGCGCCGAACGGTCCATCGACCTCAGCAGGTTCCTGAGCGCCCGCACGCAAGAGGCGTTGCAGGCGGCGGGCCGGTACGCACTCGGTCGGGGCCAGCGCGAGCTCGACGCCCTTCACGTGCTCCACGTCCTCGTGGGGCAGTCGCCCGCGCGCGAGGCCGTGTCGCGCCTCGGCGCCGACCCGGTCGCGATCGCCCGCGCCGCCGAGAGCCGCCTCCCGGCGGCCGGTCCCGCTGCCGACGTCGACGGGGCCGTCGTCGCCGGTTCCGTCCAGCGCGCGCTGTTCCACGCCTTCCAGGTCGCGCGGGCCGCAGGATCCACCTACGTCGACCCCGACCACCTCTTCTTCGCGCTCGTGCTGGCGCAGGACGCGCCCGCCGGGCAGATCCTCGCGCAGGCCGGTGTCACGGCCGAGGCCCTGACCCAGGGCGTGCGCGAGACCGTCGTGGGCGGCGAGCCGAGTTCCGCGCCCGAGCAGACGGCATCCACGACCCCGTATCTCGACCGCTTCGGCACCGACCTGACCGCCCTCGCGACGGCGGGCGAGCTCGACCCGGTCATCGGCCGGTCCGACGAGATCGAGCAGACGATCGAGATCCTCAGCCGCCGGACGAAGAACAACCCGGTCCTGATCGGCGAGGCCGGCGTCGGAAAGACCGCGATCGTCGAGGGACTGGCTCGTGCGATCGTCGCCGATGAGGTTCCCGAACAGCTCCGCGGCACCCGCGTGGTCTCGATCGACCTCGCGGCGATGCTCGCGGGCGCACGTTATCGCGGCGACTTCGAGGAGCGCCTCACCCAGACGATGGAGGAGATCGCGGCATCCGAGAAGCTCGTCGTCTTCATCGACGAGGTGCACACCCTCGTCGGTGCGGGCGGCAGCGGCGACGGATCGATGGACGCGGGCAACATCCTCAAGCCGCGTCTCGCGCGCGGCGACGTGCGTCTCATCGGCGCGACCACGCTGCGTGAGTACCGCACGATCGAGAAGGACCCCGCTCTCGAGCGGCGTCTGCAGCCGGTGCGCGTGGGCGAGCCTTCGCTGACGGATGCCGTGGAGATCCTCCGCGGTCTGCGTTCGGCGTACGAGGAGCACCACGCCGTCACCTACACCGACGACGCGCTGCGCGCCGCCGTCGAGCTGAGCGACCGGTACCTTCCCGACCGCGTGCTCCCTGACAAGGCGATCGACCTCATCGACCAGGCCGGAGCGCGCCTGCGTCTGAAGCTCGGGGTCTCGGTCGACACCTCGTCGCTGTTGGAGCGGCTCGCCACTCTCGAGGCGGAGAAGAACGCCGCCGTCTCAGCCGAGCACTACGAGGAGGCCTCGCGCCTGCGCGACGAGATGGCCGCCGTGCAGGCCCGGCTCGACGACGCGACGCGTGGCCCCCGGGTCGCGGCCGTGGTGGACGAGCCCGAGATCGCCGCGGTGATCAGCCGGTCCACCGGCATCCCGGTCGCCCGACTGACGGCGACTGAACGCGGACGCCTTTCGCAGCTCGAGAACGAGTTGCACGCCCGGGTCATCGGGCAGGACGACGCCGTCACCGCGGTCGCCAAGGCCGTGCGCCGCAACCGCACGGGCATGGGAGACGAGAACCGTCCCGTCGGTTCGTTCCTCTTCCTCGGCCCCACGGGCGTCGGCAAGACCGAGCTCGCGAAGGCCCTCGCGGGGTCGCTCTTCGACGACGACGGTGCCGTGATCCGCTTCGACATGAGCGAGTTCGGCGAGCGCCACACCGTGTCGCGCCTCGTCGGTGCCCCTCCCGGATACGTCGGCTACGACGAGGCGGGTCAACTCACCGAGCGCGTCCGACGCAACCCTTACGCGGTCGTGCTGTTCGACGAGATCGAGAAGGCGCACCCCGACGTGTTCACTCTGCTGCTGCAGGTGCTCGACGACGGACGCCTGACCGACGGCCAGGGACGCACGGTCGACTTCCGCAACACGGTGATCGTGATGACCTCGAACCTGGGCGCCGAGATCCTGGCATCCCGTTCCGGCGCGATCGGCTTCGCGACGCGCGAGTTCGCCGCCGAGGACGTGCGCGACCGCGTCATGGGCAAGCTGCGCGAGGCGATGCGGCCCGAGTTCCTCAACCGGATCGACGACATCGTCCTGTTCCAGAAGCTCGAGAAGGCGCAGCTGCGCGAGATCGTGCGGCTGCTGCTGGGCGCGTCCGCGCGGCGACTCGCTTCGCGCGACGTGGCTCTGGAGGTCACCGACGCGGCCGTCGACCGCCTCGCCGAGGTCGGGTACGAGCCCGAGTACGGCGCACGGCCGCTGCGCCGCCTCATCCAGCGCGAGGTCGACGACCGCATCGCCGACCTGTTCGTGTCGGGCGAGCTGAACGACGGGGGAGCGGTGACGGTGGATGCCGACGCCTCGGGCTTCGTCGTCCGCGCGGCGTCCGCGGCTCTCGCGGCGTAGGGCCGTCGGGCTCCAGGCCCTCGGAACCTTCGGGTTCCGGGGGCCTTTCGCGTGTTCGGGGATCTCCGCGGGACGTCACGGGGTGGTCGGGGGTGGGCGGCCTTGGGGCCGGGGCCGTGGGGCCGGGGTGGGCCGTGCCGTCGCGCGGAGTTCGGGGGCGACACGCCGGTGGGGGTGGGCCGGTGGCGGAGTGTTGCCGGTGATCTCCGCCGGAGGGTACGGGGCTGCCCGTGAGCGGACGGCCGGCGGGCCGGTACGGGCTGGGCCGTCCTGCGGAGTTCGTCCGGCTTCGGGGCCGGCGTGGGGCCGTGCCGTCGCGCGGAGTTCGGGGGCGACACGCCGGTGGGGCTGGGTCGGTGTGGGCGTGTTGCCGGTGATCTCCGCCGGACGGTACGCGGTAGCCCGTGGGCCCCCAGCAGATCGGCCCACCGGATGCCACGACCCTCGCCCGATGTCGGAGGTTCGGGGCAGAGTAGAGGGATGAGTCGTATCGGCACGATCTTCAGCCCCTACCCCCACCCGCCCGAGCAGCTGCGCGACGCCGCGCGCGCGGCGGAAGACGCCGGCATCGAGGAGCTGTGGCTGTGGGAAGACTGCTTCCGCTCCTCCGCTTGGGCCGCCGCAGCCGCCGCCCTGGCCGTCACCGATCACCTGCGCATCGGCGTCGGGATCGCGCCGTTGCCCCTCCGCAACGTCGCCGCCTCGGCGATGGAGGTCGCGACGATCGAGCGCATGTTCCCCGGGCGGCTCCTCCCCGGTTTCGGACACGGCGTACAGGACTGGATGCGTCAGGTCGGGGCGAAGGCCGCCTCGCCGCTCACGCTCATGCACGAGCAGCTCCCCGCCCTCCGCTCGTTGCTCGCGGGCGACACGGTCAGCGCCGAGGGGAGGTACGTCCGACTGCGCGAGGTCGCCCTCGACTGGCCGCCCGCCGAGGCTCCGCTCGTCTACGCGGCGGCCGAGGGGCCGAAGACGCTGGCTCTCGCCGGTGCCGTCGCCGACGGTGTCATCCTCGACAGCCGGCACACGGTCGACGAGATCGCCGAGGCCGTCGGCGTGGTGCGGGCGGGGCGAGCGGATGCCGGTCGCGACGGCCGCACCGACGTCGTCGCCTACGTGCTCACGGCCTTCGGTCCCGACGCCCGCGAAAGGGCAATCGCCGCGGCGGGTGACCGACCCGATGCCGGGGATCGGGTGCTCGCCGGTTCGGTGTCGGAGGTCGCCGACGGCGTCGCCCGGTTCCAGGCCGCGGGTGTCGACGATGTCGTGCTGCTCCCGACGGATGACGTCGACCTCGCGGCCTTCTACGCCGCGGTCGGTCAGGTGGCGATCGCTGTCCCGAACGCCGGAGGGGTGTCATGACCCGCGGTGTCGTCTCGCTCGGACTCGCGGGAGCGCTCGGCCCCGACGCCATCGCGCGCATCGCCCCCGAGGTCGAGAGAGCCGGGTTCCACGCGCTCTGGATCAACGACACCCCCGACGGCGACGCTCTTGCCGCGCTCGCCGCGGCGGCGACGGTGACGGACCGTCTGCACCTCGCCACGGGAGTCGTGCCCGTCGACCGTCGACCCGGTGATGAGATCGCCGCGGAGGTGGCATCCCTCGGTCTTCCCCTCGACCGGTTGACGCTGGGCATCGGGTCCGGCGTGGCGAAAGAGGGGGCACTGGCACGCGTCAGAGACGCGATCGAGGTGCTGCACGGCGCGGGCATGCCGCGTGTGCTCGTCGGCGCGCTCGGCCCGAAAATGCGCCGCACCGGCGTCGAGCGGGCCGAGGGGGTGCTTCTCAACTGGGTGCCGCCGGTCGAGGCACGCGCGCAGACCGAGGTCCTTCACGAGGTCGCACCGGCCGCCCATGTCGCCGTTTACGTGAGAACGGCGATCGTTCCCGGCGCCCGAGCACGCCTCGCCGCCGAGACCGAGCGATACGCGTCGTTCCCGAACTACGCCGCGAATTTCGCGCGGATGGGGGTGGATGCCGCCGACACGACGATCCGCGACGTCACCGAGCTGAGCGGTGCACTCGAGGCGTACACCGCGGTGACCGACGAGGTCGTGCTCCGCGCGATCGTGCCGGAAGACACGGTGGAGGCCTACGTCGATTTCGTGCGGCGGACGGCACCTTCGCCGAGCTGACGGGAGGGGGCGCCGCCGATCCGTCTTCGCGCGGGCCGACGGCGACAGTCGTCGCACGGTTCTCGCGCCGGCCGATCCGTGCCTGTCGGCGTGCCACGGCGGTGGCTGCGGGACCCCGCGCGGATGTTCGCCGCGCCGCGCGCCGTAGCATGGGCCCATGCGGCGACTTCCGGTGACCCTCGTGACGATCGCGGCCACTGCGGCGCTGCTCTCCGCCTGCACCGGTGCGCCGGCGGCCGGGGACGCTCCCACAGGCAACGCCGCGGCGGCCTCGGTCGGCCCACCGCCCGCCACGGAGTCGAACCTCGGTTCGGAGCCCACGCCGACGCCCGCGTCCACACCGGACGCCGCCTCGATCGCCCAAGCCGATGCGTGGCTCGGCGCGATCGCACTGCCCGCGGGGGCGGTGCGCACGGACGACAACACCCGGTTGTACACGTCGTTCGCCGGATGGATCTGCGCCCCCATCGCGGGGCGTCACGGGGAATGGCTCGTCCCGAACACCGGTGTGGACGAGACGATCGAATGGATTCGCGATAACCCGCCCGCCGGTCTCAAGGCCACGACCGGGGGCGGCTCATTCGGCGACGCCCCGCCGCCGACCTCCGCCACCGTCGCCTTCACCCCGGAAGACCTCTCCCAGCAGGGCGTCCTCTTCCGGGTGGATCGGAGAGGTTCCAGCGTCGCGGTGCAAGCCGACGTCGTCGCGCTCGGCTCGACCTCGGTGTGCCCGACGCCCGATCCCGGCACCAGCTTCGGTCTTCCCGGTCAGGGCTGATCCGGCGCGGGTGAGACTTCGATTCAGCAGCGTGGGCCCACGCGGTCGCACTCGTCGAGCGCGAACTGCCGGGGAGGAAGGACTTCTCGCACCGTCCTGACGCAGGGGCTACCGGACCATCCTCAGGGTTCGGGGGATCGGCCCGAACGTCGATACGGCGCCGTCGGGGCGGAACCCGTTGCGTCGGTAGAACGCCTCAGCACGCGGATTGTCCGCCGCGACCCAGAGCGATGCGTGCCGGTCTGCGATCACAGCGTCGAGCAGCGCCTGCCCGGCACCATTGCCGTGCGCCGACGAGAGGACGTAGAGCGCCGTCACTTCCTCGGGACGCACGGCCTCGGGCTCGGGCGTCCGTTGCGCGGCGGCGAAGCCGATGATCTCGCCGTCGGCCACCGCGACCATCGGGGGTGTGGCGGTGTCTTCGAGGGCAGTCGTCCACATCTCGATCCGACGCTCGACGGCGAACCAGGGGTTCGTTTCGGGGTCGTCGACGAACTTGCCATAGGTCTCGCGCCAGGACCTCGCGTGCACGCGGGCGATGGCCGTGGCATCCTCAGGGGTGGCCGGACGGATGACGACGACCTCCGGCCCCACCCCGGCGTCCGCGATCACTCGATCGATCCAGTCCCTGCGGGGGAGCGCGGCGATCTCGCCGCGCGCGAACCACCCCACCTCGAGAAGCTCGTCCTGGTCGGCGACGGCCGCGCTCAGCAGCTCGCAGTCGTAGGCGGTGGTCACGTATCCGACCTGATCGCCGTTCGGGTAGGTGACCATCATGGGTTCCCCACCATAAACGCCGACGATCGCGCGGATGCGCACGGCGGCTCCGGTTTCTTCGCCGACCTCGCGGTGCAGGGCCTCGGCCGGCTCTTCGCCGGGTTCCACCGCTCCGCCCATCAGGCTCCACAGCCCGGAGTGACGGTGGCGGGCCAGGAGGAACCGATCCCGGTCCCGGATCACCGCGGTCACTCCCGGCAGGAGCAGTAGGTCGGTTCCGATGCGCGAGCGGATCGAGGCGATGTAGTCCGAGACGGGCATGCGGCGAGTTTAGGGAACGCGACGCACGCCGCACGCCGACAACGCTCGCGCGACCGGCCCTCGACCGCGTCGTGAGTGAAAGACTGACCGGATGCCACGCCCCCGAGGTCTCACCATCCGCTCCGTCGCGCGCGGCGGCCTGGCCCTGCTCCTGGTCGGCGCCGGCGTCAGCCACCTGACGTGGGGTCGTCGCGGCTACCGCATCGTCGTGCCCGGCTGGGCGACGAGAATGCTCCACACCGACAAGGACGCCATCGTCGTGGCATCCGGAGCGGCCGAAGTGCTCCTCGGCACCGCGCTCATCGCGCTCCCGCGAGAACGCGGACGAGTCGGCGCGGCGATCGCCGCGTTCTTCGTCGCGGTGTTCCCCGGCAACGTGCACCAGTGGCGCACGGGTCGATCGGCACCCGGCCTGAACACCGATCGCGCGCGGTTCGTCCGGCTCTTCCTGCAGGTCCCGCTCGTGGCGTGGGCCTGGTGGGCGACGCGTCGGCGCTGACGTCGCGCCGAGTTCCGCTCTCGCCGCGGGACGCTCCGCGCCCCGCCCCGCCGCCCTCCACCCGCAACGGCGACCGCAGACGACGCGGGATGCTCTACGCCGCCTCCCCGAGCTCCAGGATGCCGTTCTCGAACGCGGCGCGGGCGAGGACCTTGTAGCCGTGTTCGGGGAAGAAGACCGTCAGCCGGTCGTCCTCGATGCCCATGACGGTGCCGGTCCCGAACTCCGCGTGTTCGACGGTCGAGTCGACGCGGATCCCGCCGTCGTCGGTCGCTCCCGTGGCCTCGATCGGCGCGACGTCACCGCCATCGCAGCGGTCGCAGGAACCGCACGATGCGGGGCTCTCGACACCGAAGTACTCCAGCAGAGCGCGGCGGCGGCAGTGCGTGGTCTCGGCGTAGCCGCGCATGATCTCGATGCGCGAGGCACGGATGCGCTCCTCGGCCTCGTCGCGCTCGCGCACGGCAGCGACGGCGTCGCCGGCCGAGACCTTCTTCTGCACGGAGACGCCCTCGGCTCCCGACACGGCCAGACCGCTCGCGACGAGTTGGTTGAGCACGCGCCCGATGACTCGCACGGAACGACCACTCCGCTCAGCGACGTCTTTCGCCCGGAGCGGCTTGCGCGAGCGGCGCAGCACATCCCAGACACCGGCGATGTCGCTGCGCTTCGTGTGCCCGCCGGCGAAGAACGACCGCAGCGAGAAGTCCTCGGCGCGATAGTGGAGGATCGCCCGCGCGGGCTGACCGTCGCGAGCGGCGCGGCCGATCTCCTGCGCGTATGCATCCAGCGACTCGGTCACGTCGGCGTGCACGACGAGGCGGACGTCGCTCTTGTCCACACCCATTCCGAACGCCGAGGTGGCGACGACGACGTCGAGCTCGCCGGCGCTCCACGCGGAATGCACCTCGTCGCGTCGCTTCTGCGCCATCGCGCCGTGGTAGGCGGCCGCCCGGAGCCCGAGCTCACCCAACTCGTCCGCGTACAGCTCGGTGCCCTTGCGCGTGGCAACGTAGAGGAGCGCAGGGCCCTCGGCGTCCTGAACGTCCGCGAGCACGGCGCGACGCTTGTCGGCGTCGTGCTCGTGGCGGCGGACCGCCATGTGGATCTCGGGGCGGTCCATGCCACGTACCTCGAGGTGGGGATCGCGCATGCCGAGGCTCGAGACGATGTCGTCGCGGACAGGGGCGGATGCCGTCGCCGTCAGCGCCAGCACCGGAGGATGCCCGAGTGCCTCGACGGCATCGCCGATGCGCGCGTAGTCGGGGCGGAAGTCGTGTCCCCAGGCCGACACGCAGTGCGCTTCGTCGACCACCACCAGCCGCACGTCGGAGCGCGCGAGTCGCTCGAACACCTCGGCGTTGGCGAGCTGCTCCGGCGCGAGGAACGCGTACACGGCGTCTTCGCCCTCGATCGCCGCCCACGCGGCCTTCCGTGCCGAGGCGCTCGTGCGGGAATTCAGCGCGACGGCGGCGGGAGCGTCGGGGGCGGCGTCGATCGAGTCGATCTGGTCGCGCTGCAATGCCAGGAGGGGCGAGATGACCACGGTCGTGCCGCCCAGCTCGCACCCGGCGATCTGGTAAACCGCCGACTTGCCCGCGCCCGTCGGGAACACCACGAGCGTGTCGCGCCCGCCCACGACGGCGTCGATCGCCTCGGCCTGGCCGGGCAGCAGGTCGTCCCAGCCGAACACCTCGCGGGCGGTGCGGGCGGACTGTTCGAGGGTGGCGGGTGCGTTCACGGTGCCTCATTCCTGGGGAAGACCCCCAGCACACCCTGAACCTCCGACATCGCCTCGGGGGTTGCGAGCAGGGGGCGCGTATGGAAGACCGGGCCGTCACCCGCCTTGTAGGGCCCGCCGTCCCGGCATCCGGCTCGACGTGCCATGGCGGTCGCGGTCGCGCAAGCGTCGAGGCGATGTCGGAGGGGGATGCCAGGATGCCGACATGCTCTTCGGCGACATCGAAACGGCCCTCGCGGCAGTGACGAGCACGCGCTCGCGCCTGGCCAAAGTCGACGCCCTGGCCGCCCTGCTCCGCGACCTCGAGCCGGACGAGATCGTTCCGGCGGTGGGTCTGCTCACGGCGTCTCCCCGGCAGGGCCGGCTCGGCGTCGGGTGGCGCACGCTGTCCGCGCGCGGTGGGTCGCACGCGGCGGATTCGACCCTCACGATCGGCGAGGTCGACGAGGCGTTCTCGCGTCTCGTCGAGATCGGCGGAGCGGGATCCGCTGCCGCGCGCACGGTCCTCCTCGACGACCTCGCGTCTCGCGCGACCGCGAGCGAGTGGCAGCCCCTGGTCCGGATCATGACGGGCGAGCTGCGGACCGGCGCCCTCGAGGGCGTCCTGCAGGATGCCATCGCGCGAGCCGCAGAACGCGACGGCGCCGCGGTGCGGCGGGCCGCCATGCTGTCGGGCGATCTGGGTGAGACCGCCGTGATCGCCCTGACCGGCTCGGTCGATGACCTCACCGCCGTCGGGCTCGTGGTCGGCCGCGGCGTCCAGCCCATGCTGGCGTCCACCGCCGCGACCGTGGCGGAGGCTCTGGATGCCGCGGGCCGAGCGTCGGTGGAGTACAAGCTCGACGGTGCGCGGGTCCAGGTGCACCGGCACGGCGATGAGGTGCGCGTGTTCACCCGGACGCTCGCCGACGTCACGCACCGCGTGCCTGAGATCGTCGAGGTGGCGCGATCGCTCCCCGTCGACGACGTGATCCTGGACGGAGAGACGCTCTCCCTCGACGGCGACGGCGCCCCGCGCCCGTTCCAAGACACGATGGCGCGCTTCGGCGCCGAAACGGCCCGCGAGATCGCTCTGCGGCCGTGGTTCTTCGACATCCTGCACGTCGACGGTCGTGACCTCATCGACGAACCGCTCGAGGCGCGACTCGACGAACTGGAACGCGTCGCGGGGGAGTACCGCATCCCGGCGCTTCTGACCGACGACGCAGATGACGCCGATGCCTTCGCCCGTGCGGCGCTCGATGCGGGGCATGAGGGCGTGATGGTGAAAGGTCTCGACGCGCCGTACGCCGCCGGGAGGCTGGGGAAGAGCTGGCTCAAGGTCAAACCGGTGCACACATTCGACCTGGTGGTGCTCGGCGTCGAGCGAGGGTCCGGACGCCGCGCGGAGTGGCTGTCCAACCTGCATCTCGGGGCGCGTGACCCCGAGGGTACGTTCGGCGACCCCGGCGGCTTCGTGATGGTGGGCAAGACCTTCAAAGGGCTGACCGACGAACTCCTGCGGTGGCAGACCGCGCACTTCGCCGACCGCGCGACCGGTGAGGTGCCCGGCGGCATCCGCGTCGTCCCGGATACCGTGGTCGAGATCGCGATCGACGGGGTTCAGCGGTCGGTGCGGTATCCCGGCGGGATCGCCCTGCGCTTCGCCCGTGTGAAGGCCTACCGCCCCGACAAACCGGCGGTCGAGGCCGACACGATCAGCACCCTCCGGGCGATGCTTCCGGGTGGTGGTGCCGGAGCGGATGCCGAAGAACCGACGGGCGACCGAGGCGGAGCGGCGACCTCCGCCGACGAGAGGACGACACGATGAGTCTGGCTCCCTGGCTCGACGGCGAACTGGGCTACCGCAGCTTCGGTACACCGGGCGCCCCGCGGGCGGTTTTCGTCCTGCGTACGGGCGATGTCTCGACGACGGATCCCGATGCGCGCGTGACCTCGGGGTATGACGTGCGGGTCGTGGCGGTGGGGCTCGACGCCCCCGAACTCGAGGATCCGCCGGTGTTCGGCGGACAGACGCCCGCGGGCCTGACCGTCGAAGCGCTGCGCGATCTCCTCGAGCGTGAGGCTCCCGGCGCGACTGTGGGACTCGTGGGGGAGCGGGCGGCCGGACCGATAGCGATCTACCTCGCCGCGGCGATGGGGCCGGTCGTCGACCGCCTCGCGATCGTCGGCGTGGCGAGTCCGTCCGACCCCTTGAGCCGAGACCTGCGGACCCCTCTCCTCGACCATCTCGACGCGGAAGCGCTCGTGATCGTCGGGGGAGAGGGGCCCGCGGCGGTCGCCGACGCCGAGTGGTACGTCGGGCGCATGCGGGCGGCCGAGATGGATGTCGTGCCCGACGACGAGATCGGCTCGGTCAACGGCGAGGTGACCCTCACGGCGGTTTGGGAGCGCGTTCTCGCCCATGTCGCCCCGGGCGCCGCGCGTCGATGATTCGCCGCTGATGTCGGCTCAGCTCCGCCGACGCGTTGCGGGATGGACCGCGCGCTCTCGAGTCGCCGACGAATCAACGGCGGGATTGCGCCGGGTCAGCCTCGCGACACCGCCTTGACCTGCACGACGTTCGACTCCTCGTCGACCTCGACGTGGTCCGTCTGCGCCTTCAAGAAGTCCGAGAAGCTCCGGAACCCGAGCGCCTTCTCGCTGAACGAGGGATCGAGGCGCTTCATGAGGTCCTTCACGGCGGAGGCGTGCAGCCATTCGCCGTCGGCGCGCTCGCCCTCGAGCTGCATCGCGCGGTCGAGCAGGTCGACCGCCGGGTCCTTCGAGCGCTTGCGGGCGCGCGGCCGCGACGGCGCGGCATCCTTCTTCGTCTCCGCCAGGTTCGGGATGCCGGGAAGCGAATCGTACGAATCGAACCGGTCGCACGCCGCGGCGAGCGACTTGGCCGTGGAACCGGCCACGCCGACGCCCACGACGTAGCGCCCGAGTCGCTTGCAGCGCTGGGCCAGGGGAACGTAGTCGCTGTCGCCGGCGACGATGACGACGTGGGTGAGGTCGGGCAGGCGGAACATGTCTTCGACGGCATCCACCGCGAGGCGGATGTCGGCGCCGTTCTTCGCATACGCGGCCGCGGGGAAGAGCTGAACGAGGTCGACCGCGCGCGCCACCAGCTGCGACCGGTACTCTGCGTTCACGGGGGCCGACCAGTCGGCGTAGGCGCGCGTGAGCACGAGTGTGCCGAACGATGCCGCGTAGTCGATGACGGCGCCGACGTCGATGGTCGCCTTGGTGAGCCGGTCGGCGATCTCGGGGTCCATCGGGTTCTCGGCGATCTTCTGCCGGTCGCGCGAGTAGGCGTTGCGGCCGTGCACCCGGTCGTACCAGGACATGACGATGTTGTCGAAGTCGAGATAGACGGCGACGCGGGCGCTCTGCGTTTCGGGCATGGCATCCAGTCTCACCCGTCGGAGCGGCCAGGGCCAGTCCGCGGTCGGTCGCCGGGGGAATGGATGCCAGTGGATCGGTGCTGCGGTCGGGGTGGGGTGTGTGCCGTCGTGCGGAGTTCGGCCGCGGCGCGCCGGTTCGGGCCGCCGCGTGGCGGCGTGTCGTGCACGGACTCCGCGCGACGGTACGCCCCGAGTGCCTGCCGCTCGTGCGAACCGCGCACGAACTCCGCGGGACGGCACGCCCCGAGTGCCCGCCGCGCGTCGGCCACGACCTCCGCCGGACGGTACGCCCCGGCGGTCCGCCGCCGGCGAATGGATGCCGTGGGCCGGTGCTGCTGTTGGGGTGGGGTGTGCCGTCGTGCGGAGTTTGGCCGCGGCGCGCCGGTTCGGGCCGTCCCGTGGCGGCGTGTCGGCCACGGACTCCGCGCGACGGTACGCCCCGGCGGCCCGCCGCCTGTACGAACCGGTGCACGACCTCCGCCGGACGGCACGTCCCGGGCGCCGCACGCCAGGGGGAATGGATGCCAGTGGATTGGTGCTGCGGTCGGGGTGGGGTGTGTGCCGTCGTGCGGAGTTCGGCCGCGGCGCGCCGGTTCGGGCCGTCCGGTGACGGCGTGTCGGCCACGAACTCCGCGCGACGGCGCGCCTCGAGTGCCCGCCGCCCGTACGAACCGGCGACCGACTCCGCGCGACGGAGCGCCGCGAGTACCGACCGGTCCCGCGACTCGGCGGCAACCTCCGCGCGACGGTACGCCCCGGCGGCCCGCCGCCCGGGAATGGATGCCGCTGCCCCGGCGCCGCCCCCGAGAACCGCCCCGGACTCAGCGCTCCCCGGGGTAGACGACGCCAATCTGGCGGCGCACCTCGTCGAGGACGCCCATGATGGCGACGGTCTCGTCGATGGGCAGCAGGTCGCTCGAGGTCACGCCGGCCGCGACGAAGCGCTCGGCGGCCTCGGCCTGGAACTGCATCCCGCGGCCCTCGATCTCGGTCGTGAACTCTTCGAGCACGTCTCCGTCGGGCGACACGACGCGGAAGGACGTGGGGGTATACCAGACCCGGTCGATCTCGATCCGGGCCTCGGTGCCCACGATCTGCGCCGTGTTGGCTCCCGCCCCGCGCGACGACGACACGGTGGTCGAGACGGCGCCGCCGGGGTGCACGAAGAGCGTGGCGACCTCGGCGTCGCTGCCGGCATCCGACAGCCGGGCGACAGCCGAGACGCTCTCCGGCAGGCCGAGCACGTCGACGGCGAACGAGATCGGGTAGATGCCGAGGTCGAGCAGGGCACCGCCCCCGAGCTCGAGGGCGTTCAGGCGGTGGGCGGGGTCGGTCGAGATCTTCTGCGTGTGATCGGCCGAGACCACGCGGATCTCACCGAGGGTTCCCTCGGCGATGATCTCGCGGATGCGCACCATGTGGGGCAGGTAGCGCGTCCACATCGCCTCCATGGCGAGCAGGCCCTTCTCAGCGGCGCGGTCGCGGATGATCGCGGCTTCTGTCTCGTTGAGGGTGAAGGGTTTCTCGACGAGGACGTGCTTGCCGTGGTCGAGAGCGAGCAGCGCGTTGTCGACGTGACCGGGGTGCGGCGTGGCGATGTACACGATGTCGACCGTCGGGTCGCTCACGAGCTCTTCGTAAGACCCGTGCGCGTGCGGGATGTCGTACGTCGCGGCGAACTCGCGCGCGCTCTCGATGCGGCGCGAGCCGACGGCGGCGACGTCGAGACCCGCCGTGCGGAGGTCGGAGGTGAAGGCGTGGGCGATGCCACCTGTCGCGAGGATGCCCCAGTGCAGTCCGGTCATGCTTCCACCGTATCGGCGGCGTCCGACACCGACCGTTCCGTCTGCGCGAGAAGTCCCGGATGCCGCGGGCATAGGCTCGCTGCATGACGCCCGTCGAGCGATTCCGCGAGCTCCTGCGCATCCCCACCGTCTCCCGGGCAGATCCCGCCGAGATCGACGACGCGCGGTTCGACGAGTTCCATGCGGCGCTCGAGCGGCTCTACCCGCTGACCCACGCCCGGCTGGAGCGCGAGGTCGTCGCCGGTCACTCCCTGCTGTACCGGTGGGCGGGGGAGACGGCCGATGCGCCCCTGGTGCTCCTCGCGCACCAGGACGTCGTGCCGGTGGACGGGCAGGAGTGGCGGCATCCGCCCTTCGACGCCGTGATCGACGGCGACGGGTCTGATCGGGCGATATATGCCCGCGGAGCCATAGACGATAAGGGCGCTCTGGTCGCGATCCTCGAGGCGGTCGAAGAAGCGCTGTCGGAGGGGGTCACGCCGCGAACCGACGTGTGGCTCGCCTTCGGCCACGACGAAGAGACGCACGGCTCCGGAGCGCGTGCGATCGCCTCGCTCATCGAGCAGCGCGGCATCCGTCCCGCTCTCGTGATCGACGAGGGTGGGGCCGTGGTCGAGGGCGCGCTGCCGGGCGTGGCGGCGCCCACCGCGATGATCGGCGTCGCCGAGCGCGGTGTGGCGACGTTCGACCTGGTCACGCGCGAGGCCGGCGGCCACGCCTCGACCCCGCCGCGCCTGCCCGCCACCGCGCGGCTCGCCCGAGCGATCGACCGTCTGCGTCGACGTCCGTTCCCGCTCCGCCTCGCGGATCCCGTGCGCGCGATGCTCGGCACCGCCGCCGCCCACGCGACCGAACCCCTGCGCACGCTCTTCCGGCGTACGAGTCTGTCGGCGCCGCTCGTCACCGCCGCGTTCTCTCTGCTCGGCCCCGAGACGAATGCGCTCGTCCGCACGACCGCGGTCGTCACCCGGCTCGAGGGTGCCGCCGGCGAGAACGTCCTGGCCACGACGGCGCGCGCGAGCGTGAACGTCCGCCTCCTCCCCGGTGACACGCTCTCCGACGTCGCGATCCATCTCCGCCGCGCCGTCGCGGATCCGTTCGTCGACATCGAGCTCCGCCAGGGCGGCGAGGCCTCTCCGGTGTCACCGTGGCACGGCGAGGAGTGGCGTCGAGTGGCGAGCGCGGTGGTCGCGACGCTCGGCGACGACGTGGTGCCCCTGCCGTACCTGCAGCTCGGGGCGAGCGACAGTCGCTTCTACACCGGTCTCACCGCGAACGTGTACCGCTTCGCACCGTTCCGCCTCACCCGCTCCGAGCGCGACGCGCTGCATGCGCCGGACGAGCGCATCCGCGTGGATTCCTGGCTCCGCGGCATCCGCTTCTACCGGGCTCTGCTCGAATCCTGACCGTGCGATCGCGCGCGACACGCAACGGGCGAAGCGCCGGGTTATCCTCGTGTGACCGGTCACGCGAGGACCGTTGACGCAAAGAGGCGAACCATGAGCGAGACCGACCTTCCGGATGCCACGGGCCGGGCCCCCAGCATCCGCGACGTGGCGCGTCTCGCGGGGGTGTCGTATCAGACGGTCTCCCGGGTCATCAACAACAGCCCCCAGCTGCGCCCCGAGACGGCGGCGCGGGTCCGCTCGGCGATCGCCGAGCTGAAGTTCGTCCCGAACCAGGCGGCTCGCGCCCTCGCGACGAGTCGTTCGCGTCTCATCGGCGTCCTCGGGCCGAGGACGACGACGCACGGCACGGCGACGATGGTCCAGGCCATCGAGTCCGCAGCCCGCGCCGCGGGATACCGGCTGACCCTGACGAACCTGGCCACGAGCGCCCCCGAGGACGTGCGCGCCTCGATCGACCACCTCATGCAGCAGTCGGTCGAGGGGCTGATCGCGGTGGCGCCGCAGACGCGCGTCGTTCCGATCCTCGACGAGCTGCGGCTCCCCGTGCCGGTGCAGATCGTCGCCTCGACGGGCACCTCGACCTCGCACAACGACCAGGCGGCCGGTGCGCGTGCCGCGGTGCGCCACCTCATCGAGATCGGGCATACGCGCATCCTGCACATCGCCGGTCCCCGCGACTGGGTCGAGGCCGACCACCGCATGCGGGGGTACCTGGCGGAGATGGATGCCAACGACCTCGCACCGCGTCCCCCCGTCCTCGGCGACTGGACGGCGCAGTTCGGTTTCGAAGCGGGCCTCGAACTGCTGCGCACCGAGGATGCGACCGCGGTGTTCGCGGGCAATGACCATATGGCGCTCGGGTTCATGCATGCCGTCCGGGCCATAGGACGCTTGGTGCCCGAGGACATCTCGGTGGTCGGCTTCGACGACGTGCCGGAGTCGGCGCACCTGTGGCCACCGCTGACGACGGTGCGGCAGGACTTCGCGGGCATCGGCGCGCGCGCGGTGCGCGAGGTCCTCGCCGCGTTGGGTGAACCCGCCGACGCGGGCGCCTCGGTCGAGCCCGACCACCTGCGCCTGATCGTGCGGTCGTCGACCGCTCCGCCCAGTCGCTGATCGTCACATTTCGGCAACGGCTGGACGGCGTGCGCACGGGGACTTGACACGTCGGTCCCGCACGGGGGTAGCATCACACACACAATGTGAACGGTCACATGACCGGTCACACGGCCGACGGGACTCGCTGCGGAGCGGATCCGTCGAGACGAAGATGTTTCGACCGTCTTTCGTTTCGCCCTGTCGACTCGTGCGCCCGGTGTGACCTCGTCCGCAGAGACCGCGGTGGGCTCCGCGTGGAGAGACCGCGACACAAACCCAATGGAGGGAACCAGAGTGAACAAGCACAGCATGCTCAAGACGATCGCCGGAGTGGGCGTTCTCGCGCTCGGCATCGGCCTGGCCGGTTGCGCCGGCGACCGCACGGGCAACAGCGCCGGCGGCGACCAGGAGGCGGGCGGCACCATCGGCGTCGCGATGCCGACCCAGCAGTCGGAGCGGTGGATCGCCGACGGCAACAACGTCAAGTCGCAGCTCGAGGAGCTCGGCTACCAGGTCGACCTGCAGTACGCCAACGACGACATCCCCACCCAGGTCTCGCAGATCGAGAACATGATCACCACGGGCGCCAAGGCCCTGATCATCGCCTCGATCGACGGCACCACGCTCACCGACGTGCTGCAGCAGGCCAAGGACGCGAACATCCCCGTCATCGCGTACGACCGCCTCATCAACGGCACCGAGAACGTCGACTACTACACGACATTCGACAACTACAAGGTCGGCGTCCAGCAGGCCACCTCGCTCCTCACGGGCCTCGGTGTCCTCGACGCCTCGGGCAAGGAGACCGGCGCCACCGGTCCGTTCAACATCGAGCTGTTCGCCGGAAGCCCCGACGACAACAACGCCACGTTCTTCTGGAACGGCGCGATGGACACCCTGAAGCCCTACATGGACAAGGGCGTGCTCGTGGTCCCCTCGGGTCAGACCGAGTTCGGCCAGGCGGCGATCCTCCGCTGGCTGCCCGAGACGGCGCAGAAGCGCATGGAGAACATCCTCACCGTCATCGGCGGCACCAAGCTCAACGGTGTGCTCTCGCCCTACGACGGTCTGTCGATCGGCATCATCTCGGCACTCACCTCGGGCGGCTACTCGGCCACCGACCTCCCCGTCATCACGGGTCAGGACGCCGAGGCCGGCTCGATCAAGTCGATCATCGCCGGCGAGCAGTACTCGACGATCTTCAAGGACACGCGCGAGCTCGCCAAGCAGGCCGTGACCATGGTCGACGACATCCGCAAGGGTGAGACCCCCGAGGTCAACGACGAGAAGACCTACGACAACGGCAAGAAGGTCGTCCCCTCGTACCTCCTCCAGTCGACGATCGTCACCAAGGACAACTACAAGGAAGTCCTGATCGACAGCGGTTACTACACCGAGGCCGACCTCAAGTAATCCCCGCGGGCGTGCCCTGAGCCGCCCGCACAGCCTCCGCCGCGATCGATCCGTTCGGTCGCGGCGGAGGCGCCCCCACGTCTCTCACCCCCACCGGCTCCGGCCGGCCCTGCAAGGAGGACCTCGTGAGCACCATCCTCGAGATGCGCTCGATCACCAAGGAGTTCCCCGGCGTCATCGCGCTCGCCGACGTGTCGTTGACCGTCGAGCGCGGAACGGTCCACGCCATCTGTGGCGAGAACGGCGCCGGCAAGTCCACTCTCATGAAGGTGCTCAGCGGTGTGTATCCCGCGGGCGACTACCGCGGCGAGATCGTCTTCGACGGCAAGACCGTCGAGTTCAAAGACATCCGCGACAGCGAATCCGCCGGCATCGTCATCATCCACCAGGAGCTCGCGCTGAGCCCCTACCTCTCGATCGCCGAGAACATCTTCCTCGGCAACGAGATCACTCACCGCGGTCTCATCGACTGGGACGCGACCAACCGCGAGGCATCCAAGCTCCTCGCCCGCGTCGGGCTCGGCGACAGCCCCGACGTGCCCGTCAATGAGATCGGCGTCGGCAAGCAGCAGCTCGTCGAGATCGCGAAGGCCCTCTCGAAAGACGTCAAGCTCCTCATCCTCGACGAGCCCACCGCGGCCCTGAACGACGACGACTCCGAGCACCTGCTGGACCTGATCCGTCACCTCAAGGGCCAGGGCATCACCTGCATCATCATCAGCCACAAGCTCAACGAGATCCGCGCGATCGCCGACGAGGTCACGATCATCCGCGACGGTCGCACGATCGAGACCCTCGATGTCGCCACCGGGGGCACGAGCGAAGACCGCATCATCCGCGGGATGGTCGGACGCGAGCTCGAGAACCGCTACCCCGACCGCGACGTCGAGATCGGCGATGAGGTCCTGCGCATCGAGGACTGGAACGTCAGTCACCCCACGGATGCCACTCGCACGGTCATCCACAACGCGAACCTCACCGTTCGCGCCGGCGAGGTCGTCGGGATCGCAGGCCTGATGGGTGCCGGTCGCACCGAGCTCGCGATGAGCGTCTTCGGCAAGAGCTTCGGCTCGCGCATCTCGGGGAACGTCTACGTGCGCGGTCAGAAGGTCGACACTTCGACGGTCCCCGCGGCGATCCGCAGCGGACTCGCGTACGTCACCGAAGACCGCAAGGGCGCCGGACTCAACCTGATCGACACGATCAAGCGGAACATCTCGATCGCCGGCATGCGAAAGCTCGTCAAGGGCGGGTTCGTCGACGGCGACGAGGAGTACCTCGTCGCGAACCGCTACCGCAAGTCGATGAACATCAAGGCGCCGAGCGTCGACGTGGTCGTCGGGAAGCTCTCCGGCGGCAACCAGCAGAAGGTCGTGCTGTCGCAGTGGCTCTTCTCCGACCCCGAGGTGCTCATCCTCGACGAGCCCACGCGCGGCATCGACGTCGGCGCGAAGTACGAGATCTACACGATCATCAACTCCCTCGCGGCGCAGGGGAAGGGCGTGCTGGTGATCTCTTCGGAGCTCCCCGAGCTGCTCGGCATCTGCGACCGCATCTACACCCTCAGCGAAGGCCACATCACCGGCCAGCTGCCCATCGAAGAGGCCACTCCCGAGGCACTCATGGTGCTCATGACGAAGGAAAAGGAAGCCGACCATGTCAGCGCTTGACAACACCGTGACCCCGCAGGGTCCCGCGACGCCGAAGGGTCCCGTCGGCGGCGGAGCCGGCGGCGGTGCCGGCAGCATTCTGCAGTTCTTCACGTCGCGACTGCGTGAGATCGGCATCTTCATCGCCCTGATCGTCATCGTCCTGCTCTTCCAGGCGCTGACCGGCGGGCGCCTGCTCACCGCGGGCAACGTGTCGAACATCATCGTCCAGAACAGCTACATCCTGATCCTCGCGATCGGCATGGTGATGATCATCATCGCCGGCCACATCGACCTCTCGGTCGGTTCGGTCGCCGCCTTCGTCGGTGCGGTCTCGGGTGTGCTGATCGTGCAGTGGGGCCTGCCCTGGTGGCTCGGCATCCTGCTCTCGCTCCTCCTCGGTGCCGTGGTCGGCATGTGGCAGGGCTTCTGGGTGGCGTACATCGGCATCCCCGCGTTCATCGTGACCTTGGCCGGCATGCTGCTGTTCCGCGGTCTCACGCAGATGACCCTCGGCAACACCCAGATCACCCCGTTCCCCACCGAGTACCGTGCACTCGGCGGCGGCTACCTGTTCCCCGACCTGTTCCCGGCTGCGAGCTCGCCCGCCGAGTGGATCACCGTCGGGCTCGGTGTGCTGACCCTTGTGCTGTTCGTCGTGTCGCAGGTGCGTCAGCGCGCCAAGCGCGCCGCGCTCGAACTGCAGAACGAGCCGCAGGTCGCCTTCCTCGTCAAGCTCATCGGCGGCGGCGCGCTGATCGCGTACCTCACCTACCTGCTCGGTGTGGCACCGGGGTCGCGCGGCACGCCCATCGTGCTGGTCGTGCTCGGCGTGCTGATCATCGGGTACTCGACCGTCATGAGCCGGAGCGTCTTCGGCCGCCACATCTACGCGATCGGCGGCAACCGCACCGCCGCGAAGCTGTCGGGCATCAACACGCGCCGCGTCGACTTCCTGCTGTTCGTGAACATGGGCGTGCTCGCGGCCCTCGCGGGCATCGTGTTCACGGGTCGCCTGAACTCCGCCGGCCCCGGTGCCGGAAACCTCTTCGAGCTGGATGCCATCGCCGCATCGTTCATCGGCGGCGCCGCGGTGCAGGGTGGTGTCGGCCGCGTGGTCGGCGCGATCGCCGGTGGTCTGGTCATGGGTGTGCTCAACAACGGCATGTCGCTCATGGGTATCTCGACCGACGTGCAGCAGTTCATCAAGGGTCTCGTGCTGCTGCTGGCCGTCGCCTTCGACGTGTGGAACAAGAACCGCACGCGCGGTTGATCCACCCCCCCATCGAGACGCCCCGACGCTTCCGCGCCGGGGCGTCTCGCCGTTCCTGCGGCAGGATGGAACGGTGACCCCCCGCACGCCCCTCCGCCGCGCCGCCGCGGTGCTCGCCGTGGTCGCGCTGGGCCTCGCCGGTTGCACGGCGACGCCGCCGCGTGAGGGCGGCTCGAGCGACGGGGCCGGGGTGATCGGCGTCGCGCTGCCCTCGACCGCCGACGCCGGATGGGAGCACGCGGGGGAGGTCGTGGCATCCGAACTCCGCGATCGTGGCTACCGCGTCGATCTGGAGTACGCCGCCGACGACGCGCGAACGCAGGCCTCGCAGGTGCAGAACATGCTCACCAAGGGGATGGATGCCGTGATCGTGGCGCCCCTGTCCACCGAGGAGCTCGCGGCGCCCGCTGAACTCGCCGAGGAAGACGGCGTCCCGATCGCCCTCCTCGGTCGCGGTCTCCCGGTTTCCGGAGCGGGGTTCGCGGCGGTGGTCGAGCCGGAAGAGCTCGGCCGCGCCCAGGCCCAGGCTCTGCTCGACGCGCTCGACGCCGTGCAGGGGACGGATGCCACGGACCCGACGCCCACACCCGACTCCGACGCCCCCGACTCCGACGCATCGGAGACGGACGCATCCGCGGACCCCGCACCGGCCTCCCCGGCCGGACCCGTCGAGCTCACCGTGCTCGCCGGTGCCGCGGACGACGCCTGGGAGCAGCGACGCTTCGCCGCCGCGCGCGAGGCCCTGGCCTCCGCGGTCGACGAGGGGCGCGTCGTGATCACGTCGGGCGCCACGTGGGACGACGCCGCTGTCGCCGACGATCCGCTCGACGTGTCGGACGCGGCGGAGAAGCGCGCCCGAGTGGTCGTCGCGGTCACGGACGCGGACGGCGAGACGCCCGGCCGCCCCGCGTTCCTCGCGCTCGGTGACGACGTCACCCGCGGCGTGGTGACCGCGCTCACCACCGACCCGCCCGCGGGCGAGACCCCTTCACCCACGCCTTCGCCGTCGCGCGCGGCCGAGCGTCCGGACCCGATCGTCGTCGGTTCGGGGGCCGACCTCGCCACCGCGCGTGCCCTCGACGCGGGTGTCGTCGCCGCGACCGTGTTCGTCGACACGCGCGATCTGGCCGCGCCGATCGCCGATGCGATCGAGGCGCTGCTCGACGAGCGCGAACCGGTGTCGGACGGCACCGAGATCCCCGGACTGACGGACGCCCCGGCTGTCGCGGTCGGCCCGCAGACCGTTCGTGCCGACGACATCACGCGTGTCCTGCTCGACACCGGCTGGCTGACCCCCGAAGAGCTTTCGGGATAACCCGAACGAGGGCGGGGGCTGCCCGGGCGGTGCGGAGGCGAGGCCCACCCCTACCGTGGAACACATGACCACGGCATCCGTTCTTCCGCCTCCTCCGCCGAACCCGCCCGGCCGCGACGACTCCGCGGACACCGCAGCTCGCACCGTGCCGCTGCCGCCCGTCGAATCGACCGTCGTCCCCTCGTCGCGCGTGCGCATCGCCACCCCCGGGCGCATCGCCGGGGCCGCGGCCCAGATGGCCGCGCTCGGCCTGATCGGCCCGACCGTCTTCGGCGCGCTCTTCGGCATGCTGGGCGGCGGTATCGGACTGCTCTTCGCCCTCCTGATCGGCGTCGTCGTTCTCGTCGCCCTCGTCTACGCCCTCTTCGCGGTGGCCTGGTTCGAACGGGCCCGTGTCGACGGCCTGTACGGCTTCGGCCTCGCGGCGCTCAGCCCACGCCGGAGCCCGCGTCCCGGATTCGTCGGCTTCCTGCACACGGTCTGGCTGCAGGCGATCGACCCCGGCCAGTGGCGCGCGGTGGCCTCGTTCACCATCGGCACGATCCTGGGCCTGGTGACCCTGACCGCCGCAGGTCTCGCCGCGTGGGGCTTCGCGCTCTCCATCGCCCCCATCTTCGGCTGGCCGGATACGCGCTTCCTCGGCATCTTCCCGCTCGAGGGGTTCGCCGCGCCCCTCGTCGGCGTCGTCGCCCTCGTCGGATCGCTCGCGGGCATCGTCGGACTCGCCGTACTGCACGGTCTGATCGTCCGCGCGATCTTCGTCCCCTCGCGCGAGGCGGAGCTCGAGGAGCGCGCACGCACCTCGGACTCCCGCCGCGCCGGCGCGGTCCGCGCCGCCGAGGTCGAACGCACCCGCATCGAACGCGACCTCCACGACGGCGTCCAACCGCGACTCGTCTCGATCGGTATGACGCTGGGCCTCGCGCAGACCAAGATCGACGACGACCCCGAGACCGCGAAGGCCCTCGTCGCCGAGGCGCACGCCTCGACCAAATCGGCGATCACCGAACTCCGCCAGCTCGCCCGTGGCATCCATGCCTCGGTGCTCGATGACCGGGGACTGGATGCCGCGCTCTCGGCGCTCGCGTCGCGTTCGCACATCCCCGTGACCCTCGACGTGCGTCTGCCGCGTCGGTGCAGTCGTCCGGCTGAGGCCGCGGTGTACTTCGCGATCGCCGAGGCGCTGACGAACGCGGCGAAGCACTCCCGAGCGACCGGGTGCCGCGTGCACGTCCGCCTCCGCGAGGACGGGACCCTCTGGGCCCGGGTCGAGGACGACGGACTGGGCGGGGCGCGTGTCGTCCCGGGCGGTGGCCTCGACGGCATCGTGAACCGCGTGGTGGCCGCCGGCGGCACGGCCCGTATCGACAGCCCGCAGGGCGGACCCACGACCGTGGAGGTGAGCGTCCCGTGCGCATCCTGATCTGCGAAGACTCCGTCCTGCTGCGCGAGGGGCTCGTCCGCCTTCTCGCCGACGACGGTCACGAGGTCGTCGTCGCCCTGCCCGACGCCGACGGGCTCCAGGCCGCGGTCGACGAGCACGCACCCGACCTCTGCGTCCTCGACGTGCGGCTTCCGCCGACCTGGACCGACGAGGGCATCCGCGCGGCGATCGCGCTGAGGTCCCGGCATCCGGGACTCGCGGTCCTCGTCCTCTCGCAGTACGTCGAGGAGCAGTATGCCAGCGACTTGATCGCCGACGGGCAGGGCTCGCTCGGCTACCTGCTCAAGGACCGGGTCGCCGACGTCCGCGACTTCCTCGACGCGGTCGCCCGCATCAGCGGGGGAGCGACCGTCCTCGACCCCGAGGTCGTCGGGCAGCTCCTCGCCCGTCGCCGTCGTGATGAGCGGCTGCAGAGCCTGACGGAGCGGGAACGCAGCGTGCTCGCGCTCATCGCGGAAGGCCGGTCGAACCAGGCCATCGCCGCGGCGCTCTTCGTGAGCGAGGCCAGCGTCGAGAAGTACATCACCGCCATCTTCACCAAGCTCGGCCTGGAGCAGGACGAGACCGGCAACCGCCGCGTCATCGCCGCCCTCGTGCACCTGGGCCACGACCACACCGGAGCAACGTCATGACCACGCAGACCCCCGTCGACCAGGCTCCTCTCGAGCCGACCCCTCCGCCGGCTCCCACCTCGCGCCGGGGAACCGTCCTGGCAGTGTCGATCGTCACGATCGTCGTCGGAGCGATCGCCCTCGTCGGCACGGTGGGCGGCACCGCGATCACCGCGGCGGCCACGCTCTCCGACACACGATCCGGCGTGCAGGCGGGCTCGGTGTCGGCGCGGGGCCTCACCGATCTCTCGGTCGACGTGGCCGGAGGCTCGCTCACGATCGAGTACGGCGACGGGACCGACGCGACGCTCGAGGCCGGGGGCGCTCGACGCGGCGGCTGGACGTTCGAGCGCACGGGCGACACGCTGCGCGTGTCGTCGCCGCGGGGCGCCTTCGTCGACTGGGACCGGAGCCCGGGCGCGACGCTGACGCTCCCGCGCAGTCTGAAGGGCGCGCCGCTCGACGGGCGTATCGACGTCACGGGTGGGACGCTCGACCTCGACGCCGAGATGCGGGGGCTGACGGTGAACCTCGCCGGCGGTGCGGTCGACCTGTCCGGGAGCGCCGAGACGCTCGAGGTCACGGTTGCCGGCGGGGCCGCCACGGCCGACGTCGAGGATGTCGACACGGCGACCTTCGAGGTCGCCGGCGGTGAGCTGACGGCGGGGTTGAGCGGTGCGACCCCCAGCCGCACGACGGTCACGGTCACGGCGGGATCCGCCGACATCACGCTGCCCGACGACGAGTACCGGGTCGTGAACCAGGACGGTATCGGCTCGGTCGACAACAGCCTGCGCACCTCGTCGTCGGCGAAGGCCGTCGTCGACGTCGAGGCGGCGCTGGGTCAGGTGTCACTGTCGTCCTGAGCGCTGCGCTCCCGGAGGGCCCCTTCTCGTCGCCGAGCGACGGGGAGGGGCCCTTCTCGCGCGGGACGCGGACGCGCGACGACCAGCGACAGCAGGACGAGCGCGATGCCGAGAGCCTGAAGCGGGGCGAGGGACTCCCCGCCGACGAGCACCCCGAGCACGACCCCGGTCACCGGGTTGAGCAGCCCGATGATCCCGACGGTGCCCGCCGGCAGGTGGCGAAGCCCGGTGAACCAGCACACGAACGCCAGCGCGGTGGCGACGACGGCGATCCCCGCGTAGGCCGCGCCGCCGATCGCATCCACGCGCGGGGGCGGCCCCTCGACGATCGCCGCGGCGACCACGAGCGCGATCCCTCCGGCGATGAGCTGCCATGACGTCGTCGCGAGCAGCGGGGTGTCGTCGCGCCACCGGGTGGTGAGGATCGCCCCGAGCGACGACGCGAGCAGAGCGATGACGGATGCCGCGACCCCGGCGGGCGACACGGCGCCGGCCCCGAGCCCGACGACCAGCAGCACACCCCCGATGCCGAGCACGGCCCCCGCCGCCCACCGCGGGGTCGGGCGCTGCGAGAGGATCGGCCACGCGATGCCCGCGAGGGCGAGTGGGGCCAGCGCCATGATCGACGCCGCGATCGAGGAGGGCAACAGCTGCGCGGCGAGGTAGACCAGCACGAAGAAGGCGCCGAAGTTCAACAGTCCCAGGACGGGTGCGCGCCACCACCACGAGCCGCGCGGTCGCCGTCGGGCCAGCGCCCACAGCAAAAGTCCGGCGGGCAGGGCGCGCAGGGCGGCGCCCCAGAGTGGGGCGTCGGGCGGGAGCAGGTGCCGCGTGACCACGTAGGTGGCACCCCACGCGATCGGGGCAACCGCGGTGATCGCGACGAGGCGCCATATACCTTCCATGGAAGACAGTATAGTTTCCGCGGAAGGTATCATGGATGCCATGACCGACCACGTCGATGAACTCGTCGCGCAGTGGGCCGCTGAGCGCCCCGACGTCGACGCCTCGCCGATGCAGATCATCGGGCGCATGAGCCGCATCGTCGACTACCTCGAGGCCGAGCTGCTCGTCGTCTTCCGGCGCTACGGTCTGGGCGAGGGGGAGTTCGACGTCCTCGCCGCGCTCCGTCGGAGCGGTGAGCCCTTCGCGTGCGCCCCCGGAGAGCTCGCGCGGCACACGATGGTGACCACCGGTGCGGTGACCAAGCGCGTCGACCGGCTCGTGGCATCCGGACTCGTGTCGAGGGAGGCGAGCGACGACGACGGCCGCGGTCGGGTGGTGTCGCTCACTCCGGCGGGTCGGCGGGTCATCGACGAGGCGCTGGTCGCCCACGTCGAGAACGAGGAGCGCCTGCTGTCGGCGCTCCGCCCGGCCGACCGTCGTGTGCTGGAGGCGCTGCTGCGCAACTGGGGGTCTGCCCTCGGCGTGTAAGCGCTGAGGCTGCGCTGACGCTTCCGGTGCCGCCGCCGTGCCCGTGCCTTGTTTGCCCCCGTTCGTCGTGCGGCGCATGCTGCGGCGACCACGTGCGGCAAGTGACGCCCCGACGCCGTCGCGCCCGTGCCTGGTTTGCCCCTACTTGTCGTGCGGCGCGTGCTTGGGCGACGAAGTGCGGCAAGTGACGCCCCCGACGCCGTCGCGCCGGTGCCTGGTTTGCCCCTACTTGTCGTGCGGCGCGTGCTCGGGCGACGAAGTGCGGCAAGTGAGGCTTCCCGACGCCGGCGCCCCCGGCGCCTCGGTTGCCCATGTTTGTCGCGTGGCGCGTGCTCAGGCGACGAATTGCGGCAGCTCACGCACGTGGCTTCCGCTACGACAAGCCGCCCGCACGGGCGATCGCCTCGCATGGCGCATCCCGCGCGCGACTCACGCGCCCTTCAGCGCCTTCGCGATGCGCTGGATCGACACGGGTTCCGCCGTGCCGAGGCGCTGGGCGAACAGGCTCACGCGCAGCTCCTCCAGCAGCCACCGCGTCTGCACGAGGTTCGCCGGGGCGTCGGCGGGAAGAGGCACCGTGCCTCCGGCCTCGACGAAACCGGCGGCGGCGCGCTCGTACTCGGTCATGCGCTGTCGGTCGCGGCCCGGATTGTCCGACAGAGTCTTCACCCGCTCGAGCGCACCGGCGAGGTAGCGGGGATAGTGCTGCAGGCGCGGGATGCCGGTGCGCGAGAGGAAGCCGGGGAACAGCAGCCCCTTCACCTGGCCGCGCACGTCGTTGAGCGCTCCGAGGAGCGTCATCGACGCGGCATCCTTCATCGCCCTCTCGACCTCGCGCTGCGCGAGCAGGATCTTCGCCGCGAGTGACACCGTCTGGAACGTGCGCTCCACCGAAACGGAAGAGAACGCGTCGCGCACCCGCTCGAAGTCCCCTCGGGTGCGCACGGCGCCGTCGCTCCCGAGGATGTCGTCGGCCAGGGCCACGCGCGCATCCTCGATCAGGGCTTTCGCGTTCTGGTACGGGGATGCCGCGAGCGCGAGCTTCTCGTTCGCGGTGAGGTGGTCGAGAACGTAGGTGGCGGGGGAGGGGACGGCCAGCAGCATCAGGCGACGGATGCCGGCCCGCGTGAGCCGCGCGGCGTCTTCGGGTGTCGCCTCGACGCGCAGAGCGACGCTGTCGCCCTCGTCGACGAGCGCCGGGTAGCCGCGCACGACGCCGCCGGCGACGGGGGTGTCGACGACCTCGGTGAGCTCGTCGAGGTCCCAGGTGGTGAGCTTCGTGCGCGAAGCGAAAGCGGGGGAGGCCTGGGCGACCTTCGCGGCCCTCTGCGGGGGCCGAGAGATCGTCGACTCGACGCTGGAGCGCGCCCGGTCGGCCAGTCGTCGCTGCAGCGCACCGAGGTCGCGGTCGCTGCCGACCGCCCGGCCCCGGGCATCGACCGCTCGGAACGAGGGGAGGAGGTGCGCGGGAACGCGCTCGAGCTCGAAGTCAGCCGCGCTCACCCGCTGGTTCGCGACGCGCTGCACCAGGGCGGCGAGGGCGTCGACGAGCGTCGTCTTCGGGAGGCCGTTCGCGTGCTCGGGGCCCTTCTCGGCGAGTTCGGCCGAGAACTTCTCCGCCCAGTCGGCGGCCGGCACCACGTTGCGGCGGATGGTCTTCGGCAGGGCGCGAAGCAACGCCGTGACGAGCTCGTCGCGCATGCCGGGCACCTGCCAGTCGAAGCCGTCGGGGCGCAGCTGCGCGAGCAGGGGCAGCGGAACGACGACCGTGACGCCGTCGTCGGGGGCGCCCGGCTCGAAGCGATACGCGAGGTTCAGCGTCTGGTCGCCCTGTCGCCAGCGCGCGGGGAAGGCCCGATCGTCGCCCTGCGCCCGGTCTCCGGTGAGGTCGGACTCGCGCAGGTCGAGCAGGTGCGGTGTGCGGTTCGAGGCATCCTTCCACCAGGTCTCGAACGAGCGGACGTCGGTGACGTCGGCGGGGATTCGCGCGTTGTAGAACGCGAACACCGCCTCGTCGCCGATGAGGATGTCACGGCGGCGCTCGCGCTCCTCGATCTTCTCGAGCAGGCGGCGCTGCTCGACGTTGCGGCGGAGGAACGCCGTGAGGCGCTTGTCGAGGACCGAGGGGTCCCACTCGCCCTCGACGAGTGCGTGGCGGACGAACATCTCGCGGGCGAGAGGGCGGTCGAAGCGCGCGAGCTGGACGCGACGACGGCCGACGAGCTCGACACCGAACAGCGTGACCTTCTCGTACGCGGCGGCGGAGCCGGCATCCTTCGACCAGTGCGGCTCGCTCAGCGAGCGCTTCACCAGGTCGGGGGCGAGTTCCTCCGCCCACGCAGGGTCGACGGCGGCGACCGTCCGCGCGAACAGGCGCGAGGTCTCGACGAGCTCGGCGGCCATGACGGCGGAGGGGCGCTTCTTCTTCAGCCCCGACCCGGGGAAGATCGCGAACCGCGCCCCGCGGGCACCGATGTACTCGCCCTTGACGGGGCGAGCATCACCGGGCGCCTTGCGATCCCTCGTCTGCGCCATCGTGCGCGGATCCAGGATGCCGAGATGCGACAGCAGTCCGGAGAGGATCGCGCGGTGGATGGCGTCGCCGGCGGCGTGGCCCTCGGGGGCGGCTGTGTCGTGGCGCTCGTCGCGACGGCTCGCGGACCGGGACGGGTCCGACGTGGGCGGGAGGGCCCGGGTCCGGTCCCGCCGGCCGGTGCTGTCACGCCCGGCGCTGTCGCGGTCTCCGGACCCCCGCTCGCCGCCGAGCGACCGCAGCTGCCGGTGCACGTCGACCCACTCGCGCACGCGCACGTAATTCAGATGCTCGCTCCGGCACAGGCGCCGGAACGCGCTCGAGCCGAGCTCGGCCTGCTTCTCCTGCAAGTACTCCCACAGGTTCAGCAGCGAGAGGAAATCGCTGGTCGGGTCGGTGAACCGGGCGTGGAACCGGTCGGCTTCCTCGCGGCGGTCCTCGGGGCGCTCGCGCACGTCCTGGATGGACATGCCGGAGACGATCGCGAGGACCTCGGCCGAGACGTCGTTCCGGCGCGCCTCGATGAGCATTCGCGCGAAGCGCGGGTCGATCGGCAGCCGCGCGATCTCGCGGCCGATCTCGGTGAGGCGGGGACCGTCTTCGCGCCCGCCACCGCGCGACGGGTCGCGATCGGGTCGGTCGTCGCGCGAGCGCGCCCCCGGTGCCGGCAGCTTCACGGCACCGAGCTCGACGAGCAGGTCGAATGCCGCCTTCACACCGCGCGAATCGGGCGGGGTCAGGAACGGGAACGCCTGGATGTCGCCGAACCCGAGCGAGAGCATCTGCAGGATCACGGATGCCAGCGACGTGCGCAGGATCTCGGGTTCGGTGTACTCCGGCCGACGCGTGAAATCGTCCTCGGAGTAGAGGCGGATCGCGACACCGGGCGACGTGCGCCCCGCGCGACCGGATCGCTGCTGCGCCGAGGCCTGGGACACGGCCTCGATCGGCAGCCGCTGGATCTTCGACCTGTTGCTGTACCGCGAGATGCGGGCTGTGCCGGTGTCGACGACATACCGGATGCCGGGGACGGTGAGACTCGTCTCGGCGACGTTGGTGGCGAGGATGACACGGCGGCGAACGCCCGCGACGGTGGAGCGCTCGAACACCCGGTGCTGCTCGGCGGCGGACAGACGCCCGTAGAGGGGCAGCACCTCGGTCGGCGCGGCATCCTTCTGATACGCCCCGCGGATGGCATCCGCCGCATCCCGGATCTCCGCCTCGCCCGGGAAGAACACGAGCACGTCGCCCGCGGGCTCCCGGTCGAGCTCGCGGAGCGCCGCCACGACGGCCCCGACCTCGTCGGCGTCGTCGCCGTCGCGCGTCGCGCGGGCCGAACTCCTGACTTTCTGCGGCGCTGCGACCCCGCGGCCACGGGATGTCGCGGCGTCGGAGCCGTCGGCATCCGGATCCTCAGGAGTTTCGCCCGCACCGTCGGCGCCATCCAGCGGCCGGTAGCGGATCTCGACCGGATAGGTCCGCCCCGACACCTCGATCACGGGCGCCGGCACCGGCTCGCCGCCCGGCTCGGCGGGCGCGGCGGCGAAGTGCCGCGCGAAGCTCTCGGGGTCGATCGTCGCCGAGGTGACGATGACCTTGAGGTCGGGGCGCTTCGGCAGGATGCGGCGGAGGTATCCGAGCAGGAAGTCGATGTTGAGCGAACGCTCGTGCGCCTCGTCGACGATGATCGTGTCGTAGCGGCGCAAGAGCCGGTCGCGGTGGATCTCGTTGAGCAGGATGCCGTCGGTCACGAGCGCTACGCGGGTGTCGGCCGACACCTTGTCGGTGAAGCGCACCTTGTAGCCGACGGTGGAGCCGAGGGGAACCTGCATCTCTTCGGCGATGCGCTCGGCGATCGTGCGCGCGGCGATGCGGCGCGGCTGCGTGTGTGCGATCGAGGTGCGGCCGAGCTCGAGGCAGATCTTCGGCAGCTGCGTCGTCTTGCCCGAGCCGGTCGCGCCGGCGACGATCACGACCTGGTTGTCGCGGATGGCGCGCGCGATCTCGTCCCGCGCGGCGCTGACGGGCAGCTCGGGCGGGTAGACGATCACGGGTTCGACAGACACAGCCTTCTAGTTTATCGCGCGGTGGCGCCTCGGCGTCCGGCTCCGACTGTTCGCGTCAGCGCGTGAGTTGTCGCGATTGGTCGCGTCGCGTGGGGTGTGGCGCACATATGCGGCACCTCAGTGTCGGGCCGTGTGGGTTTCGTGAGCGGAGGCGGCGGCTCCGACCCGCGTGGATTGCCGCAATGTGTCGCTTCGGAGGGCGGAGAAGCGACGTTCTCCGGCAAATCACGCGAACGGGCGTCAGGGCATCGCGGCCTTCGCGGCCAGGATCCGGGTCACCGCCGCGTCCACCTTCGCGGCGAACGCGCTGTCGTTCTGCGCCTTTGACAGCACGGCCTGGTGCATCTCGGGGTAGACCGACGAATCGGCCGAGACGAGCAGCAGGTCGATCCCCGCCTCGACGGCGAGCGTCGCGCGGTCGGCGGGCGACCACGCCTGCACCTGTTGCGCCGCCGAGAGGTCGTCGGTGGTCACCACGCCGTCGAAGCCGACGGTGTCGCGCAGCACCCCGACCACCGTGGGCGAGAACGCGGCGGGCGCCGAGGAGTCGATCTTCTCGTAGATCGCGGTCGACAGCATGACCACGGCGGGTCCCTCCGGCAGCACCGTCGAGTACACGCCGACGTCGGCGCCGTCGGCCGTGACGAAGTCGTCCGTCACCCCGGCGGTCGTGTCGGTGTTGTCGCCCACGTGCCCGAGCCCGGGGAAGTGCTTGAAGGTGGGCAGCACCCCGCCGTCGCGCATCCCGGCGGCGAACGCCCCGGCCTTGGCTGCCACCGTCGCCCCGTCGTAGCCGTACTCGCGCTCGAGTTCGCCGATCGGCGGGTTGCTCTGCGCCGTCTCGGGGCTCGTGACGATGTCGGCGACGGGAGCGAGGTTCATGTTCACGCCGGCCTGCGCGAGCTGCCCGCCCCAGGTCGCGGCGTTGCGGCGCAGGGTCGCGTCGTCCTGCTGCCCCTGGTCGACCGCGGAGGGGATCTCATCGAACCCGGGGCCGCTCAGCACCTGGACCTCGCCGCCCTCTTGATCGGTGGACACCCACAGCAACGGTTGACCCGCGGCCTGCGCCGAGGTGAATGTCGACACGAGCTGGGCGGTCGCCTGCGCGCCGGCATCCGATCTCCCGTGCAGGAAGATCCCGCCGATGTGATCGTCCGCGACCGCCGAGAGGGTGGTCTGGTCGGCTCCGTCGACGGACGTGCCCACCATGAACATCTGCCCGACCCTGTCGTCGAGGCTCATCCCCGCGAGCGGGTCGGTCGTGGGCGTCGGCGTGGGTGTCGGTGAGGGAGAGGGGGATGCCGTCGGACTCGGCGTCGGAGCGGGCTCGGGGACGCACCCGGTGAGCGCGAGCGCGGTGAGCACGAGAAGGGCGCAGGTCCGTGTGGCGGTTTTCACCCTCCGATGTTCTCGCCCGGGGCGCCGGAATCACGGACCCTTGCGCCGGGACTCGCCGCGCCTCCGCGCGGGAGGGGTGCCGCCGCACCCCACCGAGCGGCGCACCTCAGCCCCGGCGCGTCGCCCTCGACGCCGTCGGGCGAGCCTCAGCCGCACCCCACCGAGCGGCGCACCTCGGCCCCGGCGCGACGCCGACGCCACGGTCGGGCGGACCTCAGCCGTTCCCTCGCGAACAGGTCGCCTGGTCGGCCTTGCTGCCGCTGACGCTCGCCGGCAGTTCGACGACCTCGGGGCCGGGGGTGGCATCCGTCGCTCCGGGCGTCGGGGTCTCGGGCGCCGTGGGCTCGGCCGTGGGGGCCGAGGGGTCCAGCGTCACGCCCTCGTTCGCGCCGAGCTCACCGGTCAGCGCGATCGGGGCGTTGCGGGCGAGGGCATCCCACAGGACGGCGGCACCGTCGAGGTCGGGAACGACCTTGTCGCTGTCGTCGGGGTCCGGCAGTACCGGGTACTGCACGAAGGTCGTGTCGCTGAGCGGGACATCCTTCAGCGTGTATGCCAGCTGCGCGATGCGGACGGGGTCGGCGAGGCTCTCGCTCGGGGTGACGTTGTTGACCGCGGTGTTCGCGAGCCCCAGCAGGGTTGCGGGGTTGGAGAGCACCTCTTCGCTGCGCACCTTGTTGAGCAGTCGCGAGAGGTACTGCTGCTGGTTGCCGATGCGGGCGAGGTCGCTGCCGTCGCCGATGCCCTTGCGCGTGCGCAGGAACGCCAGGGCGTCATATCCCTGCACGACGCGCGGGCCGGGCTCCCAGTTGATCCCGGCGTCGTAGTCGTTGATGCCGTCGCCGCCGATGCACACCTCGACGCCGCCGACGGCGTCGGTGATGTTCACGACGTTGCCGAAGCTCACCTTCGCGGCGAAGGGGATCTGCTGACCCGTGAGGTTCGATACCGTGCTGGCGACGCACGCGAGGCCGCCGGCCTCGTACGCCGTGTTGATCGACGCCTTCCACGCTCCGGACGACACCGAGCCGTCCTCGTTGGTGCACTCCGGGATCTCGAGCCGCAGGTCGCGCGGGAACGAGACGACGGTGGCGCGGCGCGGAGCCTCGGACACGTGCACGAGGAGGTTGACGTCGTTGCGGATGCCCTCGGCCTCGGGATCGCTGCAGCGTTCGCCGAAATTGTCCTTGACCTGGTCGTCGCACTCGTCGGTTCCGACGATGAGCACGTCGAACGCTCCCGCGTACTCGCTCAGCGACGGGGCTTGCGAGGGGGCGTCGGGGAGCGGCACCGCGGCCTCCTGCAGGCGCTGCGACAGCATCCAGGCGTAGACGCCGCCGACGGCGACCGCGGCGACGACGGCCACGGTGAGGCCGATGGCGAGCAGTTTCAGTCCTCGGCGCCAGCCCGAATCGGGACGGCGGCGGGCGTGAGCGGCGGAGGGTTCGGGGGGCACGGCGTCAGTAAACCACGCCCCTCGCAAAGAACCCCGGACGCGCGCGACGGGGCGACCGATGGCATCCGGCCGCCCCGCGCGTGAGTGTGGTGTTACTGGCCGCCCTCGGTGAGGGTGACGTCGATCGGCGTGTATTCACCGTCGACGGTGACGCCCTCGTCCTTCAGCTCGGAGAGCGCCTTGTCGATGTACTCGTTCGAGTACGCGGAGTCGGCCGGCTCGGTCGTGATGAGGTTGAGGCCGTCCTGGTTGACCGCCTTCAGCGCGCCCTGGACCGTCTTGTCCCACGCGGCGGAGTCGATCGTGCCGAAGTCGCCGCCGGTCCAGATGAGCTTGTTGACCTCGTTCATCTGCCACAGCTGGTGCACGGGTCCCACGGGGAACGCGTTCACACCGGGAGCCGTCGCGGCCTTGTAGGTGATGTCCGCCGCCTCGGTGGGGTTGTCGCGGGCGAAGACCCAGCCCTTCGTCACGGCCTTGAGGAAGCGCGTGGCGGCGTCGGCGTACGCCGGATCGTCGGAGAGACGCTTCGTGTCGGCCCAGATCGCGTCCTGCAGCATGGCGCCGGCGGTGTCCTGGTACGAGATGACGTTGATGTCGTCCATCGTGTAGAGCTTGCCGGTGGCGGGGTTCACCGTCTCGAGCAGCTGCGCGAGCTCGTTGTACGTCATCGCCTGGGCGGCATCCACGTCCTTGTCGAGGAGCGCGTTCATCGAGAAGTCCTGCGTGGTGATCTTCACCGTCGAGGCGTCGAGACCCTTGTCGGCCATGGCCGCGAAGATCTCCCACTCGTTGCCGAAGCCCCACGAGCCGATGCGCTTGCCCTCGAAGTCGTCGACCGACGTGATGCCGGAGTCCTTCCACGACACCTGGGTCGTTCCGGACTTCTGGAACACCTGGGCGATGTCGGTGAGTTCGACGCCCTGGTTCTCCATCGTGCCGAGGACCTTCGGCACCCAGGCGACCGCGAAGTCCACGTCTCCGGCGACCAGCGCGTCCTGCGGCACGATGTCACCGCCCGAGGGGATGACGTCGACCTTGTCGAAGCCCTCCTCCTGGAAGTAGCCCTTGTCGAGGGCGACGTAGTACCCCGCGAACTGCGCCTGCGGCAGCCACTGCAGTTGCAGCTTCACCGAGGTGAGAGGCGTGAAGTCGGCGTCGGATGCCGCGGGTGCGGAGCTGCCGCCGGAGCAGGCGGAGAGCGCGAGGGCGGCGACGCTGACGCCGGCGATCGCGCCGAACGTGCGTCGGATGCTGTGTCTCATGGAAGGTCCTTCCGGTTCGGGTGGAGCGTGTGGCGGGTGGTGCAGGCTCTTTCGTCGTGGGGTGGATGCCGATCAGCTGCGCGCGCGTCCGGCACCGAGGCGGCGCGCGACGAGGCGTTCGAGCAGTGAGGTGACGAGGAAGAAGACGAGGCCGATCACGATGCCTCCGCCCACGAACGCCCAGGCGAGGGAGGCGCGTCCGGACTTGGCGTAGGTGGCGATCGCCGTGCCGATGCCGTCGGCGGGTCCGCCGAAGTACTCGGCGACGAGGGCGGAGATGACGGCGAGGGATGCAGCGACCCGCACGCCCGTGACGAGGTACGGCAGGGCCGTGGGGAGCGTGAGGCGCAGGAACGTCTGGCCCCCGGTCGCCGCGGTGGCGCGGAAGAAGTCGCGTTGCACGGGCCTGGTCTGACGAAGCCCCCGGAGAGTGTTGACGAACACCGGGACGAACGCGGCGATCCCGGCGACCGCCTGGCGACCGAACTGGCTCGAGGCCCCGAACATCGTGTTGAAGATCGGGGTGAGCGCGACGATGGGGACGACGGCGAGCGCGGCGACGAGGGGCGCGGTCATGCCGTCGACGGGGCGCCAGGTGGCGGCGAGGGCGGCGAACAGGATCGCGAGCAGGCTGCCGGCGAGGAGGCCGACGAGGGCGTTCGTCCCCGTGATCCCCGCGGCCTCGGCGATCAGGCCGAAGCGCTCGACGAACTCGTTCGCGACCGCGAAGGGGTCGGGCAGCATCCGTGGGGCGCTGCCCGAGGCGACGAAGGCGTACCACGCGGCGAGTCCCGCGACACCGACGACGAGGGGCGCGAGCAGCCGCACCCACCCGGGGAGTCGAGCGGCCGTCATCGCTCGTTCGCCCGGTGCAGGGGCGAGCCGTGGAGCGCTTCGCGGACGGCGGTGACGCGCGAGAAGTACTCCGGCGACTCCCGGAGGAGGTCGTCGCGGGCGCGGCCCGGGCGCGTGTCGACGATGTCGGTGATGCGTCCGGGGCGCGGGCTCATCACCACCACCCGGTCGGAGAGGAACACGGCCTCGGGGATCGAGTGGGTGACGAACACGACCGTCGCTCCGGTCTCGGCGGCGATCCGGGCGAGCTCGCTCTGCAGATGCTCGCGGGTCATCTCGTCGAGCGCGCCGAACGGCTCGTCCATCAGCAGCAGCTTCGGCGAGGCCGCGAGGGCGCGGGCGATCGCGACGCGCTGTTGCATGCCGCCGGACAGCTGGTCGGGGTATCGCCCGACGAAGTCGGTCAGACCCACGAGCTCGGCGAGCTCGGCGACGCGAGCGTCGCGGCGGCTGCGGGTCCACCGGTGCAGTTCGAGAGGCAGCGCGATGTTCGCCGCGACGGTACGCCAGGGGAGAAGACCCGCCTGCTGGAACGCGATGCCGTAGTCCTGGTCCAGTCGCGCTTGCCGTGCCGTCTTCCCGGCAAGGGAGAGCTCGCCGCTGGTTGCGGTGTCGAGGTCCGCGATCAGGCGGAGCAGAGTCGATTTGCCGCAGCCGGAGGGGCCGATGAGCGAGACGAACTCGCCGGCCGCGATGTCGAGGTCGACGTCGGTCAGGGCGATCACCTCACCCCCCGCGCTCGGGAAGACCTTTCCGAGCCCGCGGGCCCGAACAGCGGTGTCGGTGGTCATGCGGTGTCCTCCCCGCGACGGAAACGATGAAGGGCCACGCCGACCAGGGCGACGCCGCCGGCGGCGACGAGTCCCATCACGACGGTGCCGAAGGTGGGAGCCCAGGGCGCGGCGGGGTCGGACGACGCCTGCCCCGCGAGCTGGATGAGCATGCGGCCGATCCCGCCGCGCAGGCCGATCGACACCTCGGCGACGACGGCACCGACGACGGCGGATGCCGCGGCCAGGCGGAGCGCGGGGAGCAGGTGCGGCACGGCGGCGGGAAGGCGCAGGTGCACGAGGGTCTGCCACCACCCGGCGGAGCTCGAACGCATGAGGTCGAGGTGGAGGGCGTCCGGGGCTTCCAGCCCGCGGAGCATGCCGACCGCGACGGGGAAGAACGCGAGGTACGACGCGATCAGCGCGACCGAGAACCATTGCGGCCAGGGGAAACCGGAGCGATCGATCTGCGTGCCGAGCGCGTTGACCACCGGCGCGAACGCGATGAGCGGCACGATCTGGCTCACGACGATCCAGGGCAGCAGTCCCGCCTCGACCAGGCGCCACCGCTGCATCGCGATCCCCAGCAGCGAGCCGACGACGACGCCGATCAGCCACCCCAGCGCGGCGAGGCCGAGGGTGGTTCCCGCGGCCTGGACCACCGACAGCAGCAGCGGCGGCGTGTCCCCTCCGCTGGTCGGCGCGAACATCCGCGCGATCATGTCCCACACGTGCGGCATGGCACGGTCGTGCGTGCGGGGGAGCAGGATGACGCCCGACCCGGCCGATCCGTCCCCGCCCACGGTCACGCCGTCCGCCGGCCCGAGGAACTTGTAGAGCTCCCAGAGGGCGATGACCGCCGCCACCCCGGCCGCACCCCAGCCGATCCGGGCCGCCGCGGTGCGTCCGCGTGCGGACGCGGCTCTCCCGACGATCGCGGTTTCGCCGGGCGTGACGACCTGATCGGTCACGGGGCGCTCACCGCTTCGCCGTGACGTGCTCGGACAGGGCCGGGATCACGGTCTCGCCGTACACCCGCATCGTCTCCTCCTTGTTGTCGTGCTGGAGGTAGCCGGCGAACTGCGTCACGCCGAGGGCGCGAAGCTTCTCGAGCTTGGCGATGTGCTCCTCGGCCGTCCCGAGCACGCAGAAGCGCTCGACGATCTCGTCGGGCACGAAGTCGACGTGGTCGTTGTCGCTCTTGCCGTGCGAGTTGTAGTCGTACCCGGTGCGCCCGGCGATGTAGTCGGTGAGGGCCGCGGGCACATCGGAGCCGTCGCCGTACTTCGCGACGATGTCGGCGACGTGGTTGCCGACCATGCCGCCGAACCATCGGCACTGCTCGATCATGTGCGCGCGCGACTCGGGGGTGTCGTCGCCGATGTACATCGGGGCGGCGACGCAGAACGCGATCTCGTCGGGGTCGCGGCCGACGTTCTCGGCGGCCTGGCGGACCGTCTTGATCATCCACTCGGCGATGTCGAGGTCGGCCAGCTGCAGGATGAAGCCGTCGCCGACCTCTCCGGTGAGCTTCAGCGCGAGAGGCCCGTAGGCGGCGACCCACACGTCGAGCTTCGACCCGCGGCTCCACGGGAATTGCAGGGTCGCGCCGTTGTACTCCACGGCCCGGGAGTTGCCGAGCTCGCGGATGACGTGGATCGACTCCCGCAGCGCCTTCAGCGTCGTGGGGCGCCCGTTCGTCACGCGCACGGCCGAGTCTCCGCGGCCGATGCCGCAGATCGTGCGATTGCCGTACATCTCGTTGAGGGTGGCGAAGGTGGACGCCGTGACGGTCCAGTCGCGGGTCGCGGGGTTCGTCACGAACGGGCCGACCGTCACGCGGCGTGTGGCCGCGAGAATCGCCGAGTGCACGACGTACGGCTCCTCCCACAGCAGGTGCGAGTCGAAGGTCCAGACATGGCTGAAGCCGTGCGCCTCGGCGAGCTGCGAGAGCTGGATCGTGCGGGCAGCGGGCGGGTTGGTCTGGAGGACGACGCCGAAATCCATGGGTTCTCCTCTCAGACCAGGTACTGGCTCAGGCCGCGCTTGACGAAGCGCCCGTCGCCCTTGGCGCCGATGTACGCGCCGTCGTCGACGACGACCTTGCCGCGCGAGATGACGGTGTCGACGTGCCCGTCGATCTCGTAGCCCTCCCACGCGGAGTGGTCCATGTTCATGTGGTGGGTCTTGCCCACGCCGATGGACGTGTGCCCGGCCGGGTCGTAGACGACGATGTCGGCATCCGCTCCCGGGGCGATCACGCCCTTCTTGCCGTACATGCCGAACATGCGCGCCGGCGTCGTGCTGGTCAACTCCACCCATCGCTCGAGGCTGATCTGACCGGTGACGACGCCCTGGTACATGAGGTCCATGCGGTGTTCGACCGAGCCGATGCCGTTGGGGATCGCGCGGAAGTCGCCCTGCCCGAGGGTCTTCTGGTCCTTCATGCAGAACGGGCAGTGGTCGGTGGAGACCATCTGGATGTCATTGGTGCGCAGCGCCTGCCACATGTGGTGCTGGTGCCCCTCGTGCTTCGAACGCAGGGGAGTGGAGCACACCCACTTGGCGCCCTCGAAGTCGCCCCACTCCTCGCTCGAGGCGCCGAGCTGGTCTTCGAGAGAGAGGTACAGGTACTGCGGGCAGGTCTCACCGAACACGTTCTGTCCGTTGTCGCGCGCCCACGCGAGCTGCTCCACCGCCTGCTTCGCGCTCACGTGCACGACGTACAGCGGCGCGCCGGTGAGGTTCGAGAGCATGATCGCGCGGTGCGTGGCCTCCTCTTCCATCTGCCACGCGCGCGCGACGCCGTGAAAGTACGGCGAGGTCTTGCCCTTCTCGATCAGCTGCTCGGCGAGCACGTCGATGACGGGCCCGTTCTCCGCGTGCATCATCGTGAGCAGCCCCGTGTCGGCGGCGACCTGCATCGCCCGGAGGATCTGCGCGTCGTCCGCGTAGAAGACACCCGGGTACGCCATGAACATCTTGAAGCTCGAGATGCCCTCGTCGATCAAGCCGGGAAGAGCGGCCAGGGAGTCGGCATCCACCCCTCCGACGATCTGGTGGAAGCCGTAGTCGATCGCGCAGTTCCCCGCGGCGAGCTCGTGCCAGTGTGCGAGACCGTCCTGCACGCGCTCGCCGGCGCGCTGCACCGCGAAGTCGACGATCGTCGTCGTGCCGCCCCAGGCTGCGGCGCGGGTGCCGGTCTCGAACGTGTCCGAGGCGCTCGTGCCGCCGAAGGGCAGCTGCATGTGGGTGTGCGCGTCGATGCCGCCCGGGATGACGTACTTCCCGGTCGCGTCGATGACGGTGTCGACGGATGCCGCGAGGTCATGGCCGAGCAGGGTGGAGCCGGGGGCGAGGACGGCGGCGATCGTCTCGCCGTCCAGCAGCACGTCGGCGGCGCTGCGCCCCGTCGCCGAGACGACGGTGCCGCCCGTGATGAGGGTGGTCGCCATCTCAGGCCTCCACGATCTCGCCGTAGGTGTCGGGCCGGCGGTCGCGGTAGAACTGCCAGTCGTCGCGCATCTGCTGCACGAGGTCCATGTCGAGGTCGCGGATGAGCACCTCCTCGTGCTCGGAGGAGCCGACGGCGCCTACGTGGTTGCCACGCGGGTCGATGACCTGGCTCGTGCCGTAGAAGGTGACCGCATCCTCGCCGTACTCGTTGTCCTCGCGGCCGACGCGGTTCGGCTGCAGCACGAAGTAGCCGTTGGCGACGGCGGCGCACGGCCCCTCGACCTCCCACAGGCGGTTCGACAGGCCCGGCTTGGTCGCGTTGGGGTTGAACACCATGTGCGCGCCGTTCAGGCCGAGCTCCCGCCATCCCTCGGGGAAGTGCCGGTCGTAGCAGATGTACATCCCGACCTTGCCGACGGCGGTCTCGAAGACGGGGTAGCCGAGGTTGCCCGGGCGGAAGTAGAACTTCTCCCAGAACTTGTCGAGGTGCGGGATGTGGTTCTTGCGGTAGCTGCCGAGCACGGTGCCGTCGGCGTCGACGAGCACGGAGGTGTTGTAGTAGACGCCGGTCTGCGCCTCCTCGTAGATCGGAAGCACGGAGACGAGCCCGAGCTCCTTCGCCAGGGCGGCGAAGCGCTGCACGATCGGGCCGTCGACGGGCTCCGCGTAGCGGTAGTACTTCTGGTCCTGCGTGATGCCGAAGTAGGGGCCGTAGAACAGCTCCTGGAAGCACACGACCTCGGCGCCCTGCGCCGCGGCATCCCTCGCGAACTGCTCGTGCTTGTCCAGCATCGATGCCTTGTCGCCGGTCCACGTCGTCTGCGTGATGGCCGCTCGCACCGTCGTCATCGGGTCCTCCTCGCTCTCGACCGTCCGTCTGTGCGGTCGTGTCGTGTTCTGTTACTGTCGCGCCTGAACATTTCTCCACGATTTCCACGAGTGACACCGCCGTAAATTGGGGGCCCATGATCCCGCCCGACTCCTTCGTCGAGCGCACGTCGGCCGGCCTGGCCGCCGAGATCGCGAGGCTCGTGAGCGACGGGACGCTCGCACCGGGGGAACGACTGCCCACGGTCCGCGACGTCGCCGCCGCCCTCGGGGTGTCGACGGGAACCGTCGCGTCGGCATGGCGGGCGCTTGCCGACGCGGGAGTCGTGTTCTCGCGCGGCCGTGCCGGGACGTTCGTCCGCGCCGAACGGCGGGAGTGGCTGAGCCCCCGAGTGCAGGGGATGTCGGCCGCCCGCGTCCCCGGTGCGCCGCGGGGCCTCGGGGCCGGGCGCGACGTCGCAGCGTTGCGCCTCGACCTCTCGCTCGGCACTCCGGACCCCGCGATGCTTCCCTCCATCGAGCGCGCGCTCGCCCTCGCTCGCCCGCGCGCCGACACCGGGCGGTACCACGACCTCCCGGTGCTCCCCGACCTCTACGACGTTCTCCGCGAGCAGTGGCCCGTGCGTGGCGTCGAGGAGCTCACCGTCGTCGACGGCGCCCTGGACGGCATCTCGCGCACGCTCGATCAGGTGGTGCGCTTCGGCGACCGCGTCGCGGTCGAGTCGCCCGGGTTCCCCTACTTCTTCGACCTGATCGAGGCCGCCGGCGCGGTGCCGGTGACGCTCGAGTCCGACGCCGACGGTGTGATTCCGGCATCCCTCGCCCGTGCTCTCGCGCTCGGACCCTCGGCCGTCCTGCTCCAGCCGCGCGCGCAGAATCCGACCGGAGTGTCGATGTCGTCCGAGCGCGCACGTCGACTCGCGAACGTGCTCCTGAGCGTCCCCGGCGGCACCCGGGTCACGGTGATCGAAGACGACCACTCCGCCCTCATCGCGAGCGCGCCGCCGGTGACCCTCGCGCTGTGGCTTCCGGCTCAGGTCGTCCACGTGCGTGGGTTCTCGAAGTCCCACGGCCCGGACCTGCGCATCGCGGCCCTCGGCGGTCCGTCGGCGATCGTCGACCGGATCGTGCGCCGACGCATGCTCGGCCCCGGCTGGACGTCGCGGCTCCTGCAGTCGGTGCTGTTCGAGCTCCTCACCGATCCGCGCTCCACCGCGCCGGTGCGCACAGCGCGCCTGATCTATCGCGACCGTCTCGACCGTCTGGCCACAGCCCTCCGCCGCCTCGGCATCGACGTCGGCGACCCCGACGGCATCAACCTCTGGATGCCGGTCCGCGACGAACGTGCCGCGCTCGTGCACGCGGCTGCCGAGGGGATCGGCATCGCCGCCGGGTCTCCGTTCGTCGTCGACCCCGACACCTCGCCGTCGGGTGGGGACCGTGTGCGGGTGACGGCCGGATCGGTCGTCGAGAACGTCCGGCTCGTCGCCGAGGCGCTCGCCCGCGCGGCCTCGGCCGCACCGCTGGCGTAGACGCGTCAACCCCGGAGTCGATGTCGGTGGGGACTTCTAGGGTTGAACGCATGACCGTTCCTTCTGTGCAACTCAACGACGGAAACTCCATCCCCCAGCTCGGCTACGGCGTGTTCCTCGTGCCCGCCGACGACGCCGAGCGCGCCGTGTCCGAGGCTCTCGAGGTCGGCTACCGCCACATCGACACCGCCGCGATCTACAAGAACGAAGAGGGTGTCGGCCGCGCGATCGCCGCGAGCGGCATCCCGCGCGACGAGCTCTTCGTCACGACCAAGCTCTGGAACGACCGGCACGACGGCGACGAGCCGCTCGCCGCGATCGACGAGAGCCTGCAGAAGCTGCAGCTCGACGCCGTCGACCTGTACCTGATCCACTGGCCGACGCCGAAGAACGACAACTACGTCCACGCGTGGCAGAAGATGATCGAGATCCGCGACGCCGGCAAGGCCCGCTCGATCGGCGTCTCGAACTTCCTCGTGCCGCACCTCGAGCGCATCGTCGCCGAGACGGGCGTGACCCCCGTGGTCGACCAGATCGAGCTGCACCCCGCCCTCAGCCAGCGCGAGATCGCGGCGTGGGGTCAGGAGCACGACATGCACATCGAGTCGTGGGGGCCGCTCGGCCAGGGCAAGTACGACCTGTTCGAGATCCCCGCGGTGAAGGATGCCGCCGAAGCCCACGGCAAGAGCCCCGCCCAGGCCGTACTGCGCTGGCACATCCAGCACGGCTTCATCGTGTTCCCGAAGTCGGTGCGCCGCGAGCGCCTCGAGGAGAACTTCGACCTTTTCGACTTCGAGCTCACCGCCGACGAGATGGCCGCGATCGACGCCATCGACCCGGGCGACGGCTCGGGCCGCGTGGGCACGCACCCCGACGACCTGAACTGACCGCGGGCGCCCCGCGCGTATGAACCGCCTCGCGAACGCCTCGAGCCCCTACCTGCGGGCCCACGCCGACAATCCCGTCGCGTGGTTCCCGTGGGGGCCCGAGGCGTTCGCGCTCGCGGCCGAGAGAGACGTCCCCGTGATGGTCTCGATCGGCTACAGCACCTGTCACTGGTGCCACGTCATGGCGCGGGAGTCGTTCGAGGATGCCGAGACCGCCGCCCTCCTCAACGACGGCTTCGTGTCGATCAAGGTCGACCGCGAGGAGCACCCCGATGTGGATGCCGCCTACCTCGACGCCGCCTCCGCCTTCACCCCGCACCTCGGGTGGCCGCTGACGGTGTTCGTGAGCCCCGAGGGTCGCGTCTTCTACGCGGGCACGTACTTCCCGCCCGTGCCCCGGCCCCCGCAGCCGTCGTTCCGTCAGGTCCTCGCCGCGGTCCGCGAGGCGTGGACCGAACGGCGGAGCGACGTGGATGCCACCGGCTCCTCGCTCCGCGACGCTCTGGCCGCTGCGGCCACCGCTCCGGCAGACGCGCCGCCCACCCTCGAACAGCTCGCCGCCGCCGCACGCACCGTGGCCGCCCGTGAGGACCGCGAGTACGCCGGCTTCGCGGCGGGTCCTGCGTTCGAGACCCCGAAGTTTCCCAACACCCCCGTGCTGAGGTTCCTGCAGCACCCCGCGCTCGCGTCCGAGGTGCCGGATGCCGCAGCCGTGGCATCCCGTGCCCTCGCCGCCATGGCGGCATCCGATCTGCACGACACTGTCGAGGGCGGTTTCTTCCGCTACGCGACCCGCCGGGACTGGAGCGTGCCGCACTACGAGCGCATGCTCACCGACAACGCCGGTCTCGTCGAGGTCGCGCTCGCCGCGTCCGACGAGGCGACGGCGACGGATGCCGCGCGATTCCTGGTCGACGTTCTGCAGCTGCCGTCCGGCGGGATCGCCGCGGCACAGGACTCCGAGTCCATCATCGACGGCAAACGCTCGGAAGGCGGGTACTACCGGGTCGCCGACCGCTCGGCGCTGCAGCCGCCCGCCCTCGACGCCAAAGTGGTCACCGGCTGGAACGGCCACGCGATCGCCGCGCTGGCCGCCGCCGGAACACGCACCGACCCGCGGTTCCTCGAGGCCGCGCGCTGGGCTGCCGACGCCGTGCTCGAGAGCAACGTCGCCGACGACGGCACCCTCCGCCGCGCCTCTCTCGACGAGATCCGCTCCGCCGCCCCCGCAACACTCGAGGACTACGGCGGACTCGCCCGCGGTCTGCTCGCCCTCGCGCGGGCGACGGGCGAAGTGGCCTACGCCTCCCGGGCGCGTGCCCTGATCGACGCGTGCCTCGGCGACGACGGCATCCATCCTCCCGGTGGGGGAGACCCGGTGCTTCTCGCGCAGGGGATGCAACCGCACGGCGTCCCGAGCGACGGCGCCTCGCCCTCGGGGCCGTCAGTCTTCGCGGCAGCCGCCCTCGATCTCTGGCGTCTCGGTGCGGGGGAGCGGTACCGGACCGCCGCCGAGACGCTCGTCCGCGCGGCGGCGGACGGCGCGTTGGCGACGCCGCTCGCGCACGGCGCGATCCTCGAGGTGGCCGTGGGACTGGCATCCGCCCCGCGTCAGGTGGTCGTCGTCGGAGAGGCGGATGCCGAGATCGCCGACGCCGCGCGACGGGTCGCCGCCGACGTGGTCGCGGTGGTCGCACCGGAACAGGCCGCGGCGTTCGCCGAGGCGGGCTTCGCGCTCTTCGAGGGGAAGACCGCGCTCGGCGGCGAGGCGACGGCCTACGACTGCCGCGCGTTCACGTGCGCGCTGCCGACGACGGATGCGGCGCAGTTGGTGTGACCTTGCCCTGCGCGACGTAGATCCGGCGAGTGCTCCGGGCATATGCGCCGCGCCGCCCGGCTCGCGCGCAGCGCCGCCACGGACTGTCGAGCCACGAGGGCGAACACCGGATGCCGCCCGGCTCGCGCGCAGCGCCGCCACGGACTGTCGAGCCACGCGGGCGAACACCGGATGCCGCCCGCCCCGCCCGCGGGTGAAAATGCCCTCCGCGCGCCGCGGAACGACGCGGAGCACCGCGGAACCTGGGAAAACCTGATGCCTAACCTCAGCGGAGCCTGAGTCGGCAGGCGACGTTCTCCGCCACGTCGGGCGGTCTCCGCGGGGTGGGCATGCGCTTCTCTTCTCGTTTCTGGCTGGTCTCCGTGCTGGCCACGGTCTCCCTGGTGATCGGCGTGGCCGTCCCACTGCATGCGGCGATGGCGGTCGCGCCGGCGACTCTCCGTCCCGAGGAGGTGCCGAGCGAGAACGCTCCTGCTCTCCCCTCAACCGATGAGGCCACCGCCGCCCCTCAGCTGCCCGAGGGGTCTTTCGCGATCCCCTCCGACAAGACGCTGCCCCGCGACAGCACCGAGGTCATCCCGGATGTGACGCCGCCGCCCGTCTCGGACGCCGTGGCCGAGTGGGAGAAGCGCTCTGTCGACACGTCTGGCCTGCGCCGCGTCGACGAGTCCGAAGATGTCACGCGGTACACGAACGCCTCCGGGTCGACCGTCACACGTGTGTCGTCCGAGCCCGAGCGTGCGCGGGACGACAACGGCGAGTGGGTCGATGTCAACACGTCCGTCTCGCGGGATGGTGACGACTGGACGGTGCGGAACCACCCTCTCGATCCGGTTTTCCGTGGCGGGCGCGACGACGCCCCGTCCGTGGAGGTCTCGCGCGACGGGCACGACGTGTCGTTCGCGCTCCTCGGCGCGGAGTCGGGCGAACTCGCCGCCCCGTTCTGGTGGTGGGACGACTGGGAGGAACTCACCTACCAGGACGTCTTCGGAAGTGCCGACCTCGAGTACCGCGTGGAACCGGGGGCGGTCAAAGAGTCTCTCGTTCTGGACGCCACGCCGACGAAGCGCTCCTCGTGGACCTGGCGGATCGACGCGGGCTCGTTGACTCCCGCCCTCGGCGAGGCGGACTCGGTGATCTTCACCGATGAGGCCGGAGTCGAGGTGCTGATGATCCCGACCCCCATCGCCACCGACTCGAGCGGGGCCGAGGGCGAGCGCGAGAGCGCGGGGACGGCGCTCAAAGTCTCGCTCTGGCAGGCGAGTGACGGATCGTGGCGGTACACGCTCCGCGCAGATCGGACGTGGTTGAGCGATCCCGCCCGCGTGTACCCGGTCCGTATCGACCCCACGGTGATGACGCCGAACGGTGCGTCGGCTTACAAATCGGACGGAACGGTGTGGCGAGGCAGCCAGATGGTCGGAAACACCCGCGAGGGCGGGCGAAACCGCTTCTGGCGATCGGTGGTCGCATTCGACTACGGGGCGATTCCGGGGAAGTTCATCGCGGCGGCGAACATCGGTGTCGGATACGACAACCAGGGCACCACGTCGATGCAGACGGGGTGGGTGCAGCACGCCAGCAGCTTCTCGTACAACGGGATGGGGTCGCACCTCGGCAACTACAACCTTTCCACGGGCTGGGCCGATGTCGAGGGTGACGGTGTCGCCGCGCGCCTGGCGAGCAACCTTCGAATCGGTGACCGCCCGGCGTTCATGATCGGCGGCTGGGAGGGGTCGTCGTACTCCTTCAAGCGTGTGCAGTCCGACCTTTGGGTCGAGTCGTGGGATTACCCGTCGGTGTGGGGTACGCGAGTCGGAGACGGGTGGACGGGAATCGGCCTGGCACCGATCCTCGGGGTCTCATCGACGAACCCCGGCGGGCGGCCGCAGCAGTATGCGTTCGAGCTCGCCACCGACCCCGGGATGACGAACATCATCGCCGCGCGCAACTGGGAGAGCGGTCAGCAATACCAAGTGCCTGCGGGTCTCCTGCGGACCGGCACACCGTACTACTGGAGGGTCTCGCTGGTCGACGACCTCAATGGGCTCTGGGGGCAATCGACCTATCGCCAATCACCGACATACACCTTCACGACGAACGCCGTTCCGTTGCCGGACGCCGCGACCGCGACGCCCGGCAGTGCGGTGACCGAAACGCCGACCACGGTGACCACGCTCACGCCGACCCTGCGCGTCGGTGCTGTCTCCGACACGGACGCCACGGGCGGGGCGATGACCTACCAGTTCAAGATCGCCACAGGCCAAGACGCGCGGTCCGGTGCGGTCGTGACGTCGGGGTGGATCACCGCAGCCGATGGTGTGGCCTCGTGGACGGTGCCGCAGGGAACGCTCCAAGACGGCGGTGTCTACTCGTGGACAGTGACGACCAATGACGGCCAAGACATCAACACCGAGAACGGGTGGGTCCGTCGCCTGCGCACCGACTTGAGGCTCGGTTCCTCGGGACCTTCTCCCTATGACACAGCCGGCGCGGTGACGACGAACCTCGCCAACGGCAACGTGAATGTGTCCTTCGCGTCTCCGACGGTGCAGACACTCGGCGGCGCTATGGGCATGTCGTTCACGTACAACTCGCAAGAGGTGGCCGATGCCAATCGCGGGTTGACCGGCGAGTACTTCGACGCGCGGTCCGGCGGCGTTGCTCCCTCTGCCCCCAGCGGATACGTCTTCACCGACAAGACCGCGGCTCTCGTCCGTACAGACCCCGCGGTCTCCTTCCGTTGGGGTCTCGGGGCGCCGACCGACGCGCTTCCCGTCAACCATTTCCTGGCGCGGTGGACCGGCTTCCTGACATTGCCCTCGGCGCTGGTCGGCCGGGAGATCCGGTTCGGCGCATCGCACGACGACGGCATCCGCGTCTTCTACGACGGTCGCCAGCAGTTCGAGCGGTGGCAGGGCGGTGCGTGGGTCACTGCGGCGGGCTCCACCGTCACCGCGAGCGGCGGCGCCAAGCCTCTGCGCGTGGAGTACTACGAAGAGACGGGCGACGCCCATGTCGACCTCTGGATCGAGTACACCCCCGAGGGGGCGTCCACGCCCACCCGTATGACCATTCCGCCAGACTGGTTCACCAAGCGGGTCACGACTCTGCCGCAGGGCTGGGGTGCCTCCGTTCCCTTGGCGGGGGCGTCGTCGAACTGGGTCTCCGCGCAGATCACCGACGCCTCGGTCGTCCTCACCGACACGACGGGCAAGGCCCACACCTACACGAAGGCCTCCGCGGGCGGCTACACCGCCCCGAGTGGGGAGTACGGCGTTCTCTCGCTCGACGGCAACGGCTGGGTCGTCTTCACCGATGAGGACGGCACCGTCTATCACTTCACGAAGGAGGGCCGCGTGACCTCGGCCACGCCTCCCGAAGATGTTCGGAAGGCCGCGGCCCCGCAGAGCATCCTGAACGCCAACGGCGTCGCCATCGAGGTGGTCGACCCGGTGTCGAAGAGCGGCGACCAGTACACCCGCAAGGTCTCTTTCACCTACCAGACCGGTGACCGCTCCGCCTGCCCCGAACGGCCGGGCACGGGGTTCGCGAAGGCCCCTGTCGACATGCTGTGCCGTATCTCGTACCCGGACGGCTCGGAGTCTCGGCTCTTCTACAACGGCAACGGTCAGCTTGCGGCAATTCTCGACCCGGGCGACGAGCTGACGCTTTTCGGTTACGACAGCGCCGGCGGATTGCTGAGCCAGATCCGGGATGCCGCGGCCAACGACAGCATTCCCGTCCCGGTCGCGGCGGGTGCCGCCGACCCGGGTACGACCTCGATCACCTACGACGGTTCGCGGGCCACGGGGGTGACCCTGCCCGCGCCCGACGGCGTGACGACGTCGGAGCGGCCGTCGCGCACCTATTCCTACGGTGATGGCCGCACCACGGTCTCGATCGCGGGTCTCCCGGGTGTCTCGCAGACCGTGACTTTCGACGCGGCGTGGCGCCAAACGGCATCCACGAGCGCGATGGGCGTCACCACGAGCCAAGAATGGGACCCGGCGAAGGACCTCGTGCGTCGGACGACGGATGCCACGGGGCTCGTGTCGACCCGCGTGTACGACCGCACCGACCGCCCGGTGGCGGTGTATGGCGCGGCACCGGCGGCCTGTTTCGCCTCCGACGGGCGGCCCGTCGGACAGCCACTTGATGCGGGCGGCTGCGGAATCGTCCCGGCATCGAGCAGCACCGTGTACGACGGTGGGCTGAACGGTCTGCAGGCCGCGTACTACTCGAACACCGAGAAGCTCTCGGGCAAGCCGGAGGCCTACAGTCTCGGCATCGCGGGCCTCACCGGAGGGGCTGTCGACCGGGACTGGGGAACGAACGCACCGATCGCGGGGGTGTCGAGCGATCACTGGTCGCTGCGGTTGACCGGCCTCATCACCTTCCCTGAGGCGGGCACCTACCGCCTCCGCACGACGAGCGACGATGGCGCGCGGGTGTGGCTCGACGACGTGCTCATCATCGACCGCTGGGGCGCGCCCGCCGGAACCGACGGCACGAGTGCCGCTTTCACCGTCGCCGCGGGAGACGTACGCCGTATCCGGATCGAGTACTTCGACATCACCTCTTCGGCTTTCCTGCAACTGAAGTGGGCGACGCCGTCGAACGGAGAGTTTGCGATCGTGCCCGGCTCGCAGCTCCGACCCGACTACCGACTCGTCACGTCGAGAACGGTCGACGACGCCACGACCATCGTGGGAGCGGCGGCACCGTCGGTGACGACCGCGAACACGTACGCCGACCCCGTGGTCGGGCAAGTGACCGAAAGCACCGTCGACCCGGGCGGTCTGGCACTGCAGAGCACCGCGACCCACGAGACGGTGAACGGCGCCGGGTGGCTCCGCCAGAAGTCGAAGGCTCTGCCGGCCGCCGCGGCATCCGGTTCGATCACGGATGCCAAGAGCACGACCCGCGCGTACTACGGCGACGCGGAGCAAGTGACCGAAGACACCTGCGGCGTGCCCGCAGGAACGCGCCAGTTCGGGATGTTGAAGTCATCGACGGGGCCGACACCGGCGAGCGGCCCCGCGATTGTGACCTCGTACGTCTACGACGTCATGGGTCGGACGGCCGGCACGCGTGTCACGGGTGACGAGGCGTGGTCGTGTACCACGGTCGATGCGCGCGGTCGCACGGTGAAAGAGGTCTCGGTGGGTGGCGCGGGTGTCGCGACCGACACGGTCACGACCACGTACACGCCGACCTCTTCTGGTCTGACGGTGACGGTGGCCGGGTCGCCCGTGCCCGGGTCGAGCACCTCGGCGACGACGACCCGGACCGACCTTCTCGGTCGCGTGGTGTCGTACACCGACGTGTGGGGCGTCGTGACGACCCCGGTCTACGAGTCGCTGACCGGACGCGTGCTCCGGGTGACGACCGCGGGACCGGGTGTTCCGTCGTCGACCACCGCGTTCGCGTACGACCGTGACGGCAAGACGACCACGGTGACGTTCAACGGTCAGGTGTATGCGGCGTCGTCGTTCGATGCGAAACAGCGGATTGCGCAGGTGTCGTATCTGGGTGGTTCATCGCTGGGTGTGGCCTGGGATGACAAGCGCGGCTCGATCGGGGCGCAGGCCTGGTCGTTCCCGGCATCCGCGCCGATCACCGACGAGGTGACGCGGTCGGTGGCGGGTCGGGTCGTGCGGGAGCGGATCTCGCAGGGGGGTCGGGTCGTCGAGTCGACGTATGGGTATGACGCGGCGGGGCGTTTGGTGTCGGCGCAGATTCCGGGTCATGAGCTGTCGTATGAGTTCGCGTCGTCGGGTGGGTGCGGTCCGAACACCGCGGCCGGTGCCTCGGGGAATCGGACGCGGTCCGTCGATCGGTATACCGCGCCCGGGTCGTCTGCGGCTCTCGTGTCGACGACGGACTATTGCTACGACTGGGCGGATCGTCTGCTCTCGAGCAGTGTGTCCGGGGCGGTGCGGGGAGCGTCGTCGGTGTCGGATGGGCTCGGCGCGGGTGAGCTCGCGTATGACGCTCGCGGGAACACGACGCGGCTGGCGGATCTGTCGATCTCGTATGACGCCGACAACCGGCATGTCGCAACGAGTACGGCGGCGGGGTCGAAGGTCTCGCTGGTGCGGGATGGTTCGGGTCGTGTGGTGTCGCGGTCGGTGGATCCGGCGGGTGATGCGCCGGCGGTGACGTCGCGGTATGTGTATGCCGGGGCGGGGGACAGCCCCTGGGCGGTGGTGTCGGGGGATGCCGCAGCGACGGTGTTCCTGTCGCTTCCCGGTGGGGTGACGGTCGATGTCCCGTCTTCGGGTGCGGCGTCGTGGTCGTATCCGTCGCTGCAGGGGCACACGCTCACAACCGGCGACGGGTCGGCCTCGTCGGGTGTGCAGTTGTATGACCCGTTCGGTCAGCCGTTGGAGTCGGGCACCCTGGCGTTGGGTACCACGGCGGCGAATGACTCGGGTGCGGTGAATGGGACGACGGGGTGGCATCAGGGTGCGCAGAAGCTGACGGAGTCGGTGGACTCGGCGCTGCTGGTCGAGATGGGTGCCCGGTTGTATGTGCCGGCGTTGGGTCGGTTCTTGCAGGTCGACCCGGTCGAGGGCGGCGTCGACAACGACTACGTCTGGCCGACCGACCCGATCGGGAAGAACGACCTGAGCGGGCAGTTCGCTATCGCGGCGGCAGCACCCCTTCTCGCCTTTGGGCCTTGGGGGTGGGCCGCGTTGATCGCGGTTGTGGTGGTCGTGACCCTCGTGGCCATTGCATCTTCGCCGAGTTTTCAACGGGGAGTTGCGTCGATGAGAACCGGCATTATGGAGATGGCGCACCGCAAGAAAACGAGTGCTCGCAACGCGGATCGGCGTGGCCACGGTGCAGACAAGCAGGGCAAGGCCCCCGATAAGCACACGAACGCTCAAAGTCACGGTGGTCGTCAGAAACCCAACTTCAAGCCGAACGCAAACAAGCGCAGCAGTGGCTACTTCTCGAGGCGAGCGCCGTACCAGAGATTTGCTTGGTGACCAGAACATCTTCCGCGGGGAGCGTATGAACAGGACAATATCTTCCGGGAATGACTACGAGGCGTTCTTACGTCGAGTCCGCGCGACGGACGGCAACGACCAGGTGACGTATGTCACAGCCTCTGGAGTCGTTCTGTCGCAGGCTCTTGTTAATGAGCTGTGCACCGCCGAGGGGCCGGCAACAGCGATGTATCTTCTCGGCGCATACGTTTGGTCTGAACCCGCCGGCGAGTTAGAGGGTCTAGAAATATTTCGGACGGCCGCGACCCTCGGCTCGGTTAGCGCAGTGCGGGCACTTGGTGATGCGCTCAACTGGATGGGGTTGTATGAAGAGTCGGTGCCGGTACTGGAGGCGGCGTTGCGGAATGAGCCCGACGACCCTCGCCTTCATGGTCTCCTCGGACTCTCGATGTACGAGTTGAAGCTTGACGAGGGTGCGCAACTTCACCTGAGAATTGGTTTGCGCGCTGATCCCTCGCTCGCTATTGCGCTAGCGCATATTCGACGTCGAGTTGGAGACGAGGTGGAGTATCGGGATCTCATCACTGAAGCAGCGCATCGTGATGTTTATGGCGCTCACGTTCTTGCAGGCAATTTCTTCGCGGAACAGGGCGACAGGGTCCGTGCTGCAGATTTGTATCGACAGGGAATCTTATCCGGTGATGCGCATTCTGCTTTCAACCTTGCTTGTTTGTTCTACGACGACGGCCAGCTGGAAGAAGCTCGTCGGAACTTTCATCTGGCGCGCGAGATGGGAGATTTGCGCGTGTCGCCGTTCGATCAGGTCGAAAAGTGATTTCGGCGACGCCGGGTGCCTCGCGATTATCCGAGCGAGCCGATGGCTCAGGTTTACCGGCTCTTCGGACATTCGGTGGGGGTCATGGTGTGAGTCCGCCGGCGGCGAGGAGCATGCGTAGCCGGTAGTTGTCGCGGTTGCGGAAGCCTCTGGCGAGTCGGCGGTGTAGCTCGATGATGTCGTTGATGGCCTCGGTGCCGCCGTTGTTCGCGCGACTGGTGGTGAAGTACGCGAGGAACGCGTCCCGCCAGCGGCGAAGTGTCCGGCCGAGCCTGGCGATCTCGGGAATCGGGCAGGAGTGGAATGAGTCCACGACCTTCTCCGCGATCCGTCGCCCCTCGGCCAGGTCCTTCGCGTGGTAGGCGGAGCGGAGTTCCTGCGCGCACTGCCAGGCGACGAAGACCTCCTCGTGCGCGGGGTCAGCGTTGAGCGCCGCGACGAGGCGGGCGCGTTGTTTCTCGGTGAGGTTCTCGGCGCCGGCGCGGAGGATGGTCTGGATCCCATAGAGCGGGTCGTCTTTACGGCCGCGATGCCCGAGAGTGTCTTGCTGGACGCGGCGGCGGACCTCGTCGACGGCGGCGGTGCCGAGCTTGACGACGTGGAACGCGTCGAGCACCGCGGTGGCGTCCTGCAGCTTGTCGTCGATCGCAGTCTTGTAACCCGCGAACGGATCAAGAGCTGCCACTCGCACGTTCTTCCGGAACGCGTCGCCACGATCACCGAGCCAGGAGGCATACGCCTTCCCCGACCGGCCCGGGACGAGATCCAGCAGCCGGGCCCGCGTCTTTCCGTGCTCGTCGCGGGTGAGGTCGACCATCCCGGTCAACTCCTTCGGGCCGCGCTTACGGGGGTCGACATGGTGCCAGATGTGCTCGTCGACGCCGAGCGTGGTGACGTTCTCGAACCGGGTCTCATCGAGGGCCAGCTTGACGAGTTCGGGTTCGACGGCCCGCCACACCGTCTTCCACGACGTCCCGAGCTGCCGGGCCAGGCCCGCGATCGTGGCGTGTTCGCGACGCAGCTGCCCGATCGCCCAGCCGATAGCGCGCGTCGTGATCGACCCGCGCCGGGCGACCAGCGGCGGCAGCTGCTCCGTGAATGTCTTCCGCAGACAGCTCTCGTCGTCGCAGCGCCAGACCCGCTGCCGCCACACGATCCGCACCCGGGTCGCTCCGGGCACGTCATGCAGCACCCGCCGGCGGCGCCCTCGACCTGTCGCGACGACACCGCACGACGGACACCCGGCAGGCGCGGCGGCGCTCGAGACCGTCACGACCAGCAGCCCGTCGCGACGGTCGACGTGCTCGACATGAACACCGGGGAGGCCGACGAGCAGGTCGCAGCGGGCACACGGACAGCAAGCAGAGCGCGCCGAAGCGCACCCCGAAGTAGGGTGAAGCACGTCGAGGTCCTCGGGGTCGATCAGAGAGTTAGCGCTTCTGATCCTCGGGGACCTCGACCCCTACACACCGACCATCACCCCGCGAGCCTCACCCCCACCGGATGTCCGAAGAGCCCAGAAACGGCAAGACGGCTCTGTTGACATTCAACGGGGCGGTGGTGTCGCAGGATGCCGGTGCGACGGTGTTCTTGACCCTGCCCGGTGGGGTGACGGTCGATGTTTCCGTCTCGGGTGCGGCGTCGTGGTCGTATCCGTCGTTGCAGGGTCACACGCTCACGACCGGTGATGGTGCGTCGGCGTCGGGTGTGCAGGTGTACGACCCGTTCGGGCAGCCCCTCGATCCGGTGACTCTGGCGGTCGGTACGGCCGCGGCGAACGATGCGGGTTCAGTGAGCGGGACGACGGGGTGGCACCAGGGTGCGCAGAAGCTCACCGAGTCGGTCGACTCCGCGCTGCTGATCGAGATGGGCACCGATCCGGGCGTGCCGTCGTCCACCAAGACGTTCGCATATGACCGCGGCGGGTCTGACCAGCGCCTGCTCCGCGCGTCGCAGATTCGGAGAAGCGCACCAGATCCGGACGAAAGCGTTGAACCGATCCGATTCTGCGGGCCATTTCCGAATCCATCGACCCCCGGCACGCCCTCACTCCAGCAGATGCCGCAGATACCTCCCCGGCGCCTCCAGAAACCCGCGGTGCAACCGCACAAGATCCAGGTCTTCCCAGGCGCTCTCGCGGATGCCCCACTCGCCCAGCTCGAGGATCGTCGCGCCCGGCAGTGCGGCGAGGACGGGGGAGTGGGTCGCGCAGATCACCTGCGTGCCGCGGGAGCGCATGCGGTCGAGGGATGCCAGCCAGCGGAGCGTCGATGAGAACGACAGGGCCGCCTCGGGCTCGTCGAGGCACGCGAGGCCGGCGACGTAGCGCTCGTGGTCGAGCACCTCGTCGAGGAGGCTGTTGAACGACTCGCCGTGACTCATCTCGTGGAGGCGCAGGGCGTCGCCCCCGACGAGGTCCTGTCGCCACGAGTAGTAGCTGTGCATCGTCTCGGCGCGCAGGAAGAATCCCCAGCGGGGTGCGCGGGGACTCCGCTCGACGCGCAGCCACTCGCCGAGCGGGCTCTCGGTGCGCCGCGTCTCGCCGCCGCCGTTCGTCGACCCGCCCTCGGCGGGGAGCCCCGCGGCCTCGGCGATGCCCTCGATCAGGGTCGATTTGCCCGAGCCGTTCTCGCCCACGAGGAACGTCACGCCCGGTCCGAACTCCCAGCCCTCACCCTCGGCGACCTCGAGGAACTGCGCGACCGCGGGAACCGTCGCCGGCCACGCGGCCCGATCGACCGGGGCGTCGCGGAAGACCTTGACCCGCTGCACGGGCCGCGGGTCGTGCAGCCACTCGTCGCCGCGGGTCACGTCGTCAGACCCAGGTCCGCAGCCAGTTGTGCAGGCGCCAGAACTCGTACGGGACGGGCAGCCCCGCCCACACGGGGTACCAGAACGCCGAGAGGGCGACGCACAGCACCAGGAACCCGACGACGAACGCCTGCCCGCCGGCCCTCGACCCGTCGCGCATGCCGCGGGCGACGTCGCGCAGCGCGAACGCCAGCGCGAGCACGAGGAACGGCAGCATCGCCACCGTGTAGAACTGGAAGATCGTGCGCTCGGGGTATAGCAGCCACGGTACGTAGGTGGCGGCGAGGCCCGTGAGCACGAGCGCGTATCGCCAGTCCCGCACGAGCACGAAACGCACGAGGAGATACACGGATGCCGCGACCCCGGCCCACCAGATGAGCGGGTTCGCGAGGCTCGAGATCGCTTCCGTGCACCCGCTCGGCAGACCGCACCCGTTGACGCCGTAGTCGTCCTGGTGCCAGTACATCGACGTGGGGCGGATGAGGAAAGGCCACTGCCACGCGGGGCTCGCGTAGGCATGCGGGGTCACGAGGCCCACGTGGAACTTGTACATCGCCTCGTGATAGGCCCACAGGCTCTGCAGGGGCGCGGGCACCCACGACCAGAGGCCGGCGGACGCCACCGGCGTCGAGCGCATCCAGCCGCCGTCGGTGAACAGCCATCCCGACCAGCTCGACAGGTAGACGAGGGCGGCCACGGGCACGAGCAGCACGAACGAGGCGAGGCCCTGGCGCACGGCATCCATCGGCCACTGGCCGATCCCGGCGCGTCGGCGCGCGAGGGCGTCGGTGACCACGGCGTAGATGCCGACGGCGGCGAGCACGTACAGACCAGACCACTTCACGGCCGTCGCGGCCCCCGCAGCCGCCCCGGCGGCGATCAGCCACGGGCGGTTCCAGAGGATGGGGCCCCACATCGGAGCCTCGCCCTCGCGAGCGACCCACAGCGCGGCCCACCGATCGGCCGTACGCCGATGATCGAGGGCGACGAACCAGAACGTCAGCACGATGAAGAACGTCAAGAAGATGTCGAGCAGGGCGATCCGGCTCAGCACGATCCCGAGTCCGTCGATCGCGAAGAGTCCGGATGCCACGGTCGCCAGCGGAATGGACCGGGTGAGCGTGCGCGCGACGAGGTAGATCAGCAGCACCGTCGCGGTGCCGAAGGCGGCCGCCGCGATGCGCCAGCCCGTCGCGGAATCCGCTCCGAACAGCGCCATGCCGGCGCCGATGAGGATGCGCCCGAGCGGGGGGTGCACCACGTAGCTTCCGATGCCCGTGAAGATGTCGGTGTCGCCGGCGGCGAAGCGTTCGTCGGCCTTGTCGGGCCACGTCGACGGGTAGCCGAGCACCCACTGGCTCCACGCGTCCTTGACGTAATAGGTCTCGTCGAACACGAGCTGGTGCGGGTTGCCGATGTCGATGAGACGCAGCACCGCCGCGATCAGCGTGACAAGGGCGGGCGCCAGCCAACGCCAGAGGCGCAGGCCGCGCGGGTCGGCGAGCAGCGCGTCACGCCACCGGTCGAGGCGTGTGCGCTCGACCGGCGGGAGCAGAGGAGAGAGGTCGGTGCTCACGCGCCCCAGCCTAAGGTGGAACGGTGATCATCCTTGCGGCCACCCCGATCGGCAACCTGGGTGACGCGTCGCGCCGTCTGATCGAGGCGCTCGAGAACGCCACGGTCGTCGCGGCCGAAGACACCCGCACGACCCAGCGCCTGCTCGCGGGCCTCGGCGTCGAGAACCGCCCGCGCCTGATCGCCCTGCACGATCACAACGAGAAGGAGCGCGCAGCCGAGCTCGTCGAGCTCGCGCGCGAAGATGACCTCCTCGTGCTCAGCGACGCCGGCATGCCCACCGTGAGCGACCCCGGTTTCGGCCTGGTCGCGGCGGCTGCCGCCGCGGGCGTGACGGTCACTGCTCTTCCCGGGCCCAGCGCGGTGGTCACGGCTCTCGCCGTCGCGGGGCTGCCCACCGACCGTTTCGCCTTCGAGGGCTTCCCTCGCCGCAAGCCCGGGGAGCGGCGCCGCGCCTTCGCGCAGTTGGCGTCGGAGGAGCGGACCCTGGTCTTCTTCGAGTCGCCGTCGCGACTGGCATCCACTCTCGACGACCTCGTCGCGACCTTCGGCGCCGATCGTCCCGCCGCGGTCTGCCGCGAGCTGACGAAGCTGTACGAAGAGGTCAAGCGGGGCACGCTCGTCGAGCTCGCCGCGTGGGCGGCCGAGGGCGTGCGGGGCGAGATCGCGATCGTCGTCGGCGGTGCCACGGCGCGCGAGGTGGCGTTCCCGGATGCCGTGACCCAAGTGCTCGAACTCGTGCGCGGCGGCGCGCGGCTCAAGGAGGCGGTGTCCGAGGTGGCGTCGCTGACCGGTCACTCGTCGCGCGAGCTCTACCAGGCGGGGCTCGCGGTCAAGCGCTGAGGCCCCGTCACACGGTCGGTCGTGTCGGTGCCTCCCCGTAGAATCCTCAGGTGACTTCCGGCCGATCTTTCTACATCACGACGCCGATCTACTACCCGAGCGACGTCCCCCACATCGGCCACGGCTATACGACCGTGGCCGTGGACACGCTCGCGCGCTGGCACCGCCAGGCCGGTGACGACACATGGATGCTGACCGGCACCGACGAGCACGGCCAGAAGATGATGCGTGCCGCGGCCGCGAACAACCACACCCCGCAGGAGTGGGTCGACAAGCTCGTGGGCGAGTCGTGGTTCCCTCTGCTGAAGACGCTCGACGTCGCCAACGACGACTTCATCCGCACGAGCCAGCCCCGTCACGAGGAGCGCGTCGCCAAATTCGTGCAGGCGCTCTACGACCGGGGCTACATCTACGCCGGCGAGTTCGAGGCGCTCTACTGCGTCGGGTGCGAGGAGTTCAAGACCGAGGCCGAGATCGTCGACGGCGAGGGTCCCTTCGAGGGACTCAAGGTCTGCGCGATCCACTCGAAGCCGCTCGAACTGCTGCAAGAGAAGAACTACTTCTTCAAGCTCAGCGAGTTCCAGGACCGCCTGCTCGAGCTGTACAAGACCGAGCCCGACTTCGTGCGCCCGGAGTCGGCGCGCAACGAGGTCGTCTCCTTCGTCAAGAACGGTCTGAAAGACTTGTCGATCTCGCGGTCGACGTTCGACTGGGGCATCCAGGTGCCCTGGGATGACGCGCACGTCATCTACGTGTGGGTCGACGCGCTCCTCAACTACGCCACGGCCGTCGGCTACGGCAACGATCCCGAGCAGTTCGCGCGCCGCTGGCCCGCCTATCACGTGGTCGGCAAAGACATCCTGCGCTTCCACGCCGTCATCTGGCCCGCGATGCTCATGGCCGCGGGCCTCGAGGTGCCGCGCGGCGTCTTCGCGCACGGCTGGCTGCTCGTCGGCGGCGAGAAGATGTCGAAGTCGAAGCTCACCGGCATCGCCCCGACCGAGATCACCGACGTCTTCGGCTCCGACGCGTACCGCTTCTACTTCCTGTCTGCGATCGCGTTCGGGCAGGACGGCTCGTTCTCGTGGGAAGACCTCTCGGCCCGCTACCAGGCCGAGCTGGCCAATGGCTTCGGCAACCTGGCATCCCGCACGATCGCCATGATCGAGCGGTACTTCGAAGGGATCGTCCCGCCGGCCGGCGAGACGACCGAGATCGACCGAGCGATCCAGCAGACGGTGGCGGATGCCGCGACGAACGCCGACGCGGCCATCGAGAAGTTCCGCATCGACGAGGCGATCGCGGCGATCTGGACGATCGTCGACGCGCTGAACGGCTACATCACGGACAACGAGCCGTGGGCCCTGGCGAAAGACCCCGAGAAGCGCGAGCGCCTCGGCACGGTGCTGTACACGGCCGCCGAGGGACTTCGCGCGCTCGCCGTGCTGCTGTCGCCGGTCATGCCGATCGCGACCGAGAAGCTGTGGATCGCGCTGGGCGCCGCCGAGAGCATCGGGCGACTGCACGACCAGCGGCTGCGCGACGCCGGAGAGTGGGGCGTGCTGCGTCCCGGCTCGTCGGTCAACGGGCTTTCGCCGCTGTTCCCGCGCGTCGAGCAGGCGTGAGTACGTCGGCCCCGGATCCCGCGGCGGTCCCGGATCCCGCGGCGTTCCCTGAGCTTGTCGAAGGGTCCGCCCCCGGCGCCACCCCGGTCGAGCGGCCCCGCGGCACCATCGAAGGCGGCGACCCGAGCCAGTACGTGCGGGAGCGCTCGACCGATGGCCGGCGCGACGTGAGCTACCCGCCAGCGCCCGAGCCTCTCGGCATCCCGGTCTATGACAACCACACGCACCTCGAGATCGAGGACGGCCCTTCGACGGGCTCAGGGACCATGCACGGTTTGTCGCTGGATGAACAGCTCGAGCGCGCCCTCGCCGTGGGTGTGCACGGCGTCGTCCAGGCCGGCGGCGACGTCGACTCGTCGCGCTGGTCGGCGTGGGCGGCCGCGACACATCCGCGTGTGCTCGCCGCCGTGGCGATCCACCCGAACGAGGCTCCCGTCTACGAACGCGCCGGCGAGTTGGATGCCGCGATCGCGGTCATCGACGAACTCGCGGCCGCTCCGCGCGTGCGGGCGATCGGCGAGACGGGGCTCGATTTCTTCCGCACCGAGGCCGATGGCATCCCGGCTCAGCTCCGCTCGTTCGAGGCGCACATCGCGCTCGCGAAGAAGCACGGGATCGCCATGCAGATCCACGATCGCGACGCCCACGACGCCGTGCTCGAAACCCTCGAGCGCGTCGGCGCACCCGACAAGACCGTGTTCCACTGCTTCTCCGGCGATGCCGAGATGGCGCGGATCGCCGCCGACCGCGGCTACTACCTCTCGTTCGCCGGCAACGTCACGTTCAAGAACGCGCAGAACCTGCGCGACGCCCTCGCGGTAACCCCCCTCGAGCGCATCCTCGTCGAGACCGACGCCCCGTTCCTGACTCCCGCGCCCTACCGCGGGCGCCCGAACGCCCCGTATCTGATCCCTGTCACTCTGCGCTTCCTCGCGTCCGAGCGGGGGATGGATGCCGACGAGCTCGGCGCGCAGATCGCGGCGAACACGATCGAGGTCTACGGCGAGTTCTGACGCCGCCACGACGAAGGCCGGCACCCCGCGGGATGCCGGCTTTCGCGTTTTGCGTCGAGCTCAGCGCTTCTCGTCGTCGAGACGGGCTTCTTCGGCGCGCTCCAGACGGTCCTTCTCCTTCTGAGCCGCCTCGCGCTCTTCGCGGATCTCTTCGTGCGACTTCGAGTTGTTGGTCATGTTTCGGTCCTCTCAGGCGGTTTTCTTCGGTTTGCGGACGAAAAGTGTCTCGGTCTGCTCGAGCTCCATGCCCTTGGTCTCGGGAATCTTCCACAGGACGAAGACGAACGACAGGGCGGCGAAGAACGCGTACCCGCCGTAGGTGATCGCGAGCGACCAGTCGGCCAGCTGCGGGAAGGTCCACGAGACGAGGAAGTTCGCGAGCCACTGCGCACCGGCGGCGACACCGAGCGCCTTTCCGCGGATGCGGCTGGGGAAGATCTCGCCGAGCAGCACCCACACCAGTGGACCCCACGAGGCGCCGAAGCCGACGACGAAGAGGTTCGCCGCCACGAGGGCGACCGGTGCCCAGATGCCCGGGAGCGAGACGTCCTGGCCCGAGCCCGTGGCGAACGAGAACGCCAGGGCCATCGCGCCGAGCGACAGGGCCATCAGTGCGGACCCGACGAGCAGGAGCGGCTTGCGGCCGACCCGGTCGACGAGCCAGATCGCGATGAGAGTCACGAGCACGTTGGTCACCGAGGTGATGACGCCGATCAGCAACGAGTCGCTCTCGTCGAAGCCGACCGCGCGCCAGAGGCTCGTGGAGTAGTAGAAGATCACGTTGATGCCGACGAACTGCTGGAACACCGACAGGATGATGCCGATCCACACGATCGGCTGAAGACCGAGGGCCTTGCCGGCGAGCGACGCCCCCTTGTTCTTGCGGTCGGTCTCGATCGCGCTCGTCAGCTCGTTGATGGTCTTGTCGAGGTCGGCCGGCGGCACCAGGCGCGCGAAGATCGCGCGGGCTTCGTCGGCGCGCCCGCGCGCGAGCAGGAAGCGCGGAGACTCGGGCATCGTGAACGCGAGAAGGCCGTAGACGGCGGCGGGGACCACACCGACCAGGAACATCCAGCGCCAGGCCTCGAGGCCCCACCAGAGCTGGTTGTCGGCGGTGCCCCCCGCAGCTCCCACGAGGAGGGCGTTGCTGAGCAGGGCGGCGAAGATACCGAGGGTGATCGCGAGCTGCTGCAGCGATGCGAGGCTGCCGCGGATCTGCCGGGGCGCGACCTCGGCGATGTAGGCTGGTGCGACCACCGAGGCGATGCCGATGCCGAGACCGCCGATCACGCGCCAGATCGTCAAGTCCAGGACGCTGAACGTCAGTGCCGATCCGATCGACGACGCCAGGAAGAGCACGGCGCCGACCATCATGACCTTGAGGCGACCGAAGCGGTCCGACAGGGCACCGGCGGCGATCGCGCCGATCGCGCACCCGATGAGGGCGATCGCGACGACGAAGCCGGTGAGGGTCGGCACCTTCGTGTACTCGGTCTCGATCGACTGGACGGCACCGTTGATCACGGAGGAGTCGAAGCCGAAGAGGAACCCGCCCACCGCGGCGGCGACCGAGAGCACGATGGCTCTTCGACCGAAGGGGCTCCGCATGGTGAAGGCGTTTGCGGGTATCGACTGCGTCTGACTCACCCGCTCAACGTACTCCTGTCACCCGGCGGGTGGCGGGAGGCTGACTACAGTGGAACAATGCCCGTTTCCCTCCTCGGTGCCGCCGAGATCCGCCGACTCGCCACCGAGCTCGACGTCACCCCGACCAAGAAGCTCGGGCAGAACTTCGTCGTCGACGCGAACACGGTGCGCAAGATCGTCCAGGTGGCCGGGGTCTCGGCATCCGACCGTGTCGTCGAGATCGGGCCGGGTCTCGGTTCGCTCACACTCGCGATCCTCGAGACGGGCGCCTCGGTGGTCGCGGTCGAGATCGACCACCGGCTCGCGGAGCGGCTGCCCGTCACCGCCGCGGCCCACGACGTCCCCGCGGACCGTCTCACCGTGATCGACGCCGATGCTCTCCGCGTCGACTCGCTCCCGGGCGAGCCGGGCGTGCTCGTCGCGAACCTCCCGTACAACGTCTCGGTGCCCGTGCTGCTGCACTTCCTCGAGACGTTCCCCTACCTGCGCAGCGGGGTCGTCATGGTCCAGGCCGAGGTGGGGGAGCGCCTCGCCGCCCCTCCCGGCTCGAAGGTCTACGGCGCCCCGAGCGTCAAGGCCGCCTGGTACGGCTCGTGGCGGCTGGCGGGCACGGTGTCGCGTCAGGTCTTCTGGCCCGTCCCGAACGTCGACAGCGTGCTGGTCGCTTTCGAACGGGATGCCGAACCCCGCGGCACCGAGGAGCACCGGCGCCGAACGTTCCAGATCGTGGATGCCGCCTTCCAGCAGCGGCGCAAGATGCTCCGCCAGGCGCTGTCCGGCGTTCTCGGTGGAACCGCAGCCGAGGCCTCGCTCCAGCTTGAGCGGGCAGGCGTCGACCCCACTCTCCGCGGCGAGCAGCTGACGGTCGACGACTACGCGCGTATCGCGGCTCTCTGAGGCGGCCGGCTCGACGCTGAGCCGTCACCCGGTGCCCTCGTGCCGTTCATGGTTCATCTGCATGATCGGTGGGGCCCGTGAAGCCTCGTGGGGCTCCAGCGCGTCGAGCGGAGCGATCGCTCCTGCATCCTGACCACCTCGACCGCCGCGGCCCGCCGCTCGCGCGCCAGCGCACGCCGGGCGACGAGCGGCCGCAGGTGAAATTCTCACCGTGTTCATCGCGCGTTCCCGAAACATGCCTGTAACATTCCAGGGCAAGCCGGGAGCATCACGCCGGTCGCGAGGTCGTACCCGACGACCCGAGAGGAACGAGATGCGTTACGCCGAGTACCCCCGAGCCGAGAGGGTGCTGCTGCACCTGAGCGACACCCACCTGCGCGCCGGCGGGGCGCCGCTTTACGACGACGTCGACTCCGAGGCGTACCTCGCCCGCGCGGTCGCCGCGATCGAGGCCTCCGGGGTCCGTCCCGATGCCCTGGTGTTCACGGGAGACCTCGCCGATTTCGGTGAGGCCGACGCCTACGACCGGGTGCGCGCACTCGTCGAGCCGCTCGCCGCGCGTCTCGAGACGCGGGTCGTGTGGGTCATGGGCAACCACGACGACCGTGCGACGTTCCGCTCGCATCTGCTTCCCGGCGACGCGGCCGATGCCACGGCGCCCGTCGACCGCGTCGACGAGTTCGACGGTCTGCGCATCGTCACGCTCGACACGTCCGTCCCCGGTGCCCACCACGGCGAGGTCACCGCCGACCAGCTCGCCTGGCTCGCGGACGTGCTGTCGACGCCCGCTCCGCTCGGCACGATCCTCGCCATGCACCACCCGCCGGTCCCGAGCGTGCTCGATCTCGCCGCGTCGGTGGAGTTGCGCGACCAGCGGAGCCTCGCCGCCGTGCTGCGCGGATCCGACGTCCGCACGATCCTCGCCGGACACCTGCACTACTCGACTTTCGCCACGTTCGCCGGTATCCCGGTGTCGGTGGCCTCAGCCACCTGCTACACGCAGGACCTGATGGTTCCCGTCGGCGGAACCCGCCCCCAGGACGCGGCGCAGGGCTTCAACATCGTGCACGTCTACGACGAGACCATCGTGCATTCCGTGGTGCCGCTCGCGACCAGCGACGCCCTCCAGTACGTGGATGCCGCCGAGTCGCAGCGGCGCCTCCGTGACGCCGGCATCGAGGTCCCGGCGAACCGCGGACTCAGTGGGCGGGTGTCGCCGCCGACGACGCCGCTGCCGGTTCTGCGCTGACGCTCGTCTTCTCCCACGGGGCCGCGATCGGGAAGTAGCGCTCGAGGCACGCGCGGAGCGCGGGCACCCGCACCTCCTCGGGGATCTCGGGCACGCTCCCGTCGTTGAGGCAGAACATGTCGGTGTCGCGGCGCGAGACGAGACGCTCCATCGTGCGCAGCGAATCGAGCTGCGTCGTCTGGACGTAGCGCGTGCGCGGCTCGGTCGTGACGACCGCGCGGCCCGTGGCCAGCGCGTAGTAGTGGTAGAGGCTGTTCGTGACCGAGATGTCGGTGGCCGAACGAAAACGGCTCGCGGCCGTCCGCGCGTAGTCGTCGGCGAACTCCTGCTCGAGCTCGAACGCCACGGAGCGGCGCAGCGGCGTCGCGCAGTGCTCCAGGTCGAGCGTGATCACCCGGCCGAAGCGCTCCTTCAGCAGCGCCCGGTTCACGCGCAGACCGTTGTCGTGGCCCGAGCGGTCCACGTGCGGGGCGCCGCTGCCGATCCGGATGCCGCTCTCGACGAAACGGCTCACGCCGCCGCCGCTGAAGAACAGTTCGGGGGTGACGGGGCGACCGAAGAACATGTCGTCGTTACTGTAGAGGAAGTGCTCGGCGAGCCCGGGGATGCGGTGAAGCTGCGCCTCGACGGCGTGCGAGTTGTGCGTCGGGAGCACCGAGGGGTCGGCGAAGAACTCCTCGCTGCGCACGATCGTGACCTTGGGGTGGTCCGCGAGCCACTCCGGGGTCGGGGAGTCGGTCGCGATGAAGATGCGGCGCACCCAGGGCGCGTACATGTGGACGCTCCGCAGCGCGTACCGCAGTTCGTCGACCTGTCGGTAGCGGGCGGCGTTGTCGTCGCCGTCGCCCACGACGTAGCCCTGCATGCGTGCGGCGCGCTGCCGCTGGAACTCGCTCGACGACCCGTCGACCCACGAGAACACCATGTCGATGTCGCCGACGAACTCTTTCGGGTGCGGGTCGAACATGCCCGCGACCGTCTGCCACCGGCGGCCGTACCGCTCGATCTCGACGAGGTCGAGGTCGGCCCGCGCGAAGCGGCGGCGGGTGAGGGCGCTCGGGCGCGGAGCCTCGATGGTCTTCTCGCCGAACCGCCAGAACTCCAGCCGCGGGGCGAGGGCCGCTCCGTACCGGTACGAGCCCTCGGTCGAGGTGCGCGGACGGAAGACGGCGTACGCCTCCACCGAGCCGGGGGAGGGGGCGACGCTGTGAGCAGGGACCGGGTCCTCGCCACGCGCCTTGAGGTAGATCGGACCCAGCTCGGGGTCGCGCAGAGCGGCGAGAGCGGCATCCGCGTCGACCGTGTCGACGACGAGCTTCGGCCGCCGGTTGGCGTCGCGAACGAGCATCACGGAGACGCCGGCGGCTTCGACGGCCTCGGCGACGGTCAGCAGGTCGTCTCGCTCGGCATCCGATGGGGTGGACGCGTCGTCGATGACGTGGAGGATGCCGTCCAGCATCCGGATATCGGGTCGCGAAAGGAGCGCCCGCCAGGGGTCGGTGTCGATCGGAAGGGGAACGATCGAGCGCATGTGCGGCCTCCTCAGGGGTCGATGGTGAATCCGTACACCGTAGATACTCGGCGTTACGGGAGCGTTTCGGCATCGGGGCCGAAGCAGGGGGGTGGGCGCGCTACTGTCGAAGAGTGACTGATCCCGCTCGATTCGGCCCGGACGTACCTGACCTTCACCGGCCTTACAGCGCGCGGGATGCGCGATATTCCAGTGTCGCATACCGGCAGGTCGGTCGGAGCGGCCTCTTCCTCCCCCCGATCTCCCTCGGATTGTGGTGGAACTTCGGCGACAACGTGCCCTTCGACCGCCAGCGCGAGGTGCTTCGTCACGCTTTCGACCGCGGCATCACGCACTTCGACCTCGCGAACAACTACGGCCCGCCGTACGGCTCGGCCGAGACGAACTTCGGCCGCATGATGCGCGAGGACTTCGGCCGGTATCGCGACGAGCTGATCATCTCGTCGAAGGCCGGCTACGACATGTGGCCCGGGCCCTACGGCAACTGGGGATCGCGCAAGTACCTCCTGGCGAGCGCCGACCAGTCGCTGAAGCGCATGAGCGTCGACTACGTCGACATCTTCTACTCGCACCGCGTCGACCCGGTGACCCCCATCGAAGAGACGATCGGCGCCCTCGATACGCTCGTCCGGCAGGGCAAGGCGCTCTACGTCGGCATTTCGTCGTACAGCGCCGAGCGCACCGCCGAGGCCGCCGCCGTGGCCCGCTCGCTCGGCACGCCGCTGGTGATCCACCAGCCGTCGTACTCGATCCTCAACCGCTGGGTCGAGGACGGGCTCACCTCCACGCTCCGGCAGGAGGGCATGGGCGCGATCGCCTTCACGCCCCTGGCGCAGGGGCTCCTCACCGACAAGTACCTCGGCGACGGTCAGGCCGACCGCTCCCAGAAGCGTTCTTCCCTGCCCGACCGGATGCTGACGGATGCCGCCCTCTCGGCGCTGCGGAGCCTGAACGTCATCGCGAAGGAGCGCGGGCAGACCCTGGCGCAGATGGCGCTGCAATGGGTGCTGCGCGATGAGACCGTGGCATCCGCCCTCATCGGCGCCTCGCGGACGCAGCAGCTCGACGAGAACCTCGCCGCGCTCGAGGGCCCGGCGTTCGACACCGAAGAGCTGGAGCGCATCGACGCGCTGTCCGAGGCCGCCGACGTCGACCTCTGGCGGGCGTCGTCGTCATCATGAGCTCCGCTGAATCGGTCCGCGTCCGTGCCCCGGGCAAGATCAACGTCTTCCTCGAGGTCGGCGACGTCAAGGACGACGGCTACCACGATGTGGCCACGGCGTACCAGGCCGTTTCGCTCTACGAGGAGATGACCGCCACCGCGGCCGACGATTTCACGCTCGAGGTGTCCGCGCGGGGTCCCGTCGACATCGACGGGGTGCCCACCGACGACCGCAATCTGGCGGTGCGGGCGGCCCGTCTGCTGGCCGAGACCGCGGGGATCGATCGCGGGGTGCACCTCTCGATCGTCAAGGCCGTGCCCGTGGCCGGCGGCATGGGAGGCGGCTCCGCGGACGCAGCGGCGGCTCTCGTCGCGTGCGACGCCCTCTGGGGGCTCGGGATGCCGACCTCGGAGCTGGTGCGCCTCGCGGCCCAGCTCGGAGCCGACGTGCCGTTCGCCCTGCTCGGCGGGACGGCGGTCGGAACCGGGCGCGGCGACGAGCTCAGCCCCGCCCTGGCCCGTGGCCGTTTCGACTGGGTCCTGGTGCCGAACGAGATCGGCATGTCGACCCCCGTGGTCTACGGCGAGCTCGACGCGCATCGCGAGCGCCACGCCGTCGACATCGGACCGGCGCCCCGGGTGCCCGCGGTGGCACCCGAGATTCTCCACGCGCTGCGCCAGGGCGACGGCCGAAATGCTCGCCGCCTCGCTGCGCAACGACCTGCAGGCGCCCGCCCTCCATCTCCGCCCCGACCTCGCTCGGGTGCTCGAGCGCGGCGAGAGCTCTGGAGCCCTCGCCGGCCTCGTGTCCGGGTCGGGGCCGACGCTCGCGTTCCTCGCGGCCGACGAGGAGTCGGCGATCGATCTGCAGGTCACGTTGAGCGCCGCCGGGCTCGTCGCGTTGCACGTCCACGGGCCTGTCGGCGGCGCCCGCGTCCTCTGACCGACCCGCACCCTAGACCAGCCCGTCACACGGGGCAATGTTCGTTTTGCGCAGCATCCGCCCGGTTAGCCTCTCGGGAGGTGGTCAATCCACCGCTGGGTGCCGTGCCCGCGGGACACCACGAAAGGGGTTCGCCATGAAGGCAGTGCTCGACGGCGTCGTGATCGCCGAAGCCGACCGCGACGACGTGGTGTCGATCGAGGGCAACTGGTACTTCCCGCCGCGCGCTGTGCGCGAGGGCGCCCTGAACGAGAGCCCCACTCCGTACACCTGCCCGTGGAAGGGCGAGGTGCAGTACTGGAACGTCTCGCTCGACGGGGCGGAGCTCGCCGACGGCGCCTGGTCGTACCCCGACCTGCGCCCCGGCGCGGTGGAGCGCGTCGGCACCGACTTCGCCGGCTACGTGGCTTTCGACCGCAAGGTCGTGGTCTCCGACTGAGGTCGGGCACAGCATGATCGAGTTCTCGACCGTCTCGAAGGTCTTCCCCGACGGCACCCGCGCCGTCGATGAGTTCAGCCTCGTCATCCCTTCGCGCAAGACGACCGTGCTGGTCGGATCCTCCGGCTGCGGCAAGACGACGCTGCTGCGGATGATCAACCGGATGGTCGAGCCTTCCTCCGGCACGATCTCGATCGACGGCGACGACATCGGGGGAAAGCCCGCGGTGCAGCTGCGCCGCAGCATCGGCTACGTCATGCAGAACTCCGGTCTCCTGCCGCACTTCACCGTCGCCGACAACATCGCCACCGTCCCCGTGCTCCAGGGACAGAGCCGCAAGACCGCGCGCAAGCGGGCGCTCGAGCTCATGGAGACCGTGGGCCTCGACACCGCGATGGCCGACCGCTACCCCAGCCAGCTCTCCGGCGGTCAGCAGCAGCGCGTGGGCGTGGCCCGCGGGCTGGCCGCCGACCCCAACATCCTCCTCATGGACGAGCCGTTCGGCGCGGTCGACCCGATCGTCCGCGACGAGTTGCAGCAGGAGCTCCTGCGCCTGCAGAGCGAGATCGGCAAGACCATCGTCTTCGTCACGCACGACATCGACGAGGCGTTCCTCCTCGGCGATCAGGTCGTGATCCTCGAGAAGGGCGCCCACATCGCGCAGGTCGGCTCTCCGAGCGAGATCGTCGAGAACCCGGCATCCGACTTCGTGGCGAGCTTCATCGGTGCCGTCAAAGGCAAGCGCGCCCTGCACCTCAAGCAGACGTCACGCGGGACGGTCGTTGTGGATGCCGAGGGGCGCACGCAGGGCGCTCTCGTGGAGGACTCCCACCCGTGAACTGGGTCGTCAACAATCTCGAGCTGATCGGGGAACTGACCCTGGTGCACCTGCGTCAGAGCCTCATCGCCCTGGTCGTCGGCTTCGTCGTGAGCATTCCGATCGGGTGGGTCGCGTGGCGCTATCGCCTCGTCCGCAGCAGCGTGATCACGATCACCGGCCTGCTCTACACGATCCCCTCACTCGCCCTTCTGATCCTCGTCCCCGTTATCACCGGCTGGTACAGCATCATCAGCGAGAACAACCTCGTCGTCGCGCTCGCGATCTACGCGGTGGCGATCCTCGTTCGCGCCGTCGCCGACGGCCTGGATTCGGTGGATGCCGGGGTGCGCCAGGCGGCCACGGCGATCGGCTACGGGTCGTTCCGTCGGTTCTGGGCGGTGGAGTTCCCGCTCGCCGGTCCCGTGGTGCTCGCGGGGCTACGTGTGACCTCGGCCAGCACGATCGCGCTCGCGACGGTCGGCATCCTCGTCGGCATCCAGAACCTCGGTTACCTGTTCACGAACGGCCTCCAGCGCCGCATCATCCCCGAGGTGTTCGCCGGGGTGATCGCGGTCGTGGTGATCGCTCTCGTCGTCGATCTGCTCCTCGTTCTCGCCGGGCGTCTGCTCATGCCGTGGACGCGGGGTGCACGGACCGTGTCGCGCATCTCCAACCGCACGCTGGTGAAGGCATGAACCTCATCGGCGAGGCGTTCGCGTGGATCTTCTCGGGCGATCAGAGTCCCTACGACCCGCTCGGCACGGCGCTGGGCGTGCAGCTCGTGTACACGCTCATCGCGGTCGTCGTCGCGGGGGCGATCGCCATCCCGCTCGGCTGGTTCATCGGTCACACCGGCAAGGGACGCGAGACCGCGGTCGCGATCTCGGGGGCGGCGCGCGCGATCCCGTCGTTCGGCCTGCTGATCCTGCTGACGCTGCTCCTCGGGGTGCTGCACAAGCCCGAGGCGGCGGTCATCTCGTTCGTCATCCTCGCGATCCCTTCGCTCCTCGCCGGCGCCTACACGGGCCTCGAGGCGATCGACCGTCGCGTGATCGACGCGGGGCGCTCGATGGGCATGACCCAGATGCAGGTCTTCTGGCGCATCGAGGTCCCCCTCGGGCTGCCGCTGCTGGTCGGCGGCATCCGCGCCGCGACCCTTCAGGTGCTGGCCACGGTCACGATCGCGGCCTACATCGGCCTCGGCGGGCTCGGCCAGTACATCGTGGCCGCGATTCCACTCCGCCGCTTCGACATGCTCATCGGCGGCGCGATCCTCGTCGCCGCGCTCGCGCTCGTCACCGACGGGCTCTTCGCCCTTCTTCAGCACCTCGTGGTGCCCCGCGGCATCCGTGTCGCCGGTGCCGCCCAGCCCCGGCGACGCTCAGCCCGCCGTCGCCGTGCCGAAGCTCTCGCCGTGGGATCGCCCGCAGCGCCCCCGGCGACCCCCTGATCCATCCGATTCCCGAATCACCAGGAAAGAGAGCACCCATGTTCACAGCACGAACCCGGAAGGGCCTCGGCCTCTTCGCCGGCCTCGCGGTCGCCTCCCTCGCCTTCGCCGGTTGCAGCGGCGGGTCGAGCGACCCCCTCAGCAACGGCGGCGGCGACGCCTCGGCCTCGTCCGCCACGATCGTCGTCGGCTCGCAGGCGTACTACTCGAACGAGATCATCGCCGAGATCTACGCCCAGGCCCTGGAGGGCGCGGGCAAGACGGTGACCCGCCAGTTCCAGATCGGTCAGCGCGACGCCTACATCCCGTTGCTCGAGGACGGCACCGTCTCGGTCTTCCCCGAGTACACCGGCAACCTCCTGCAGTTCTTCGAGAAGGACACCACCGCCCGCACCTCGGAGGACGTCTACAAGGCGCTGCCCGCCGCCCTTCCCGAGGGCCTCGAGGTCCTCGACCAGTCGCCCGCGACCGACCAGGACTCGTACACCGTCACCAAGGCCTTCGCCGACGCGAACGGTCTCACTTCGATCGCCGACCTCGCCAAGGTGACCTCGGGTCTCACCCTCGGAGGCAACCTCGAGCTCGCCGAGCGCCCCTACGGGCCGACGGGTCTGCAGTCGACCTATGGCGTCAGCGTGCAGTTCTCGGCCACCGGCGACACCACGGTCGACGACCTCGTCGCCGGCACGGTCCAGGTCGCGAACGTCTACACGGCCGACCCCCGTATCAAGACCGACAACCTCGTCACGCTGACCGACCCCAAGGGGTTGTTCCTCGCGTCGAACGTCGTGCCGGTCGTGAATGCGAACATTGCGCCCGAGGTGTCCGACGTGCTGAACAAGGTCAGCGCGAAGCTCACGACCGAGGGCCTCGTCGCACTCAACGTCGAGTCCAAGGTCGACCAGAAGTCGTCCGCCGACATCGCGAAGGAATGGCTCTCGGCCAACGGCCTCTGAGCCTCTCCGCTCCGACGGGGTCGTCCGGTTCGCCGGGCGACCCCGTCGTCGTTTCCGGATGCCGGGAGCACCACGCGCGCCGGGGGCCGGGCACCGCGTAGCCTGGGACGGATATGGCACATCTGCTCGGGGGCGAAGCCCTGCACCTGGAATACCCGACCAAGGTCGTCTTCGACTCCGTCTCGCTCGGCGTGAACGAGGGCGATCGCATCGGCATCGTCGGTCGCAACGGCGACGGCAAGTCGAGCCTGCTCGGCATGCTCGCGGGCATCCGCGAGCCCGACGGCGGTCGCGTGACGGTGCGCGGGGGAGTGACCGTGGGCGTCCTCGATCAGCAGGACACGCTCGACGACGACGACACCATCGGCCACGCGGTCGTCGGCGACCGCGCCGAGCACGAGTGGGCGGGAGACGCGCGCACGCGTGATGTGATCGCGGGGCTGCTCGGCGACCTGCCGTGGGACGCGCGTCTCGGCGACCTCTCCGGCGGCCAACGACGCCGCGTCGCGCTGGCGAGGCTGCTCTCAGGCGACTGGGACGTGCTGTTCCTCGACGAGCCCACCAACCACCTCGACGTCGAGGCCATCACCTGGCTCGCCGGGCACCTCAAGAAGCGCTGGGCGCCGAGTGCGGGCGGACTCCTGGTCGTCACGCACGACCGGTGGTTCCTCGACGAGATCTGCAACACCACGTGGGAGGTGCACGACCGCATCGTCGAGCCCTTCGAGGGCGGTTACGCGGCGTACATCCTGCAGCGTGTCGAGCGCGACCGCCAGGCGGCATCCATCGAACAGCGTCGGCAGAACCTCGCCCGCAAAGAGCTCGCGTGGCTGCGCCGCGGCGCGCCCGCCCGCACGTCGAAGCCGAAGTTCCGCATCGACGCCGCGAACGAGCTCATCGCCGATGTTCCGGAGATCCGCGACAAGGTGGCGCTGCAGTCGCTCGCGGTCGCACGCCTGGGCAAGGACGTCGTCGATCTTCTCGACGCGGGCGTCGCGTTCGGCGACAAGACGGTGCTGAAGGACGTCGAGTGGCGCATCGCGCCGGGGGAGCGCACCGGCATCCTCGGGGTGAACGGCGCGGGCAAGTCGACGCTCCTCAGCCTCATCACCGGCACGCTCGAACCCACGAGCGGTCGCGTGAAGCGCGGGAAGACCGTCAAGGTCGCGACCCTCACCCAGCGTCTCGACGAACTCGAGCAGCACCTGAACGACCCGGTGCGCGTCGTCATCGCGGGGCTCCGCACCACGTACTCCTTCGGCGCGGGGTCCAAGGCGCAAGAGCTCACCCCGGGCCAGCTGCTCGAGCGGCTCGGGTTCTCGAGCGCGCAGCTCTCGACGCCGGTGAAAGACCTCTCGGGCGGACAGAAGCGGCGTCTGCAGCTCCTGTTGATCCTGCTCGACCAGCCCAACGTGCTGATCCTCGACGAGCCGACCAACGACCTCGACACCGACATGCTCGCGGCGATGGAAGACCTGCTGGACTCGTGGTCCGGCACGCTCATCGTCGTCTCCCACGACCGGTACTTCCTCGAGCGCGTCACCGATCAGCAGTACGCGATCCTGGATGCCAAGCTCCGCCACCTCCCCGGTGGAGTGGACGAGTACCTGCGGCTCCGGGCACTTCAGGATGCCGAGCCCTCGCGGTCGACGGCGGCTGGGGCCGCGGCATCCAGGGGCCTCCAGGGCGCCGACCTTCGCGCGGCGCAGAAGGAGGCATCCGCCACCGAGCGCAAGATCGAGAAGCTGCAGCAGCAGATCGACCGGGCCAAGGCGGCGCTCGCCGAGCACGACCAGGGCGACTACGTCGGTCTCGGCAAGGAGATGCAGCGCATCTCGGGTCTCGAGGCCGAGCGCGACGAGCTCGAGATGCGGTGGTTCGAGCTCACCGAGGCGATCGGCTGACCCGCGGCGCCGAGGACGCGCGTCAGTGCACCATCGTCTCGAGCACGACGATGAACACCCCGAGCACGGCGGTCGACAGGGCTCCGACGAGACGGAACACGAGCCGGGATCCGCGGCGACGGTAGGCGTTGTAGCCGAGGATCGCGAGCACGATGATCGTTGCCAAGGCGGTCCAGTCCGAGGCGTCGTCGACCGAGGCGTTCGTCATCCCCGCCCACACGAGGCAGAGCGCGGCGGGCAGCGACGCGTAGAGCATTCCGGCGGCGTGCCGCATCGCCTCGCGCGTCGAGTGGCGCAGGCCGTGCGTACCGTGCTCGGTCAGGGTGTGAGCGAAGACGTGGGCGATGTAGAAGACCAGCAGGGGGAAGACGGATGCCCCGAGCAGTTCCCAGGGTGAGTCGGCGTGGTCGTCGGCGATCGTGATGAACGACGCGTAGACGATGAGGCCGTAGATGGCCGCGGGGGAGCGGAAGCGCACGTCGAGCCACGCTTTGAATCGGTCCCACATGGTGGCGGCCGCGGCGGTGTCGGTCACGCGTCGAATCCCATGCTCAGCTTGCGCAGCAGGGTGGCCAAACGGTCGCGGTCGCTGCGCGACAGGCCGTCGAGAAGCAGCGCTTCGGCGTCGACCAGGCGGGTGATCGCGGCGTCGACACGCACACGGCCGTCGTCGGTCAGGGTCACGAGAATGCTCCGTCCATCGCCGGGGTCGGATTCGCGCCGCACGAACCGGCGGGCGACGAGCCGGTCGATGCGGTTGGTCATCGTGCCGCTCGAGACGAGCGTCTGCTGCAGGAGTTGCTTCGGGCTGAGCTGGTACGGCTCGCCCGCGCGCCGCAACGCCGAGAGGACATCCCACTCCCACGACTCGATGTCACTGCGGCGGAAGGCTTCCTTCCGGGCGATGTCGAGGTGACGCGAGAGGCGCGCGACGCGCGAGAGCACCTCGAGGGGAGAGAAGTCGAGGTCGGGGCGTTGGCGCATCCAGGCGTCGACGATGCGGTCGACCTCGTCGCTGTCCCGGTTCGTGCTCACGGTCTCATTATGGCGAGAGCGTGCGGCGCGCCGACGCGCGGCTGACGGGTCTGGCAGACTTGACCGGTGCCCGCGGGCACGGTCCGCCGTGGTGTAACGGCAGCACGACAGCCTTTGGAGCTGTTAGGTCTAGGTTCGAATCCTGGCGGCGGAGCATGACCTCAACGACCGAGCTCGCCGTCGTCGTCCTCGCTGCGGGCCAAGGCACGCGTATGCGATCCCGCCTCCCCAAGGTGCTGCATCCCGTGGGCGGCCGCCCCCTGGTCGGGCATGTCCTCGACACGGCGGCATCCCTCGATCCCGCGCGCATCGTGGTGGTCGTCCGGCACGAACGCGAGCAGGTCGCCGCCACCGTCGCCGAGCTCGCCCCCGGGGTCGTCGTCGTCGATCAGGACGATGTCCCCGGCACCGGCCGCGCGGTCGAGGCGGCGCTCGGCGCCCTCGAGGGATTCGAGGGCGACGTGCTGGTGCTGAGCGCCGATGTGCCGTTGCTCGAGACGGGCACCCTCACCGAGCTGCTCGCCACCCATCGCTCCGGCGGCACCGCCGTGACCCTGCTCAGTGCGCGCGTCGACCAGCCCTTCGGGTACGGCCGCATCCTGCGCGACGAGACCGACGGCGTGCGCCGGATCGTCGAGCAGAAAGACGCCACGGCCGACGAAGCAGCGGTCACCGAGATCAACGTCGGGGTCTACGTCTTCCAGGCGTCACCGCTTCGGACCCAGCTCGCGCTCGTTGGGACCGACAACGCCCAGGGCGAGAAGTACCTCACCGACGTGGTCGGTCTGCTCCGGGACGCGCACCTCGGGGTCGCGGCATCCGTCACCTCCGACGCCGCTGCGGCGCTCGGGGTCAACGACCGTGTCCAGCTGTCGGAAGCGGGCCGCACGCTCAACGCGCGAACCGTCCGTCGCTGGCAGCTGGAGGGAGTCACGGTCGTCGACCCCGCGACCACCTGGATCGACGTGACCGCGACACTGGCGCCCGACGTCACGATCCTGCCGAACACGCACGTGCGCGGGGCCACCGTCATCGCGTCGGGGGCGACGATCGGCCCCGACACGACGCTCACCGACTGCGAGGTGGGCGAGGACGCGACGATCACCCGCACCGACGGCACGCTCGCCGTCATCGAGGCCGGAGCGACCGTCGGCCCCTTCGCCTACCTGCGTGCGAACGCCCGGGTCGGCGTGAAAGGCAAGGTCGGCACGTTCGTGGAGGTCAAGAACTCGTCGATCGGCGAGGGCAGCAAGGTTCCGCACCTGTCGTACATCGGTGACACCGACATCGGTCGCGGCGTCAACCTCGGCGCCGGCGCGATCACCGCGAACTACGACGACCTCACCAAGCACCGCACCGTGATCGGCGACGAGGTGCACAGCGGCTCGCACAACGTCTTCGTCGCGCCGGTTACGATTGGAGACGGCGCCAAGACGGGTGCCGGTGCGGTCATCCGCAAGGACGTCCCGCCCGGCGCGCTGGCCCTCAGCGTTGCACCTCAGCGCAACATCGAGGGGTGGGTCGAGAAGAACCGACCGGGCACCGCAGCGGCCGATGTGGCCGCACGGGCTCGGGCTGAACAGGAAGCGGCCGATGGCTCGTAAGAAGAATCGTGTAGACCTCGACCGCGACAACGGCATCGCCCCCGGGCTCGTCGCCAAGACCAAGAAACGACTCGTCGTCGCCTCGGGGCGCTCCCACCCCGAGCTGGCGAAGCAGGTCGCCGAGCACCTCGGCACCGAGCTCGCTCCCACCGAGCACCGCACCTTCGCCTCGGGTGAGATCTACACCCGCTTCGAGGTGTCGATCCGCGGCTGCGACGTCTTCGTCGTGCAGTCGTTCGGGCCGCCGGTCAACGAGTGGCTCATGGAGCTGCTCATCATGCTCGACGCGCTCAAGCGCGCCTCGGCCAAGCGCATCACCGTGGTCGCGCCGTACTTCCCGTACTCGCGTCAGGACAAGAAGGGCCGTGGTCGCGAGCCCATCAGCGCCCGGCTCGTCGCCGACCTGCTGAAGACCGCCGGAGCCGACCGCATCATGAGCGTCGACCTGCACGCGGCACAAATCCAGGGCTTCTTCGACGGTCCGGTCGACCACCTGTTCGCCAAGCCCGTCCTCCTCGAGCACTTCGAGCAGGGACTCTCCGGCGAGGACCGCGACACCCTCACGGTCGTCTCGCCCGACATGGGGCGCGTGCGCGTCGCCGACACGTGGTCCGACAGCCTGGGGGCGCCGCTGGCGATCATCCACAAGCGTCGTGACCCGAAGGTCGCCAACCAGGTCTCGGTCCACGAGATCGTCGGTGACGTGAAGGGCCGTACCTGCCTGCTGGTCGACGACATGATCGACACCGGCGGGACCATCCAGAAGGCCGCGCAGGCGCTCAAGGCCAACGGCGCGCGCAAGGTCATCGTCGCCGCCACGCACGCGATCTTCAGCGATCCCGCGAGCGAACGCCTGCAGGATCCCGCGATCGACGAGGTGGTCGTCACCGACACCGTGCCGCTGCCCGCGGAGCGCCGCTTCCCCGGTCTCACGGTGCTGCCGATCGCGCCGCTGCTCGCGCGCGCGATCCACGAGGTCTTCGAGGACGGCTCGGTCACGAGCATGTTCGGCGGCGACGCGTAAGCGTTCCTCCGTCGCTCAGCCGTCTCCTTACGGGAGGCGGCTGAGTTCGTTTCCCTCGTGGCTGTACCGTCAGGCGGAGTCCGGGGCCGACACGCCGGTTCCGGATGCCGTGACCCGGCGTGTCGCCCGAGATCTCCGCGCGACGGTACGGGGTTCCCCGCCCACTGCGCCGCAGGGTCTCTCATAGGTTGCACAAAGTATTGAACCGAGGTGCCGCCAAGGTCGTGTTCCTACGGTGAGCACGAACGCGCCGCGAGGCACGACAGAAGGAGGACCCTGATGATCCGCACCACCGCCGTACCCCGTCCCGTCCGCATCGGCACCGCTCTCCTGGGCGTCGCCGGCATCGTCACCCTGGCCGGTTGCTCGGGCGGCTCGACCACCGACGCCGCTGCTCCCGCCGACACGGCTCCGGCGGCGACCGCGGCTCCCACCGCGAGCGCGACCACCGACAGCTCGACGACGGACACCTCGACGACCTCGAGCACCTACAAGGACGGCACCTACGAGGCGACGGGCCAGTACGCCACTCCCGAGAGCGTCGAGACCGTCGACGTCACCCTCACCCTCGCCGGAGACACCATCACCGACGTGACGGTCACGGGCGATCCGCAGGCCGCCGAATCGAAGCGCTACCAGAGCGAGTTCATCGGCGGCATCAAGGACGAGGTCGTCGGCAAGAAGCTCGACGAGATCTCGGTGAGCAAGGTCGCCGGGTCGTCGCTCACCAGCGGCGGCTTCAACAAGGCGGTCGACACCATCAAGACCGAGGCCAAGGCCTGACCATCATGACCATCCCGACCGCGACGGGTTCGACCTGGACCTTCGACGCGATCGGCACGTCGTGGGCGATCGAGACGGCGGCGCCGCTGCCCCCGGTCGCCCGCGACGCGGTGTCGGCCGTCATCGACCGCTTCGACCGGGAGTGGTCGCGGTTCCGCGACGACTCGCTCGTCTCCGCCCTCGCGGGAGGACGCATGGCATCCGTCCCCGCCCCCGACGACGCGGATGCCATGCTCTCGCTGTACGACGAGCTCGACACCGCGACGGCCGGCGCCGTCAATCCGCTCATCGGCGACGCGCTCGCGCGCCTGGGCTACGACGCGCGGCTGACGCTCGCCCCGTCGGGCGATCCGGAGCCGGCGCCGGTGTGGCGCGACACCCTCTCGTGGAGCGACGGGCGGCTCGCCGTCGCGCGTCCCGCCACGATCGACGTGGGCGCGCTCGGCAAGGGTCGTCTCGTCGACCTCGTGGTCAACGTGGTGCGCGCGCACGTCGACGGCGACATCGTCGTCGACGCATCCGGCGACCTCGCCGTTCGCGGCGAGCCGATCCGCGTCGCGCTCGAGCACCCGTACGACCCGACCCTCGCGATCGGTGTGATCACCGTCGCCGAGGGGGCGCTGTGCGCGTCGGCGATCAATCGGCGGGCGTGGGGCGACAACCTGCACCACGTCCTCGACGCCCGCACGGGCGCGCCGGTCCGGGCCTACGCGGCGACCTGGGCAGCGGCCGACACCGCGATGCGGGCCGACGCCCTCGCGACCGCGTTGTTCTTCGACGGGGGACCGGAACTCGCGGCATCCTGGAACGCGCACTGGGTGCGTATGCACACCGACGGTCGCGTGGAATGGTCGCCGGGTTTCACCGGCGAGATCTTCTCGTGACCTCAACGCCACAGCTTTCGAAGGGAATCCCATGAGCGCCACGCTCACCGCGGGCTCGACCCACGTGCTCGGCCTCATTGGCCGGGTGTCGATGTACCGCCTCGTCCTGTCGTCGCTCGGCCTGCTGGCTGTCTATGCCCTCGTGCTCTCCTTCGCCGGACAGATCGGGCCCCAGCCGCTCGAGATCGTCGCGAGCGCCGTGGTGCTCGCTGTCGCGTGCGCGGCGACCGACCTGGTCGCGCAGGGCATACTCCGGATGCCGCGCCGCCTCGAGTCCTCGCTGATCACCGCCGCGATCCTGCTGTTCGTGCTCCGTCCGAGCCTCGAGCCGCTCGCGCTGGCCGGTCTCGCCCTCGCCGGGGTCGTGGCATCCGCATCGAAGTACCTCCTCGTCTGGCGTGGCCGTCACGTCTTCAACCCGGCAGCCACGGGGGCGGCGGTGCTGACCATCGTGAGTGTCTGGGCGCCGGATCTCGGTGGCTCGGCCTGGTGGGTCGGAACCCCGTTGATGGCGATCGGCGTACTGGCGCTCGGTGTGCTGCTGCTCCTACGCACCGACAAACTCCCGATCGTGGTGACGTTCTGGCTCGTGGCGATGACGGTCGCGTTCGTGCGCACCAGCATTCAGTTCCAGTCGGCGGGCTTTCCGGTCGACGTGCCGACGCTGCTCGTGCAGGTCGCGTTCTCGTCGCCGTTCCTCTTCCTCGGTGCGTTCATGCTGTCGGAGCCGCTCACCCTGCCGCCGCGCCGCCTGCAGCAGTACGCCGTCGCGATCGTCGTGGGCGTCCTGGCCGGCTGGCCGATCGCCGTCGGGGCGATCACGCTCGGACAGGAGCGCGCTCTGCTGATCGGCAATCTCGTGGCGTTCGCGTTCTGCCTGCGCGCGGCGGTGCGCCTGCGCGTCGAACGCCGTCGCGACCTGACTCCGACCGTCCGCGAACTGACCTTCCACGCCGCGCGTCCCTTCGCGTTCTCGCCCGGTCAGTACCTGGAGCTCGACGTCCCGCACCGTCGACCCGACGCCCGCGGCACGCGGCGGGAGTTCTCGATCGTGTCCGCCCCGGAAGACCTGCCCGAGGTGCGCATCGCCTACAAGGACGGCTCGCAGTCCTCGTACAAGAAGGCGCTCGCGGCCGTCGAGCCGGGCTCGACTCTCGCTGTCACGGGCGTGTGGGGGGACTTCGTCCTTCCCTCTCGACCGACCGCGCCCGTGCTGCTGGTCGCCGCGGGGATCGGCGTGACGCCGTTCGTCTCGCAGCTGCGGCACCTCCAGGCCACCGGGCAGCGCCGCGACGCCGTTCTCGTCTACGTGGTGTCCGACCCGAGCGAACTCGCCTTCCGTGATGAGATCGCGGCGAGCGGCATCCCGGTCGTCGTCTTCTCGCGTGAGGAACCGCACGATCTGCCCGCGGGATGGTCGTGGGCGGGACCCGACCGGGTCGACGCCGATGCTGTGCTTCGCACGGTTCCCGACATCGCCCAGCGCGTGGCCTATGTCTCGGGTCCGCCCCGGCTCATCTCGGATCTCGCGCCGGCGCTCGCCAAGGCCAGATCGCTCACGACCGACGCCTTCGCGGGGTACTGACCCGCGACCGGACGCAGACGCGGGCGCGCCCCGCAAGCGCCCGGGAGGGGCAGGCCCGACCCGATAGCGTCGCGACATGCTCCTCCTGGCTTTCGCCGCGCTGCTGCTCGTCGTCTTCGCGGTGGCGCGTGCCCGTCAGCGTGCCCAGCTGCGCGAGGGGACTCTGCTCGTCGCCGCGGTCGTCTTCGCCGCGCTGGGCGTGCTGCAGCTGCTCGTGCAGACGGATCCGGATGCCGCCCGCGCGGCGATCCTCGTCGTCGCCGTCGCGGTGCCCGTGGTCGTGGCGGTGCTCGCGGTGTTCCTCATCACCAACGGCATCACCATGCTGCGACTCGAGGGGCGGAGTCTGGCGAACCTGCTGTCGCTGATCGCCGGGATCGGGCTCGTGGCCTTCCCGTTCGTCCTCCTCGCGCTCCTGGCGTGGGGAGGACTGGGCGGCTTCCTCGTGGCGGCTCTCGTGGTCCTGATCGCGGGGTACGCGGCGGCCGCGTTCGTCGCGTTCCTCGTGTCGTCGCTGCTGTACGCCGCGCTGCCCGTCCCGCGCACGCCGACCGCGATCGTCGTCCTGGGCTCCGGGCTGATCGACGGGCGGGTGCCGCCGTTGCTCCGGGGCCGCCTCGATCGCGCGATCGCCGCCTGGCAGCGGGCGGTCCGGGCCGGGGGAGTCGCGCCCTTCGTCATCCCGTCCGGCGGTCAGGGGCCCGACGAGCCGCGCGCGGAGGCCGAGGCCATGGCGGACTACCTGCGAGAGCGCGGCATCCCCGCGGACCTCGTCCATCCCGAGACGCGCTCTCTGAACACACGGGAGAACCTCGCCTTCTCACGTGCGATCGTCGGGGAGATCGACGCATCGAAGCCGCTGCTGGTCGTCACGAGCGACTACCACGTCCTTCGCGCAGGGCTCCTGGCGCGTCGCGAGTTGCCCGGAGCGCGTGTGGTGGGTGCCCGCACGGCGGCGTACTTCGTGCCGAGTGCGTTCCTCCGTGAGTACGTCGCCCTGCTGAACCGGCAGAGGTGGATGCACGTCGTCTTCGCGCTCGTCTTCGGCGTCGCGCTGGTGAGCGTCTACGCCGTGATCTTCCTCACGTGAACCCCCGCCTCGTCGTCAGGCGTCGGCGGGCGGACCGGGGTCGGCGGGCTTCGCGGGAAGGCGGACCTCGAAGGTCGTGTCTCCGGGCGTGCTCTGCACGCTGATCGTGCCGCGGTGCGCTTCGACGATCGCCCGGGCGATCGACAGCCCCAGCCCCGTGCCGCCCGTCTTCCGGTCGCGAGAGCGGTCGGCGCGGGCGAAGCGCTCGAACAGCTGGGCCGCGACCGCGGGGTCGACCCCGGGCCCGTTGTCGTTCACGCGGAGGACGGCATCGTCGCCCTCGCGGGTCACCGACACGGCCACCTCGCTCCCGGCGGGCGTGTGCGTGCGCGCATTGGCGAGGAGGTTGGCCACGACCTGGTGGAGGCGGGAGGCATCGCCGGCGAGCTCGACGGGCTCGTCGCGGACGTCGATGGTCCACGAGTGGTCGGGTCCCGCGGGACGCGCGTCCCCGACCGCCTCCACCGCGAGACGCGTGAGGTCGACCGTGCCGAAGACGAGTTCCTGGCCCTCGTCGAGCCGGGCGAGCAGCAGCAGATCCTCGACCAGCGTCGTCATGCGGATCGACTGGGCGAGGATCCGCTCGAGCGACTGCTCGGTGGTCTCGACGGCCATTGCGGTTCGCTGACGCGACTCGTCATCGTGGGCCTGGCGCATGGCGCGCAGCGAGAGCTCCGAGAACCCGCGGATGGATGCCAGGGGCGTGCGCAGCTCATGACTGGCGTCCGCGACGAATCGGCGCATCAGTTCTTCGTTGCGTTGGCGGGCGGAAAGTGAGGCGTCGACACGGTCGAGAAGCGTGTTGAGGGCCGCGCCGACCTGCCCGATCTCGGTGTGGTCGTCGACCTGTTCGGTGGGCACGCGCTCGGTGATCGACACGTCGCCCTGGTCCATGCGGATCGAGGCGACGCGCGTCGCCGTCTCGGACACCGCCTTGAGGGGGCGGAGTCCCAGACGGATCACGAGTGCGATGACGGCGGCGAGGAGCAGGAGCCCACCGGTCGTGACCAGGGCGACCGTGGTGAGGATGGCACCGATCGTGCCGGTGACCTGTGACAGGGGAAGCCCGACGAGAAGGACCTCGTCACTGCCGGCCGTGCCGTAGGGGCGGACGAGGTATTCGCCGAGGTTCGGCAGTTCCACCGTGCGCGAGGCGGGGCTCGACGAGGCGAGGCTCTCCACGATCTGCGCGAGCTCGTCGGCGGTCAGGGCGCGGGAGTTCCCGTCGTCGACGACCGCCCCCGTCGTCCCGCCGAGGCGCGTCTTCATGACCATGAGGGTGCCGTTGTCGAACGGCCCCGAGTCCAGGACGTTCTCGGCCGTGCTCTGCAGATTGATGCGCGGCTGGGCGAGCGAGGCGACGTCGCCGACCTCCGCCTCGAGGTTGTTCAGCAGCACCTGGCTGAGGATCGCGCTGGTGGACACCCCGATCATGATGAGGATGAACGCGACCATACCGATGACCGCCGTCATCAGGCGAGCCTGGAGGCTCCACGGCCGAGTCAGCCGCCGTGAACGGGCGGGCGGAGGAGACACCGGTGGCTCCGGCCGCGGGGGAGTCGTCACTGCGGCGCTTTGATCATGTAGCCGACGCCGCGAACCGTGTGGATGAGCGGCTCGTGACCCGCGTCGATCTTCTTGCGCAGGTACGAGATGTACAGCTCGACGACGCTCGAGCGGCCGCCGAAGTCGTAGTTCCAGACCCGGTCGAGGATCTGCGCCTTCGACACGACACGGCGCTGGTTCCGCATGAGGAACCGCAGCAGCTCGAACTCGGTCGCCGTCAGCTCGATCTCCTGACCCGCGCGCACGACCTCGTGGCTGTCCTCGTTGAGCGACAGGTCGCCCACGCGCAGGATCGGCTCCGCGTCGCGCGTCAGAGCGGTACCGGCGCGGCGCATCAAGCCACGCAGACGCGCCACGACCTCCTCGAGGCTGAAGGGCTTCGTGACGTAGTCGTCGCCACCCGCGGTGAGACCGGCGACGCGGTCCGCGACGGCGTCCTTCGCGGTCAGGAAGAGGACCGGCACGTCGTTGCCGGAGTGACGCAGCCGCTGCAGGACCGCCATGCCGTCGAGGTCGGGCATCATGATGTCGAGCACCATGGCATCCGGAGCGAAGTCGCGCGCGGCCTGCAGGGCGTCGAAGCCGGAGCCCGCTGTGCGGACGTCCCATCCCTCCATGCGCAGAGCCATCGAGAGGAGGTCGGTGAGCATCTGCTCGTCGTCGACGACGAGGACGCGCAGGGCGCTCCCGTCGGGGCGAGTGAAGGCGGGAGCGGTGGCGGTCACGGTCATGGAACTCATTGTGCGCTCGTATCTATGAGCTTTCTATGGCGTGGCTTATGGGAATCCTGAGAGCGAGCTGCGCGCCAGCCGACAACGGCCATCAGGACGACGCCGATCGCCGCTCCCGAGGTGTTCGCGATCACGTCGCGCACGTCGGCGACGCGGGTGGGGAGGAACAGGAGCTGCGTCGTCTCGATCGCGGAGCTGATGAGCAGGCCCGCCGCGATACCGTGCCACCACCGTCCGCCCCACAGCAGGACGAGCACGCCGAGGGGCGCGAACATCACCACGTTGGCGGTGAACTCGACCCCGTCGAAAGTGATCCACGCGGTCGGCGGCCAGCCGCGGGCGGCGCGGAGGATCGCGTGCAGGATGCCGCCGACGTTCTCGTCGTAGATCGTGGGACGCAGCGTCATCCACCAGACTCCCGCGGCGTACAACGCCGAAGCGGCGACGAGCAGAGCCCGTCGCCGCCTCGTCACCTGCACCGTCAGTGAGTGTCCTCTGCCTCGATCTCGGTGCGGTCGCCCGACCAGAGGGTGTGGAACGTGCCCTCCTTGTCGACGCGACGGTACGTGTGCGCACCGAAGAAGTCGCGCTGGCCCTGAATGAGCGCCGCGGGGAGGCGCTCGGCGCGCAGGCCGTCGTAGTACGCCAGCGACGAGCTGAACGCGGGGGCGGGGATGCCGCTCGCCGCGGACAGCGCGACGATGTGGCGCCAGGCGTCCTGGGCGCGGCCGAGGGCCTCGACGAAGTACGGCGCGGTCAGCAGCACGGGGAGCGTGGCCTCGGCGTCGTATGCCTCGGCGATGCGGTTGAGGAACTGGGCGCGGATGATGCAGCCGCCGCGCCAGATCTTCGACACCGCGCCGAGGTCGATGTTCCAGTCGTACTGGGCCGCGCCGGCGCGGATCTCGTCGAAGCCCTGAGAGTAGGCGACGATCTTCGAGGCGTACAGCGCGAGGCGCACCTGCTCGATGAACGCGTCGGCATCCTCGCCCGAGAGCAGGTCGGTGCCAGAGGGGCCGGGGAGCTCGCGCGAGACCTCGCGCTGCTCGGGGTGGCTCGACAGCGACCGCGCGAAGGTGGCCTCCGCGATACCCGAGACGGGGACGCCCAGGTCGAGGGCCGTCTGCACGGTCCAGGCGCCGGTGCCCTTGGCGCCGGCCTGGTCGAGGATGACGTCGACGAGGGGCTTGCCGGTCTCGGCATCCGTCTGACGCAGGACCTCGGCGGTGATCTCGATGAGGTACGACTCCAACTCGCCGCGGTTCCACTCGGCGAACACGTCGGCGATCTCGGCGGGGGTCTTGCCGGTGGCGCGACGGATGAGGTCGTATGCCTCTGCGATGAGCTGCATGTCGGCGTACTCGATGCCGTTGTGCACCATCTTCACGAAGTGGCCGGCGCCGTCGTGGCCCACGTGGGTCACGCACGCCTCGCCCTCGGCGACCGCGGCGATGGAGGTCAGGATCGGGCCGAGCGTCTGCCACGACTCGTCCGAGCCGCCGGGCATGAGCGAGGGGCCCAGAAGGGCGCCCTCCTCACCGCCCGAGACACCCATGCCGACGTAGTTGATCCCCGTCTCGCGGACGGCCTTCTCGCGGCGGATCGTGTCGGTGAAGAGGGCGTTGCCGCCGTCGACGATGATGTCGCCGGGCTCGAACACCTTGACCAGCTCGTCGATGACGAAGTCGGTGGGGCGACCGGCCTTGACCATGATGATCGCGGTGCGAGGCTTCGACAGCGACGCGGCGAAGTCCTCGTACGAGAACGACGCGACGAAGTTCGCCTCGGGGTGCGCTTCGAGCAGCTCGTCGGTCTTCGAACGCGAGCGATTGAACACCGCGACGGTGTTGCCCTCGCGGCTGGCGAGGTTGCGTGCGAGGTTGGACCCCATCACCGCCAAGCCGACGACGCCGATGTTCGCGTGGGCCTGACCGTCGCCCTGCGGGCGCGAATCGGCCTCGGCGGTGGGACGCGCGACCTCTTCGGGGCCGGGCGCACCCTCGTGCACCTGCGCGGCCTCGTGCGGGGCCTGGTCCTGGTCGGTCGAGGGTCCGGTCGGGGAGGGGGTGGACGTCATGCGTTTGCTCCGTATTCAGGTGCGAGGAAGGGTGGGCGATTCACGCGGGCCGCCTCCGCCACTTTATCGGCTCGGCCTTTGCGTGTTTCAGGGGGTGATGGTGGGGAGGCTGAGTCGGTCGATGACCTCCTCCACCTGCTGGGAGGGAGTCAGATCGAGGTCGACGCGGATCGCCCGCTCATCGGCATCCGGCATCTGCAGGGTCTCGAACTGCGAGGTGAGCAGCGACGGCGGCATGTAGTGCCCCTGGCGGCGCAGCAGACGCTCGAGCACGAGAGCGGGGTCGCCCATGAGGAGGACGAACGTGACCTCGTCCCGGCGCAGCACGTCACGGTAACTGCGCTTCAGTGCGGAGCACGTGATGATCCCGGGGCGGCCGGCCGCGATCTGTCCGTCGATCCACGCCGCGACGCGGTCGAGCCACGGCCAGCGGTCGTCGTCGTTCAGCGCGTGACCGGCGGCCATCTTGGCGACGTTGGCCTCGGGGTGCAGATCGTCGCCCTCTTGGAAGTCCCACCCGAGGCGTCCGGCGAGCATGCTCGCGACGGTGGATTTGCCGGTCCCGGCGGGACCCATGAACACGAGGACGGGGGGTGTGGTGACCATGAGCTCTCTCTTCGTCGATCGGTCGGTCAGAGGGTGGGGCGGACTTCGGTCAGCACCGCCGCGACGTAGCGGCGGGTGTGCTCCTCGGCGGCATCGGCGTCGGCGCGGCCGATTGCGGCGGCCGTCTCGACGTGGTTGTCGAGGGCGTCGGGGTTCGGGATGCCGGGGGTCAGTCCGTGGAGGGCGCGTCCCTCGATTGCGGCGGCGATCGGCGCCCGGGCGGCTGCGAGCATGAGATTCCCGCTCGAGACGAGGATCAGGTCGTGGAACGCGATGTCGGCCGCGAGGTACTCGGGGGAGTCGCCGAGGCCCGCAGCTCCCAGGCGGGCGAGCTCGTCGGCGAGGCGGAGCAGCTCGCCGCGCTGCAGGTCGGTGGCGCGGCGGGCGCTGAGGCGCGCAGCCGCCGGTTCGATCGCGGCCCGCAGTTCCGTCGTGTTCGCGATGAGCTGGTCGCGGCGGCGTCCGGCGAGCTGCCACCCGATCAATCGCGTGTCCAGGGCGCTCCAGTCGACCGCGGGGCGCACCGTGATGCCGACCCGACGCCGTTGCTCGAGCATGCCCATCGCCTCGAGCACGCGCACGGCTTCGCGCACGACGGTGCGGGAGACGGCGTACTCGGACTCGAGCGCCGCGAGAGTCAGGACGCGACCCGCGGGCAGGTCGCCGTCGACGATGCGCATCCCGATGGCATCCACCAACGAGCCGTGCGACGCTCGGGCCATCCGTCCCTCCTGAGTTGTTTGATACGACCATATCTTGTCAAAAATATGATCATTGTGTGAGGATTTGCGGGCGTGAGTCGGTGATCGGCTTCGCGGCCGCTCTCACCGTCTTCAGACTCGGAGGACCCCCATGACCGCCTCGAACGCCGATCTCTTCGACGTGTCCGACCGCTTGGCTCTCGTGACCGGCTCGTCTCGCGGCCTCGGCCGGGGCTTGGCGCTGACCCTCGCACGCGGCGGAGCGCGGCTGATCGTGCACGGACGGGACGCGGATGCCGTGGAGCAGACGCGCGCCGAAGCCGAAGAGCTGTCGGGTCGTCCCGCGCACGCCGTGACCTTCGACGTCAGCGACGCCGGCGCCGTCGAGAGCGCCGTCGCGGATCTGCTCGACAACGTCGGGGCGCCCGACATCCTCGTCAACAACGCGGGCGTGCAGCGCCGCGCGCCCATCCACGAGTTCCCGGTCGCCGACTGGGACGACATCGTCGCCGCGAACCTTTCGGGCGTCTTCTACGTCTCGCGCTTCATCACGCCCGCGATGGTCGCTCGGGGCTCGGGCAAGGTCGTCAACGTCGCGTCCGTGCAGTCGCGCCTCGCGCGTCAGACGATCGCGCCGTACTCGGCGACGAAGGGCGGTGTCGCGCAGCTGACCGCCGGCATGGCCGCCGACCTCGCGCGGTTCGGCATCCAGGTCAACGCGCTCAGCCCTGGTTACTTCGCGACCGAGATGAACCGCGCCCTGGTCGACGATCCCGAGTTCACGCGCTGGCTGACGCAGCGCACGCCTGCGGCCCGATGGGGCGACGTCGACGAACTGCGGGGGGCGCTGCTGTTCCTCGCGTCCGACGCGTCGAGCTTCGTCTCGGGTCAGAACATCTTCGTTGACGGCGGGATGACAGCGGTCGTCTGACCGCGGAGAGGAATCACCGATGAAGTCTCTGCTGATCGAGAAGGCGCTCACCGCTGAGGTGCGCGACGTGCCCATCCCCGAGCCCGGCAAGGGGCAGGTGCGCCTGCGTGTCGAGTACGTCGGCATCTGCGGGTCGGACCTGCACTACTACTACGAGGGCGCGAACGGGGCGTTCGTGGTTCGGGAACCCCTGGTCCCCGGTCACGAGCTCTCCGGCCGCGTCGACCTCGACCCCTCCGGCGCTCTGGCGCCGGGGACGCCGGTCACCGTCCACCCCGCGCGCTTCGGCACGCCGCGCGAGGGCATCGAGAACGCCCCGCACCTGTGGCCGGGCGGGTCATATCTCGGCAGCGCGTCGACCTGGCCGCACACGCAGGGCGCGGCATCCGAGTACCTGATCGTCGAGGCCGACATGGTGCGAGTCCTTCCCGACGGTCTGCCCGTGCGCCGTGCGGTTCTCGCCGAGCCGCTCGCGGTCGCGCTGCACGCGCTCGGCAAGGCCGGTCCCGTCGAGGGGCTCGACGTGCTCGTCACCGGTTCCGGGCCGATCGGCCTGATGGCCGTGGCGGCGGCCGTCGCTGCCGGTGCACGCGTCACCGCCACCGACGTGCTCGCGGGCCCGCTCGAGCGGGCGGCGGCGCTCGGCGCGTCGGCGACCGTCGATGTCTCCGCCGACGCGGTGGAATCGGGTGCCTATGCGGTGGTCCTGGAGTGCTCGGGCGTGCCGGTGTCGATCTCGACCGCGCTGAAGGCCGTCCGCCCCGGTGGCACCGTCGTGCAGGTCGGCATGCTCCCCGACGATCCGCGACCGGTGAACCTCGCCCCCTTCATCTCGAAAGAGGTGCGCTATCTCGGCGCGTTCCGCTTCCGCGACGAGATCGATCAGGCGGTCGCGCTGCTCGCGGCGAACCCCGGCATCGAGAGCGCGCTCACGCACGAGTTCGCGGTGACGGATGCCGCCGAGGCCTTCGCCACGGCGCGGGACTCGCAGCGCTCGGGCAAGGTCGTCTTCGCCCTCTGAGGAACAATGACGCCCCGGTGGTCGCTGCCACCGGGGCGTCGTCATTCGTGCGTCAGTCGTCGCTGCGGACCGCCGTGAACCGGCGCGTGACGGCGATGTCGCGCTCGCCGAGGCCACGGTCGACGATCTCGTCGAAGGCCGCGCGAAGGGCGGGGAGCAGCGCGGGACGCGTGTCGGTCGCGGCGGCGATGTCGGCGGCGAAGCGCAGATCCTTGACCATGTAGCCCGCGACGCCGCTGGGGGAGTCGTCGCCGGTGACGAGCTTCTCGCGTCGGCTGGCGAGCAGGTTCGATCCCGCGTATCCACCGCCGAGCAGCTCCCAGAGTGCGGCGGGGTCGACGTCGGACCGTGCGGCGAGCTCGGTCGCTTCGCCGAGGGCGAGGATGGTCGCCGCCACGACCATCTGGTTGCAGGCCTTGGCCACCTCTCCCGCGCCGAGGGGGCCGAGACGGATGGGGGTACCGCAGGGCGCGAGGAGCTCCGCGGCGAGATCGGCGACGGCGCTGTCTCCGCCGAGCATGATCGAGAGGGTCCCGGCCTTCGCGCCGTCCTCGCCGCCCGAGACGGGGCAGTCGACGACCCCGATGCCGGTGGGCAGCCGTTCCGCCAGCTCGCGCACGCCGACGGGAGAGGATGTCGACCCGATCATGAGGAGGAAAGGGCGCCCCTCGATGCCCGCGAGCAGCCCGTCGGGGCCGTCGAGGTGCTCCTCGAGCTGCGGGAGGTCGGGGAGCATGATGAGGACAGCGTCTGTGGCCGCTGCGAGTTCTCGCGCCGTCGAGGCCCACGCGGCTCCCGCCGCGATCAGTGCGTCGCGCTCTCGGCGGGCGTGGACGGTCAGGGCCCCGCGCGCGGACAGCAGATGCTGCGCCATGGGCTCGCCCATGGCGCCGAGGCCCCAGACGCCGAGGCGCACCTCGGGAGCGGGGGGAAGCGTGCCGGTCTCTTCGTCGAGCGTCGTCATGTCGGCATCCTATCGGCTAGACAATAGGTTGAACAGGGTTCAGTATGGTGAACGACGTTGGGCGAGTCCGCGACGGGCGGCCAGCCTCGCGGCGAGAGGAGACGACGACGATGTCGACACGCAAGAGCTTACGCGCGGTGGTGGCGGTGCCCCTGAAAGAGGAGCACTGCGAACTGATCGAGCGCCTCGAGCCGCGCGTCGAGCTGATGCGCGACGCCTCGCTCACGCACCCGATGCGCGGGCCCGCCGACTGGTCGGGTGACCCGGCGCACGAGCGCTCGGCTGACGAGCAGCGCGCATTCGACGACATGGTCGACTCGGCGGACGCGCTCTTCGGCATCCCGGACGTCGATCCCGCCGCCCTCGCACGGACCGTCGCCGCCAATCCGAAGCTGCGGTGGGTGATGACGACCGCTGCGGGCGGGGGAGGGCAGGTGAAGGCGGCCGATCTCGACCGCGCGGCGCTGGATCGCATCGTCTTCACCACCAGCGCCGGCGTCCACGGGGGACCGCTCGCCGAGTTCGCGGTGTTCGGCGTCCTCGCCGGCGCGAAGGACCTGCCGCGGCTCGCGCAGCAGCAGGCGGATCGACGCTGGACCGATCGCTGGGAGATGCGCCAGGTCGACGAGATGACCGTGCTCGTCGTCGGGCTCGGGGGAATCGGGGCGGAGTGCGCGCGCCGCTTCCACGCGCTGGGCGCCGAGGTGTGGGGGACGACGCGCTCCGGCACCCCCGTGGACGGGGTCGACCGCCTCGTCTCGCTCGACGAGCTGGCCACGGCGGTGAGCGAGGTGGATGCCATCGTCGTCACCCTGCCGGGAACCGATCAGACGCATCACCTGATCGGCGCCGAGGTTCTCGCCGCGGTGAAGCCGGGGGTGATCGTCGCGAGCGTCGGTCGCGGGACCGTGATCGATGAGACGGAGCTCCTCGCGGCTCTCGACGACGGACGCGTGTCGTTCGCCGCCCTCGACGTGTTCGAGGTGGAGCCCCTCCCGGAGGAGTCGCCGCTGTGGCGGCATCCGAGAGTCCTCGTCAGCCCGCACACGGCCGCGCTCAACAGCAAAGAGGAGGAGCGCATCGCGCGCCGGTTCGCAGAGAACGCCACGCGCCTGCTCGACGGCGAGCCGATGCGCGCGGTTGTCGATACGGTCGAGTTCTATTGACCTGTCGCGGCCCTCGCGACTCCGGTTCGACGGGAGGACGCCGTGAGTGATGACGAAGCGAGCGCGATCGCGCGCGATCCGGCTCCAGCCGTCGGGCGCAGCATCCGTCTTCTCGGCCTGCTCGCCGAGGCGGGTCGCGCGCTGACGCTCACCGAGCTGGCGGCGGGCCTCGGGCTCGCGAAATCGTCGACGGCCAATCTGTGCCTGTCGCTGGAGGCGGGGCGCATGATCGAGCGCGTGCCGCTCGGCTACCGTCTCGGGATCCGCACGGCAGAACTCGGGGGAGCGTTCGCCGCGCAGTTCAACCAGGTGCGCGAGTTCTACGCCGTCTGCGAGACCTCTCCGGCCCTCTCGTCCGAGCTCGTGCAGGTCGCGGTCCTCGATGACACCGACGCGCTGTACCTGGCGAGGTACGAGGGGTCGCGCTCGGTGCGGCTCGGGACCCCGCTCGGCTCGCGCCTGCCCGCGGCCCTGTCCGCCACGGGGCGCGCGCTGCTGATGACCCGCAGCGACGACGATGTCCGGGCGCTGCTGACGCGAGGGCGTCCGCTGCCGAAGCTGACGGAGCACAGCACGGTCGACGTCGAGGGTGTCATCGCGAAGCTCGCCGCGGCGCGGGAGCGCGGGTGGTCGGTGGACGAGGAAGAGTCGTTCCGCGGCATCGTCGGCGTCGCTGTTCCGCTCGAGGGGTGGGCGCCCGGCGATCCGCAGCTCGCCCTGGGCGTCGGCATCCCCGTCGCGGATGCCACCGGCGACCGTGTCGCGCGCGTCGGCGCTGCTCTTCGCGAGGCGGCGAAGGCGCTGACGAACCCGTTCAGCGCCTCTCGCTCCCGCTGACGAGCGCTTTCCTCCGCCCCGGCAGGGGCGGTGATCGTCATGTCTGCAGCACGGGCGGGAAATGGCGTGTCCAATATATTGAACTGTGTCCACAGGGTTGGTACAGTCGCGGAAGTCGCAAGACCCCAGCCGATCGAAGGAGATGGCCGTGACCACTGCATCCACACCGACGCCGCAGCCGCAGGATGACCCCGAATACGCCGCGAACCTGCGTCGTGCAACGCTCGCCTCGAGCATCGGCAGCGCGCTGGAGTACTTCGACTTCGCGCTCTACGGCCTCTCAACGGCCCTGATCTTCAACGTCCTGTTCTTCTCGCAGGACAACCCGGCGCTCGCCACGGTCGCCGCGTTCGCCACCTACGGCGTCGGCTTCCTCGCCCGTCCCTTCGGCGGACTGTTCTTCGGAGTCCTCGGCGACAAGCTCGGCCGCAAGTGGGTGCTCGTCATCACGATCCTGCTGATGGGTGGGGCGTCGACGGCGATCGGCCTCCTGCCCACCTACGAGGCCGTCGGCATCCTCGCGCCGATCCTGCTCGTGATCATGCGCCTTCTCCAGGGCTTCGGCGCGGGTGCCGAACAGGCGGGTGCGACGGTGCTCATGGCCGAGTACGCGCCGGTGAAGCGCCGCGGTTTCTTCTCGGCGCTGCCGTTCATCGGCATCCAGGCGGGCACGCTGCTCGCGGCCGTCGTCTTCAGCCTCATCTCACTACTGCCCGAAGACCAGCTGCTCAGCTGGGGCTGGCGCGTGCCGTTCCTGGCGTCGTTCGTGCTGATCCTGCTCGCGCTGTTCATCCGCATGCGGCTGCGCGAGACCCCGACCTTCATCGAGCTCGAGAAGAGCGAGCAGATCGCCGAGCGTCCGATCCGCGACATCTTCACGCGGGGCCTGCCGGGCGTCATCGTCGGCATCGGTCTGCGCATGGCCGAGAACGGCGGCTCGTACATGTTCAACACCCTCGCGCTGACGTTCTTCGTCGCCTCCGTGGGTGGCCAGGCCGACCGCAGCCTGCTGACCTGGGGCGTCACGCTCGGCTCGCTCATCGGCATCTTCTCGGTGCCCCTGACGGGCGCGCTGTCCGACCGCATGGGTCGCCGCACCGTCTACCGCCTGGGTGCGCTGTTCATGCTGGTCTTCACCTTCCCCGCCTGGTGGCTGATCTCGCTCGGGAGCTACCCGATCACGATCGCCGTGATCGCGATCGGCATCGGCGTCGCCGTCAACTCGATGCTCGGACCGCAGTGCGCCATGCTCCCCGAGCTGTTCGGCAACCGTCACCGCTACCTGGGCGTGGCGATGGCGCGCGAGATCTCGGCTGTTCTCGCCGGTGGCCTCGCGGGAGTCCTCGGTGCGTACATCATCGCCGTGAGCGGGGCGAACTGGCTCCTCCTGGCGATCTACATGGGAACCCTCGCGCTCATCACGACCGCGTCGACGTTCCTCGTCCCTGAGACCCTCCGCCGCGACCTCACGCGCACCGACGACGCCATCAAGGTGTCGCGCGACGAGGCGGGCGAGGGTGTGGATGCCACGACCGTGACCGTTCGGACCATCCGATGACGCGCATCGCCCGCGTGCGGACGCTGGAGGGCGTGCGCACGGTCCGGCTCGACGGGGACCGGCTCGTGCCGATCGCCGATCCCTACGTCGCCTTCGCGGCGGGGGAGGAGATCGCGGATGCCGGCAGCCCGGTGCATGGGTCGTTCGAGGCGCCGTGCGTCCCGACTCTGGTCGTGGGCATCGCCCAGAACGGGCCCGGGCACGCCTCGCCTGTCCAGGCGTGGCTGAAGAGCCCCCGCACCGTCGCGGGTCCCGATCGCACGGTGACGCTGCGTCGCGACGCCGGCACGACGGTGGCGGAGGCGGAGGTGGCGGTCGTCATCGGTCGCGGAACGACGGGGCTCACCGCCGAGAACGCGCACGAGTACGTGCTCGGCATCACCGCGGTGAACGACCTGTCGAGTCCCGATCGGTCGGAGTTCGACCCCCGCAACTTCGAGTCGAAGTCGGGGGAGGGGTACACCCCACTGGGGCCGTACATCGACACCGCGATCGGTCTCGACGACGACGTGACGCTCCAGCTCGTCGTCGACGGGGAGCCCGTTCGCGACACGTCGGCGGGGCGCTACCCGATGTCGATGCGCGCGTGTCTCGCGTACGTCGCAGCGTGGACGACGTTGGGCCCCGGGGACGTGATCATGATGGGAGCGCCGTTCTCGGCATCCCCGATCCGTCCGGGAGTCACGGTCGAGGTCGTCGTGGGCGAGATGCGGCTGCGGACCCCGACGATCTGACGTGCGTCAGTGCTTCTTGTAGCCCGCGTTGCGGCCCATCGAGAAGAGGGCGCCGATCGCGCCGATGCCGCCGAGGAGGGCGACACCGCCGATGACCCAGAGCACGACGTGGGAGAAGAAGCCGCTGTCCATGATGATCCTTCGGGTCGGTGGGTTTCGATTCTACCGGCGCGCTCCGGTGCTCCTCGACACGCGCGGGTCGTGCGGACGCGCTCGCGCTGGTAGACTTCCGAGGAACTTCGGCGAGGGACTGTCGCACACCGTTTGGTGAACGTGGCATCCGTGATCGACGCGGTGATGCAGGCTCCCGGCTTTCCTCACGCGCTCGCGTTCGAGTCGAATCCAGACCACCAGTGCGGGCCGTGTTCCGCCCCCAAGCTGCGGGCCGCATGCCCGCGAGGAGAACATCATGTCGGAAGACAACAAGGTCGTCGCGGAGCTCCGCGAGAACTTCGGCAAGGGCTTCGCCCGTCGCCTCCGCGCCGCGGGCAAGATCCCGGCCGTCATCTACGGCCACGGCACCGAGCCCCAGCACGTCGCGCTGCCCGGTCACCAGACCGCGCTGCTCATCCGCCGCGCGAACGCCCTGCTCGACCTCGACATCGCGGGCAAGAGCCAGCTCGTGCTGGTCAAGGACGTCCAGAAGGACCCCGTGCGCCAGATCATCGAGCACATCGACCTCATCGTCGTGAAGAAGGGCGAGAAGGTCCAGGTCGACGTGCCCGTCGTCGTCATCGGCGAGCCCTTCTCCGGCACCATCGCGATGCTCGACACCGCGACCCGTGTCGCTCGAGGTCGAGGCCACCCACATCCCGCAGAACGTCGAGGTCGACGTCGAGGGCGCCGAGGACGGCACGCAGATCACCGCTGCCGACCTGAAGCTCCCCGCCGGTGCGAGCCTCGTGACCGAGCCCGAGACCCTCATCGTGGGCGTCTCGGTGCCGCTCGACACGCTGGCCGCCGAGGAAGAGATCGCCGAGGCCGACGCCGAGGTCGCCGAGGAGCAGTCCGAAGAGGCCGAGGCCGCCGACAACTGACGCCGGACGGCTGCGAGTCGCAGTTCGTCGACGAGGGGGCGCGTTCTCGCGCCCCCTCGTTTCGTTTCCGGCTGGACTGTCGTTTCGGCCGAACCGAGAGAATGGATGCCATGGCAGACACGTGGGTGATCGTCGGACTGGGCAACCCGGGCCCGCGTTACGAGGCGACGCGGCACAACATCGGCCAGATGGTCGTCGACGAGCTCGCGGCGCGGCGGAGCGAAGCGTTCCGCGCACACAAGGCGAACGCCCGCGTCGCCGAGACGTGGCTGCGCCCGGGCGGCGCCAAGCTCGTGCTCGCGAAGCCGAACAGCTTCATGAACGTCTCGGGCGGTCCGGCTGCCGGGCTCGCCCGCTTCTACGACGTCGCTCCGGAGCGGGTGGTGGTCGTCCACGATGAACTCGACATCCCATACGACACCGTGAAGCTCAAGACGGGCGGCGGTCACGGCGGACACAACGGTGTCCGCGACGTCGCCAAGGCGCTGGGCACTCCGGAGTTCCCGCGCGTGCGCGTCGGCATCGGCCGCCCGGTGGGTCGGCAGGACCCAGCGGACTGGGTGCTGGATCCGTTCGGCGCGACCGAGCGTCAGACCCTGCCGATCCTCGTCTCGGATGCCGCGGACGCGGTGGAGATGCTCGTCGAGGAGGGGCTGGTCGCGGCGCAGCAGCGATTCCACGCCCCGCGCGCCTGAGCAACGCCCCTCCCACGACGAGAGCCCCGGCCGATCGGCCGGGGCTCTCGTCGTCGCTGAGCGGAGGCGTTCAGCCGATGGTGTTGACGTACGGCGCCGCTCCGGCGGTCGCGCCGATGCCGAAGACCACGGCGACGACGATGCCGCCGAGGACCGCGAGGATGATCGCGGTGATGCCGTAGCCGCGGCCACGGTTCTTGACGGCCGCGATGATGCCCTGGATGAAGCCCCAGAGGCCCAGCGCGCCGAAGACGAGGAAGCCGGCGACGGCGAGCAGACCCGCCACGGCCGCGGCCTGCTGCGCGCTCTCGGGGAGCGTCGACGCGTCGATCTGCGTGCCGTTCGCGCCGGTGGTCGCGTACTGCACGAGGGCGCCGCTCTGCATGCCGCCGATGAAGGCGAGGATCGAGCCGATCACGATCGCGGCCAGCGACACCACGAAGGCGATGAGGCCGAGACGATTCGACGGCTTCGCGGCCGACGCGGTCGGCGGCTGGTAGCTCGGGGACGCGGGGTAGCCCGCCTGAGCGGCGTCGGCGCGCGTGGCGGGAGGAGGGTTGTACGGCTCGGGGGGCGGCGTCGTGCTGCTCACGGGGTACTCCTTCGATCGCGGGACGGATTCATCCCATGGCCGCGAGTATAGGGAGACCGACCGATTTCTGAGAAGAAGCTGGACGCGCGCCCGCAAACGCGGTAACGCCCCGAGTCAGACGAGCGCTCCTCCCGTGCCCGCGGTGGTTCCGGCACCCGCGACAAGCGCGATGGCCACGAGGGCGCCGAACACCAGGGGGCCGAGGGCGGCGAAGACGATGGCGACGATGCCCATCGGTCGGCCCCGGTCGCGAGCGGTCGCGATGATCCCGACGACGAGCGCGGCGATCCCCAGTGCGGTGCCGCTCCAGAAGGCGATCTCGACGACGAGGACGAGATCGCGGACGGGGGTCAACACCCGCAGGTCGATGTTCTGTCCGCCCTGAGCGACGATCTGCGCGCCGGCTCCGCGGCCGACGCGGAACGCGGCGAACCCGGCGACCGCGGGGGCGACGAGCATGCTCAGGATGCCGGCCACGAGGGCGAACGCCCCGAGAGGGCGCCGCTTCTTCGGCTTCGGTGGGGGAGCCAGAAGCGTTCCCGTCGCGGGAGCGACGTAGGGGGCGGCGAAGGGCGACGACATGTCAGCACTCTACGAGACGGGCTCCCGCCGACCCGATGTCGGTGCCCCCGCGTAGACTTTCCCGAGTGACAGTTCCCGGGATCGTGCGCGCCCTCGAGCAGGCTGAGTCGTACCGTGAGGCCGCGTCCGCGGCATCCGCCGACCTTTCTCTCTCCCTCGTCGACGGGCTCGATGCCCCCGTCATCGCGGGCCTCGTCGAGCGTCGCCGCGCGGCGGGCGACCCGGGTGCCGTGTTGGTGATCGCCCCGACCGGACGTCGTGCCGAGTCCCTGGGGCCGGCGCTGGATGCCGTCCTGCCCGGCGCGCAGGTGCTGCACTTCCCCGCGTGGGAGACGCTCCCGCACGAGCGTCTCAGCCCGAGCCCCGAGACCGTGGGACGACGCCTCGACGTGTTGCGCCGGATCGCCGCGTGGAACGGTGATGCGCCCCTCGTGGTCACCGCGTCCGTCCGCAGCGCTCTGCAGCCGCTCGCACCGGGACTCGGCGACGTCGCTCCGGTCGAGCTGGCCGTTGGCGGCCGCGGCCACGAGCTCGAAGCGGTCACGACGCGACTCGTCGAGCTGGCGTACCACCGCGTCGACATGGTCTCGCGCCGCGGCGAGTTCGCCGTGCGCGGCGGCATCCTCGACGTGTTCCCGCCCGTCGCCGACCACCCGTACCGCGTCGAGTTCTTCGGTGACGAGGTCGACCAGATCCGCGCCTTCTCGGTCGCCGACCAGCGCTCGCTTCCGGGCGAGGTGACGACCGTCACGCTGGTCCCCAGCCGCGAGCTCCTGCTCACGCCCGCGGTGCGGACGCGCGCGGCGGCGCTTCGCGACGCCTACCCGGGCCTGCGCCAGTTGCTCGAGAAGATGGCCGAGGGCATTCCCGCCGAGGGGATGGAGTCGCTCATCCCCGTGCTCATCGACGACCTCACGACCCTGGTCGACTACCTGCCCGGCGGTAGTGCGGTCGCGCTCGTCGACCCGGAGCGCTCGCTCGCGCGCGCGACGACGCTCGGCGACACCAATCGCGAGTTCCTCGAGGCCGCGTGGTCGGCGGCGACGGCGGGAGCCGACACCCCCGTCGATCTCGACTCCGGCGACTTCGTGACCCTCGACGACCTCCACGAGCGCGCCAGCGGACGCGGGGGAGTCTGGTGGCAGCTCAGCGCCTTCGACTCGGGCGCAGCGGATGCCGAAGACGAGGGGCTCGTGACGGGGGACGACTCCCCGCACCGCATCAAGGCCGACGCCGTTCCCTCGTTCCAGGGCAACGTCGACGGGGCCACCGCCCACGTGGGCCAGTTGCTCGGCGACGGGTGGTCGGTGATCGTCACGGCATCCGGACCCGGTCTGGTGGACCGCGCGCGCGACGTGCTCGCCGAGCGCGGGATCGCGGCGCGGCGCGTGGACGACGTGCTCACCCCTCCCGAGCCCGGTGTCGCGCACGTCGTGTGCGCGCCGCTCGAGCGCGGCTTCGAACTCGGCGAGGCGCGGTTCGCCGTCATCACCGAGACCGAGTTCTACGGTCGCTCGGTGGGCGGCGACAACCGCGGCGCGAAGAAGCTCGCCTCGCGTCGCCGCAACGTGGTCGATCCGCTGCAGCTGAAGCCCGGCGACGTCGTGGTGCACGCGACCCACGGCATCGGCAAGTTCATCGAGTTGACCCAGCGCGAGGTGTCGAGCGGCGGGCGCAACGCCGTGAAGACGACGAAGGAGTACCTCGTCCTCGAGTACGCGCCCTCCAAGCGCGGCTACCCGGGCGACAAGCTGTTCGTCCCCACCGATCAGCTCGATCTGCTGTCGAAGTACGTCGGCGGCGAGGCCCCGACCCTGTCGAAGATGGGCGGCAGCGACTGGGCCGCGGCGAAGGGCCGGGCCCGCAAGGCCGTCCGTGACATCGCCGTCGAGCTGGTGAAGCTGTACTCGGCGCGCATGGCATCCAAGGGATACGCCTTCGGTCCCGACACCCCGTGGCAGCGCGAGCTCGAAGAGGCCTTCCCCTTCGCCGAGACGCAGGACCAGCTGCAGACGATCGACGAGATCAAGGCCGACATGGAGAAGCCGATCCCCATGGACCGCCTGCTCTCGGGCGACGTCGGCTTCGGCAAGACCGAGGTCGCCGTACGCGCGGCGTTCAAAGCGATCCAGGACGGCAAGCAGGTCGCGATGCTCGTGCCCACGACCCTTCTCGTGAAGCAGCACCTCGAGACCTTCGCCGAGCGCTTCGCCGGGTTCCCCGTGACCGTGCGCCCGCTGTCGCGTTTCCAGAGCGACAAAGAGGCCAAGGCCACGCTCGCGGGGCTCACCGACGGCACCGTCGACATGGTCATCGGCACGCACCGCATCCTCACCGAGAAGGTCATCTTCAAAGACCTCGGGCTGATGATCATCGACGAGGAACAGCGCTTCGGCGTCGAGCACAAGGACGCCCTGAAGAAGCTGAAGACCAACGTCGACATCCTTGCGATGAGCGCCACGCCCATCCCGCGCACGCTCGAGATGGCGGTCACCGGCATCCGCGAGATGTCGACCCTCGCCACCCCGCCCGAGGATCGGCATCCGATCCTCTCCTACGTCGGGCCGCGCAACGACAAGCAGATCGCGGCCGCCATCCGCCGCGAGCTGCTGCGCGAGGGCCAGGTGTTCTACGTGCACAACCGCGTGTCGTCGATCCAGCGCGTCGCGGCGCACCTCGCCGAGCTCGTGCCCGAGGCCCGCATCGTCGTCGCGCACGGTCAGATGGGCGAGCACGCTCTCGAGCAGGTCGTCGACGACTTCTGGGAACGCCGCGCCGACGTGCTCGTGTCGACCACGATCATCGAGACGGGCCTCGACATCTCGAACGCGAACACGATCATCATCGACCGGGCCGACAAGTACGGCCTGTCGCAGCTGCACCAGCTGCGCGGTCGCGTCGGTCGCGGGCGCGACCGCGCGTACGCCTACTTCCTCTACGACGAGATGAAGCCGCTGTCCGAGACCGCGGCCGACCGCCTCGAGACGATCGCCGTGAACAACGACCTCGGTTCCGGCATGCAGGTCGCGTTGAAAGACCTCGAGCTGCGCGGGGCGGGAAACCTGCTCGGTGCCGAGCAGGCGGGGCACATCGCGGGTGTCGGGTTCGACCTGTACCTGCGCATGATCGGCGAGGCCGTGTCGACCTTCCGCGGTGAAGACGTCGACGGCCCCACCGAGCTGCGCCTCGAGCTTCCGGTCGACGCGCGCCTGCCCGAGTTCTACATCGACAGCGAGCGGCTGCGCCTCGAGGCCTACCAGAAGCTCTCGGCCGCGGCATCCGCGACCGCCAAGGACGACGCGATCGATCTGGTCGTCGAGGAACTGCGCGATCGCTACGGCGAGCCGCCCGCCGAGGTCGAGGGTCTCATCGCCGTGGCGCGCCTGCGTCGCCGCGCGGCGCAGGCCGGGCTCGCCGATGTCGTCGCCATGGGCTCGAACCTCCGCATCGCCCCCGCGAACCTCGCGGAGTCGATGCGCGTGCGCCTGCAGCGGCTCTACCCGAAGGCGAAGCTCGTCGCGGGCGGCGACGCGATGGTCGTCCCGCTCCCGCAGGACGCCGACGACGCGAATCTCATCGCGTGGGTGCGGCAATTGCTCGACGCGCTCTGGCCGCTGCCGGTCGAGACGGCGTCGGTCTGAGGGATGCCATGATCGGCGCACTCGTGACGAGCACCGTGGCGATGGTCGCGGTGGCGGCGCTCGCGTTCTGGACCGCGCAGCGCGGAGCGGCGGGCACGCTGCCGCGGAACGACTTCATCGGCATCCGGACGGGGGCCACCCGGGCATCCGACGAGGCGTGGATCGCCGCGCATCGCGCCGGTGCCGTCGATCTTGCTTGGTCCGGAGCCGGCGCGCTCCTCACCGCCCTGGGTCCCTGGGCGGCGCTCATCGTGCCGACATCCCTTCGCGAGTTCGTCATCGTCGTGGCAGTCGTCGTGGGTCTGGTTGTGCTGCTGGGCTTCTCGCTCCGAGCGGCGGTGGTCGGCGGTCGCGCCGCGCGGGAGTTGACCGAAGGCCGGTGAACGCCCGCGTGGGCGGGCAGGGGTGTTCACCGAGGACGCGTGCGCGCGCACCCGTCCGGTGGCGGGTGTGGTGACGCGGCCGGCTGGTGGTCAGCCGGCCGCGTCGTTGGGGTGGGTGTTAGTTGCAGGTGCGGGTGGTGTAGGGGGCGGTGGTGGTGGCGGTGGTGGGTGTTCCGTCGATGGTGGCGGTGACGGTGGCGGTGGCTGTGCCGGCGGTGATGGTTTTGCTTCGCGTGGTGTAGGCGAAGCTGGTGCTCTTGCCGGCGGCGAGGGCGGTGGTGGTGCGTGTTCCCCAGGGGGTGGCGACGGTGGTGTCGACGGTGCGGGAACTGGTGTTGGTGACGGTGACGGTGAGGACGACCTTTCCGCTGACGCATCGCGAGGAGGCGGTTGCTTGGGCGCTGAGGGTGGGGGTGGGTGCCTGGGGGACCACGTCCACGGTGTATTGGGTGGTGGTGGTGTGGTCTTGGGCGAGGGTGTTCAGGGTGAGACGGGTGGTCGTGCCCTGGGTGAGGGGGAGGGTGCGTGGTTTGGTGTCGTCGATGAGGATGTCTCCGACTTTGACCAGGCCGCTGGGGGTGGTGGGGTCGGCGTCGAAGGTGACGCTGGTGGTGCCGGCGGGGACGGTGAGCGTGTAGGCCTTGGTCGTGCCGGTGAAGGTCGGGCTGAGGGTACCGGTGGTGAAGGTCAGTTTGGAGAGGTTCGCGTCGGTGGCGTAGGTGGTGGTGCGGGCCGTGGTGAGGCCGTAGATTCCGCCGACGTAGCTGCCGGAGCCGTCGGCGGTGAAGCGGACGGTGACGACGGGAATTTTGTTCCCCTTGGCGTCGAGGACGTATTTGCCGGCGGCGTCTTTTTTGTAGCTGTCGGTGGTGGCGATGTTCTGCAGGATCGACGCGGGGATCTCGTCCCACTGGGTGTAGAAGGAGTTGCCCTGGGCGTTGGTGATCTTCTCGGTTTTCAGCTTGGTGCCGTTGAGGAGCACGTCGAAGCTGCGGCCGTTGTCGCCGCCGTTGTAGCGCACGCCGAGGTAGTTCTTGGGTGCGGTGGGGTCGACGTTCATCTCCAGCTGGAAGTACGATCCGGCGGAGCGTTCGGCGTCGCGGTAGGCCTGTCCGGCCCAGGTGCCGGAGTTGGAGCGGACGGTTTTGAGGTTGCGGGCGGCTTCTTCGCTGCTGTTGCCGAGTGCGGAGAACGCGTCGATGTTCACCTCCGTGTCGCGCAGCGCCTTCTTGTCGTCCAGGATGCGCTGCTGCGCCGCCGCCGAATCCACCGGCTCCGACCCGTCCGAGAACGACAGGGCGCTGAATCGAGCGGTCGAGGTGCCCAGTTCGCCCGAGTTGCCCGCGCGACCGGCGCTGGACTGTACGACACCCGCATCGAGGTTCTCATCGGCACCGACGAGCGGGGCCTGGCCGAGGGTGGTGTAGTTCGTGCCGTCGGTCGAGTACGAGGCGGTGACGATGTTCTTGTTCCGCGTCAGCTTGACCCACAGCGGGCGAGCGGTCGTCTGAACCGCAGCGGCCTGCGAGTCGATGGCGCCATCGCCGTCCTTGTCGTAGCGCAGCGCGATCCAGTTGGGCTCGATGGCGAGGTGCGCGTATCCGGTGGACTTGTCCGCCGACGCGGCATCGGCCATCTTGCTCAGGTCGTTGCGCACCGACAGGCCCGCGCGATACCAGCCCGTGTTGCCGCCCTCGAACTTCGCGGTGATCGACCCGGTGGGCGTCAAGACGTCGCTCTTGTAGACGGAGGTGTACTCGTCACCCCCGCCGCCGATGTCGCGGCCCTTGTTCTGCAGCGCGATCACGTCGCCCGTCTGCACGGCTTGGTTCTCGGCGTACAGCGAGGGCGCGGCCGTGGTCAGTCCGGCGGCCACTCGACCGCCGAGGGCGACCGCGAGCGACTTCGACACCGTCTCGCGGCTGGTGCCGGTGAACTCCTGGCGGGTCATCGTCGCGTTGGCAGACACCGTTCCACTGGTGACGGCGTCGGCGCCGGTGATCTTCCAGGTGGCCGTGGCGGTGACGCCCGGCTCGAGGCTGGTCGGGGCGGTTGTGAGGGGGGTCAGCGAGACCTTGTCGGATCCGCTCACCTGTACGGCGATGTCGCTGAGGGGGGTCGAGCCGAAGTTGGCGACGGTGGCGGTGAGGATCTGCGATCCGGAGGTGTCACGGGCGATCGAGAGGTCGAGACCGCGCGATTGGCCGATCCAGTCACCGGGCTTGCGGTACTGCGGCGAGATGCCCGCCTCGGCGATCACCTTCTGAGCCGCCAGGGGGTACTCGTTGATGCCCAACTGCGACCTCGTGGTGATGCGGTTGTTGTAGTACTCGCCGTTGGCGTCGCATTCACCGGAGTTCGCGCACCACGGACCTGCGTTGATACCGCCGCCGAGCCACCAGGTGCCGTCGATCGTGTTGTCGCGCGTCGAGTTTCCGACGTTATCGGCCGGGGTGCCCTGGTTCTCATTGAACCCGTTCGCGAACGCCTGGTAATACGTGCCGTCGAGGGCGTTGTTCTTGGCCGTCAGGTAGCGGGTGCCTTCGTCGAAGTAGAGCTTGGTGCCGTCCCCGCCGCGCAGGTAGTTGCTGTCCCAGCTGCTGCCGGGTGCCGCGCCGAGGTGGTAGAGGACGCCGCCGTCGTTACCCTCCTTCTTGAAGTCCCACATGACGTTCTTGGCCACGTGCATGTTCTTCGCGATGGTGGGGTTGTTCTCCGCGAAGCGGGGCCAGAAGATGTACGAGCCGCGACCCTGGTAGACGGCGTTGCCGCCGGCATCCGGAACACCCCAACCCCAGCCGGTGTCGACGACGTCGTAGGGGCCGTTGGTGAGTTCGTTGTTCGAGATCTCGGCACCGTCGATGTAGGTCGCCAGCACCGCCGAGGATTCGAAGTAGTCCTGGCCCATCTTGGTGATGCGGTTGTTGGTGATCGAGAGGGAACGGTTCGCCTGCGCGTCGGTTGCCGGACGGGCGGCGGCGAGCGTGGTGCCGCCCGCGACGACGGCCGAGCCGGCGATGTCGTTGAACGTGTTGCCCACGACCGAGACGTTCTGGGCTCCGAGGCCGACCCCGGAGGAGTTCGCCTCTTCGTTCATGCCGATCCCGAGGCCCTTCGAGCCGAGGTGGGTGAACTCGTTCAGGGTGAACGACACGGACTTCGCCGCCGACACCTGGATGCTTGCGGGCGTCTGCTGGAACATGTTGCGGTTCGACTCGAACACGAAGCAGTCGATCGCGTAGGTGCCCTGCGCGCACTCCTTCTTCTGCGCGTCGGGGTGCGCGGCGTTCCACGCCGCGAGCTGCGTCGAGTTCAGCGGCATGGTCGGGTAGTCCCGCAGCCGGATGAGACGGGTCAGGTCGTTCGTGGCGACCGGGCTGTTGTCATCCAGGTATCGATACGCGTTGAACGCGTCGCGCTTGATGAGGCGCACAAGTGGTGCCTGATCCTTGGTGGGGTCGAAGGTGCGCTGATCCGAGGTGGGCAGGTCCTTCGTGGTGGGGTCGGTCAGTGCGTAGAGGTATCCGCGCAGGACCGCGCCGTTCTGCTGGCTCGCGTAGCCGTCGTCGCTGTTCGCTGCCGTGTCGCTGGAGTACTGGAACGACAGTCCGGAGAAGGTCAGGTTGGACACCGGTGCCGACGCCGAGTCGCCACTGATGCTCATCAGCGATGTCACCTGCGGGGCGACGATCGAGAGGCTGTTGGGGTTCACTCCGGATGCCGGCTTGTACGACAGCTTCTTGGCTTCGGTGTCGTAGTACCACTCGTTGTCCTCGTCGACGAACGCGAGGGCATTGCGCAGCGAGAAGGCGGGGGAGTGCAGGGGCTTGTTGACGGTGTCCCAGCCCCAGGTCTGGTTGTCCCACGCCGGCTGGCGCATGGTGACGACGTTGTTCGAGATCGACTGGAAGGGGGCGAACCGGTCGGTGAACGAGGCCCGGCTGCGCAGTTCGATGCGCTTCTGCGCAGCGGGCGACAGGGCGGTCAGCTTGGCCCAGGCCGCGCCGACGTCACCGGCGGAGACGTAGGCCGGGTCGACGGTGAGGCCCGTGCGAGAGAAGCTGAACTTGTTGTAGTCCACCCACATGCGCGACCGCAGCGCCTGCGCGCCGTTGACGTAGAGCTGGCGGAAGTCGATGGCCGAGTCGAGCGGGGCTTCCCAGATGCCGTTTCCGTCGGTGTCGGTCCATCCGGTGACCGCCTTCCCGCCGGAGAGGACCGGTTTGGCGCCGTCCGCCGCCTTCCACGTCACGGTGTTGCCGTTCTGGCCCCCGTCGGCGGTGCGAAAGGTGAGCGCCTGAGACAGCGGATACACGCCATCGGCCAGAACGACCGTGACGTTCGACGAGGAGTTCGCCCCGCGCACGGCTTCCTGCGCTCGGGTGAGCGTCTTGAACGCGGATCCGGAGCTCGTTCCGTTCGCCGAGTCGCTGCCGGACGGCGAGACGTAGAACGTCGTCGTGGTGGCGGCCGTTGCCGGGGCGGCAGCGACGAGCCCGACTGTGGTGAGCGCTGAGACGACGGACAGAGCGGTGATGACACGTAGTGCGCGTTTCGGCACGGTGACTCCTCTTTGAGTGCGTGGGGCGTCCGTGGGGACGCGAGAACATCGGGGTGGGATGGGGTGGGAAACGGGGACGTCGTCGTTCGGCTCAGCCGCCGCGCCGGCTCCTCAGCGGTTGCGCGCGCGCAGCTTCGAGCTGTCCCAGGCGACCGGGTCGGCTTTCTTTCGTTCCTCCTCTCGTGCGGCGGCGACGGCGCGGCGCAACCGCTGCTTCGCGCGCAGGCGGTCCCAGGCGATCGCGCCCGCGATCAACAGGACGGCGAGCAGGATGAGCAGGTGCGGCCAGGGCACCGCCGCGGCGACGAACGACTCGTGTGCCGGAGACACCTGCAGCCCGTCGCCCTCGGGTGCCGAGACCCGGGGGGAGACGCTCACCTCGCCCGGGACGACGAACACGGGCCAGACCTGGCCGATGGTCAGCGTGACGCGCCGCTCGGCCCCCGGCAGCAGCTCCAGCGGAGCCTCACCGGGCGCGGGCGCGAAGTCGGCGGACTGCCCGAGAGAGGTGGTGGCGGTCGCATCGACGATCAGTCGGATGTTCCCGGTGTTGCGCACGACGAAGCTGGCGTCGAGAGACCCGGGCTCCAGCGGGTTCCAGGCGGTGCGATACCCGGTGTCCACCTCGCTGACGGTGTACGCGGGGGTGAGCTGGCCCGTCACCCGGGTCAGGACCCGGAAACCGACGCGGCTTTCCACCCCGATGCTGTTGCCGCTGTCGTCCGTTCCCGTCGACGACACGGATGCCGCGATGCCGGCCGCGTGATCGCCGGGTGTCGCTGTCCTCGGGACCGTCAGCGTGAACGGGACGTCCACCGTCGCCCCGGCACCCACGGTCACCGTGCGCGCGACGTCGATCCAGGTGCCGGAATCGACGGACGTCGCCCCCGTCGGCAGCATGTTGAATCGCCCGCGCTCGTTGGTGTAGCCGTCCGCCGCCGTGATCGCGAAGGTGACGGGTGTCTGCGAGAAGTTGCTCACCTGGAAGGTGTCCGAGCCGGTCTCGCCCGGATCGAGGGTGAGATCGACCCGGGCGCGCGGGGAACCGTCCGACGCGGGGACCGGGCGCACCGCCCAGGTCGTGTCGTCGGACGTGGTCGAGGCCGCTGCCGGAGGGGCCCACGCCACGACGAAGACGAACGTGAGCAGGACCCAGAGAAGGGAGTGCGGAGACCGTCGTATCGGCATCTCGAATCCTTAGGGGACGTGCCAGGGCAGCGCTCACCGGCCGGGCGCGCGCAGCGTGCCGCGCCGACCGGTGAGCGTCGCCGGGATCACTCGAAGAGCGAGATGGTCAGGGTCGAGGTGTACGAGCCGGCGGCGACCGTCTGGGGGGTCTTGAGCTTGAGCGTCGCGGTGGCCGTCCACGCGGTGCCCTTGGCTCGAGCCTCCGCCGACGACGTCGCGATCGCGAACAGTTCCTTGTCCTTCAGGCCGACGTTGTTGTTGTTGGCGGGGTTGTTGGTCGGGTCGTCGAGAGCGGGAACGGTCCCGTCCCCGGGAGCGACGGTGCCATCACTGTCCGTGGTGACGTCGGGCGTCCATCCGAGGTTCTCGGGACCGATGACGTCGGTGCTTCCGGCCTTGGTGAACGCGCTTGCCTGGCCCTCGACATACCAGGCGGTCGGGATGACGTTGCCGTCCGAGTCCGTCGTGTCCGCGGGGATCTGCGAGGGGTCGCGCGTGTCGTTGACCGTCACGGTGGGCAGGGTTCCCCAGAACTCTCGGGTCTCGGCATTACCGTCGTCGACCTCGGTCAGTGAGGTGCTGTCACCGTCGACGGTGAGGGTCAATGCCCCGGTGCTGACGGGAGCGATGTCGACGTTCACAGCCACTCCGTGGTCCTCTTCGACCGCGAATGCGGCGGATGCGACGCCGCTCAGGAGCAGACAACCGACTCCCGCAGCAGCGACGCGGATTCCGACGGCAGACTTCTTCATTTCTTCCTCTCGATGGGGAACGGCCACGGGGCCACGGGCGGGCGCTGACCGGGCTTCGTGCGGCGCGCACCGAACAGGCCATGGTGTCGGGAACGTATCGGCGGGAATTCGACTTTGAATCACCCTGATCGGTGTCGGAGACGCACCGAAAACGTTCATCAGACGTATGACCTATTACGAGAAAGCTAGCGCACACCAGCGCGTCGTGTCGAGTGCGAAAAATCGGCAGCCGAAACCTTCGTTGCGGGGCCGGAGCTACCGCTCCGTCGACCGCGCGACGCTGCCAGGATGAGCACATGACCAATGCCGCGATCGCCGGCCGAGGCTCGACTCGACCGTCCGTCGGGACTCGTGCCTTCGACGCCCTCGACATCGCAGCGACGGCGCTGTTCGGACTCGAGGGCGCTGCGGCTGCGGCCCACGCCGGCTTCGACCTGCTCGGTGTGGTGGTGGTCGGGCTCATCGTGGCGCTCGCGGGCGGTGTTCTCCGAGACGTCCTTCTCGGTGACCTCCCGCCCGCCGCCCTGCGAACCCCCAGTCGTATCGTCGCGGGACTGGCCGGTGCGCTCGTCGCGTTCGTCTTCATCGAGATCGTCGATGCGTTCCCGGTTCTGCCCCTGCAGATCCTGGATGCCATCGGCCTCGCGCTCTTCGCCGTCACCGGCGCGCAGAAGGCGTGGGCCTCCGGCGCGAACCTCTGGGTCGTGACGATCCTCGGAACCCTCGCGGCGACCGGCGGTGGTGTCATCCGCGACGTCCTGCTGGCACGGACCCCCTACGTCTTGTCCGAGAGCATCTACGGCACGGCCGCTGCCGCGGGCGCGGTGGTGACCGGCATCCTGCTCGCGGTGACGGGACGCCCGCGTCTGGCCCTCGGGGCCGGCTTCGCCGTGGCGCTCGCGCTCCGGCTCGGTGCGGTCGTCTGGGGCTGGTCCCTGCCGAGGATCGCGTGACGCTCACGGTCCGCGTGTCCGGCACCGCGGTGCGCCCTCTCCCGGGGCGCCCCTCGCTCGGCGCGCAGGCGTTCGCGGCCTTGGACATCGTCGCCACCGGGGTCCGCGGCGTCGAGGGCGCAGCGCTCGCCGCCAACGCCGGCTTCGACCTGCTCGGCGTTCTCGTGGTCGGGTTCGTCGCTGCCGTCGTCGGCGGGATGCTGCGCGACGTGCTCCTGGGCGATCTCCCCCCGGCCGCTCTGCGTTCCTCGAGTCGCATCATCGTTGCCCTGGCGGCGTCCGCGGCCACGTTCGCGCTACTGAAACTCGTCGACGAGGTCCCTCCGACGGTGCTGCTCACGCTCGACGGCGTCGGGCTCGCCCTGTTCGCGGTGATCGGTGCACAGAAGGCCTCGGCGCACGGCGCGAGCCTGTGGGTGGTCGTGGTGGTCGGGGTGGTCGCCGCGACGGGCGGGGGAGTCGTCCGCGACGTGCTCCTCGGGCAGACGCCCGTGCTGCTCACCCAGAGCGTTTACGGCGGGGCTGCTGCGCTCGGGGCTCTGGCCACCGGCATCCTGCTCGTCACCACCCGACGTGCGCACCTGTCGATCGTGGTCGGATTCGTCCTCGCGTTCGGTCTCCGCGAGGCGGTGCTGCTGATCGGCTGACGTCGGCCGGTCGCGGGTCTACGCTGACCGCATGCGCTTCGCTCACCTCGGGGCCGAGCCCCGCATCCATCCCGACGCGGTCGTTGCTCCGACGGCCGTCGTCAGCGGCGACGTCACGATCGGTCCCGGATGCCAGGTCCTCCACGGTGCCGTTCTCACCTCCGAGGGCAGTCCCATCGTGTTGGGCGAGAACGTCATCGTGATGGAGAACGCGCTCGTGCGTGCCAGTTCGACGCACCCCGTGCATGTGGGTGCGCACACCCTGGTCGGGCCGATGGCGAGTGTCGCCGGTGCGGATGTGGGCGAAGAGGTGTTCCTCGCCACGGGGACGCGTGTGTTCAACGGAGCCGAGATCGGCGACCGCAGCGAGGTCCGTATCAACGCGGTCGTGCACCTGCGGACCGTCCTCCCCGCCGAGACCGTCGTGCCGATCGGGTGGGTCGCCGTCGGCGAACCGGTGCAACTGCTCTCGCCGGACCGTCACGACGAGATCTGGGCCGCGCAGAAGGAACTCGACTTCCCCGGGTACGTCTTCGGCCTCGACCGCGAGACCCCCGACCTGATGGTGCAGCTGACCGAGCGGTACGGCCGCAGCCTCGCGCGCCACGCCGCCGACCGCGCCCTCGACTGAGTCCACGCCCGGCTCGGGTGTGCCGTCCCGCGGAGTTCGTGGGCGACACGCCGGTTCGGGGGTGGTCGGGGCGGCGTGTCATGGCCGAACTCCGCCTGACGGCACGTGCCCGCCTCGCACGGCGGCGCGCCGACCCCCGCGAGGGGAGCCGGCGCGCCGAGGATAGAACGGATGCCGCTCAGCCGGTGTTCTGCAGACCCGCCGCCACACCGCTCACCGACAGCAGCAGCAGGCGCTGGTGCTCGGCATCCGGGGTCCCGGACTCGGTCGAGGCGTCGCGGAGCGCGCGCAGCGCGCGCAACTGCAGCAGAGACAGGGCGTCGACGTACGGGCTGCGCATCTTCACCGCGCGCTGCAGCACCGGCTTGTTGCCGAGCAGCTCACCGCCCGTGATGCGCTCGACCCACGAGCGGGTGAGGAGCATCTCGTCCATCACGAGCTGAGCGAGGTCGTCGCGGTCGCCGAGCGCGAGGTAACGGCGGGCGATGCGCTCGTCGGCCTTCGCGAGGCTCATCGCGACGTTGTCGATCATCGTGCGGAACAGGGGCCACTGCTCGTATGCATCGCGGAGGCGCTGCTCGTCACCGACCGCGTCGAGTGCGGTCCCGAGGCCGAACCATCCGGCGAGGTTGATGCGGGCCTGCGTCCACGAGAACACCCACGGGATGGCGCGCAGGTCTTCGAGCGATTCGACCGACAGGCCGCGACGCGCGGGACGGGAGCCGAGCGCGAGATGACCCAGCTCCTCCATCGGGGTGACCGTGGCGAACCACGGCGCGAAGCCCGGAGCCTTCACGAGGGCGAAGAAGCGCTCGCGCGAAGCGACGTCCATGGTCTGGGCGACGTCGGCGAATGCCTCGGCGGCCCCGCGGTTACGGCGCTCGATCGAGGGAGAGGATGCCGTGAGCACGGCCGCCGCGACCTGGTCGATGTGGCGCATGGCGATGTCGGGATCGCCGTAGCGGGCGAAGATGACCTCGCCCTGCTCGGTGAGCTTGAAGCGTCCGTCGACCGAGTGCGGCGGCTGCGCGAGGATCGCCGAGTTGGCGGGTCCACCGCCGCGCCCGAGGGCACCGCCGCGGCCGTGGAAGAGCGTGAGCTCGATGCCCTCGGCCTCGGCCCACGTCGAGATCTTGGCCTGGGCTTCGTAGAGGGCGAGGTTCGCGGCGACCGGCCCGACGTCCTTCGACGAATCGGAGTAGCCGAGCATGACCTCGAGGCGTCGGCCGGTGGCATCCAGTCGGCTGACGAAGGAGGGGTGCGTGACGATCTCGGCCAGGATGCCCGGGGCCGCCTGCAGGTCGGCGAACGTCTCGAAAAGCGGGATGACGTCGAGCACGGGGAGGGCCTCGCCCGGGCCCATCGCGTAGGAGGCGAGCTCGTGGACGTTCGCGAGGTCTTCGGCTGACTGCGTGAACGACACGATGTAGCGGCCGGCGGCGCGGGGGCCGAAGCGCTCCTGCACGTAGGCGATCGAGCGGAAGACCTCGAGCACCTCGTCGGTCTGCTCGCTGCGCTCCCCACCCGCTCGCAGTTCGTCGAGCACCTTCCGGTGGACGGCGGAGTGCTGGCGAACCTCGAGCTCGGTCAGATGGAAGCCGTACGTCTCGACCTGCCAGACCAGACGCTGGAGCGCGCCGTTTGCCTGCCGTGCGGCGCCCGCGGCGACGAGCGAGTCCTGCACGACGCGCAGGTCGGCGAGAAGGTGCTCGGGGTCGCGGTACGCGAGGTCGGCGTTGCGCGTGCGGGTCGCGGCGATCTTGCGCGCGAGGAGCAGCATGATGCGCCGGTGCGGCTCGTCCGGCGACCGCTCGGCGATCTCCTTGGCCGCGTCCTCGTCGGCGGCGCGCAGACGGTGCCACAGGGCGACGAGGGCGTCGCTGGGCGGCGTGGTCTCGGCATCCAGGGTGAGACCACGCCCCACGCGCTGCGTCGTGCGCTCGAGGCCGAGGAGCACGTGCTCGCTCGCGATCGCGGCGGCCTTGCGGGTGACGGATGCCGTGACGAAGGGGTTGCCGTCACGGTCGCCGCCGACCCACGAGCCGACGCGCACGAACGGCTTCACGATCGGAGCGCGCGAACCGGCGTTCTCGCCTTGGAGGATGTCGTCGATGCGGCGGTACACGCGCGGGACCGCGGTGTAGAGGGTCTCGTCGAACACCGACATGACCGAACGGACCTCGTCGACCGGCGATGGCTTCTCGCGGCGCAGGGGAGCGGTGCGCCAGAGCGTATCGATCTCCTCGAGCATGCGCCGCTCGGCGCGGCGGCTCTCGGTGCCGCCCTCGGTCGCGGCGTCGTGCTCCGACAGCAGTTCCGACAGACGACGGATGCTGGTCGAGATCGCGCGGCGGCGAGCCTCGGTGGGGTGCGCCGTGAAGACGGGGTGGAAGCGCAGGGCCTGCAGGCGGGCGAGGGCGGTGTCGGCGCCCACCTCTTCCGACAGGCGTTCGAACGCCGAGGCGATCGTGTCGGGCGTACCCGAACGCGACGGGCGGTCACCACGCTCACGCAGGATGCGCACGCGCTGGTGCTCCTCGACGAGATTGACGAGGTGGAAGTACGCCGTGAAGGCGCGGGCCACCTCGTCGGCCCGCTCGATCGAGAAGCCGTCGGCGATCGCCGCGGCCCGCTCGAACGCCTCGGGCGTCTCGTCGGTGTAGGCCTGGATCGTCGCCGTGCGCAGCCGCTCGACGTCGTCGTACAGTCCGGGGGAGCCGCTCTCCTGAAGCACGCGGCCCAGGAGCGATCCGAGCAGGCGCACATCGGCACGCATCTGTTCGGGCAGCTCCTGGCCGGCCTCGAAGCGGCCCACGAGGTCGATGGCCTCGGTCGGGGTCAGTTCTCGCACACGCCCCAGATTATCGGCGTCCCGTGTCGAGCAGATGACGCGCGGACACAGTGGTACACGTCCGGTCCATCGCCGCCGTGCCGAACTCCGGACTTTTCGCCGCTCGTCGCACGGATGCCGCGGGATTCTGCGGTCGCTGCCGCGTGGCATCCGAGATCTTCCGGAGTTCGGTCCGTTCTCGGTCCGCCGCGCGTTCGAGCGGGGCATACTCGGGACAGCGGCGTCTTCGCGCCGGGGAGGGAGGCGCCGTGACCGACGACGCACTGCGACAGGCCGCCGACACCATGCGAACTGTGCGCGAGCGCTGCGCGTGGACGCGGACCATCGATCACCGCGACCTCGTGCCGTACCTCGTGGAGGAGAGCGCCGAGGTGATCGACGCCGTCGAGTCCGGCACGCGCGCGGACCTGCGCGAAGAGCTGGGCGACCTGCTCTGGCAGGTGCTGTTCCACTCCGAGATCGCGGCGGGCGATCCCGACGACCCCTTCGACATCGACGACGTCGCGCGCGGGCTGACCGAGAAGATGGTGCGGCGGCATCCCCATGTGTTCGCGGATGCCGTGGCATCCACTCCCGAAGAGGTGCTCGTGCACTGGAACGCGGCGAAGGCCGCGGAGAAGCACGACCGCACCAGCGTGCTGGACGGGGTCAGCGATCACATGCCGTCACTCGCGCTGGCACAGAAGGTGATCGGCAAGGCGGCGCAGGTGGGAGTCTCCGCACCGCATCATCGCCTCGCCGATCCCGCCTCCGAAGCCGAGCTCGGCGACGCCCTGCTGACGTTGGTGCAACTCGCTCGCGAGCGCGGGTGGGATGCCGAGCGCGCTCTGCGCGAGCGCCTCCGGAGCCTGCGTGCCGAGGTGCGCGCCGCCGAGCAGTCCTGACTCTCCCCGGCTCGTACGCCACGGGCACCCGCCCGACCCTGGAACAATGGACCAGTGGCATCCGTAAACCCGCCGCGCGGCATGCGCGACTTCCTCCCCGCTGACAAGGCCCGTCGCGAGCGCGTGCTCGCCATCATCCGCGAGCGCTACCGCGCCCACGGCTTCGACGAGATCGAGACCCCCGTCATGGAGGACTACGACCGCCTGCACGCGGGCCTCGGCGGCGACAACGAGAAGCTGTCCTTCAGCATCCTCAAGCGGGGGATGGATGCCGAGGCGATCCGCGCCGCGGCCGGCGACCAGGCTGCATTGGCCGACCTTGGCCTGCGCTACGACCTCACCGTCCCGCTCGCGCGGTTCTACGCGACGAACCGCGCTCAGCTTCCGGCGGTGTTCCGCGCGATCCAGATGGCGCCCGTCTGGCGGGCTGAGCGGCCGCAGAAGGGACGCTACCGCCAGTTCATGCAGTGCGACATCGACATCATCGGCGATGCCTCGGCCCGCGCCGAAGCCGAGCTGATGACCGCGAGCCTCGACGTGCTCGACCACTTGGGTCTCGAGGGCGGGTCTATCCGCGTGAACGACCGGCGTGTGCTCGACGCGATGCTCGACGTGTTCGGCTTCGTCGTCGACGAGCGTCCGGGCGTGCTCATCACGATCGACAAGCTCGACAAGATCGGGCCGTCCGGTGTCGTCGCCGAGCTGCGCGATCGCGGTGCGACCGCGGACGCCGTCGATGCTCTCGCCGCCTACCTCGACCGCCCTGCGAGCACCCCGTCGTTCGACGAGGCCGGTATCCGCGCGGCCCTGCCGGACGGCATCCCGGACGAGGTCATCGCGCACCTCGTCGCGCTCGGCGAGACGGTGGCTGCCGCCCGGGGCGCCGACGCCCCTCTCGTGTTCGACCCCTTCCTCGTTCGCGGCATGGGCTACTACACCGGCACGATCTTCGAACTCGCCCACCCCTCCGTCGACTACTCGCTCGGCGGCGGCGGTCGCTACGACGGCATGATCGGGCGCTTCCTCGGACAGGACGTCCCGGCGGTCGGGTTCTCGATCGGCTTCGAGCGCATCGTCGATCTGCTGCAGGATGCCGCGGACACCGGCGAGCGATCCGTCGTCCTCGTGCACGACCGAGACGTGCCGCTCTCCACCCTGCTCGCGCTCAAGACGGCGCTGATCGCCCAGGGCGTGCGCGTGCGCGTCGAACAACGGGCGAAGAACATGAAGGCGCTGCTCGAGCGATCCGCCGCCGACGGCTACGTGTCGTTCGCGAGCGTCGGGGTGGACACCACGGCCGAGTCTCTGGAGCTTCGCCCACTGAACTGAGAGCGCGCGGGGCCGCTGCGCGCACCTCGCTCGTGAGGTCCCTGAGCCTGTCGAAGGGACCGGCTCGGCGGCCCGGTGGCTTCGACGAGCTCAGCCGCCTCTCGCGCGGCTCCGCGTCGGTACGGGGGCTGGCGACGAGCTCAGCCACCTTTCGCGCAGCTCCGCGTCGGCGAGGGACGCGGCTAAGCGACCGCGCTGATCAACGCCTCCGTCGGGTTCTCGGCCGCGAGGCGATCCAGACGCGCCGCGGTGTCGGCATCCCGGGGCGAGAACCAGACCACGCGAGAGCCGAGGCCGTCGTCGATCCACAGGCTCGACATCTCGAGGTTCAGTTCGCCGACCCGCGCGTGCACGAGGTGCTTGACGGCATTGCGCTCGCCGCCCACGTCGCCCAGGCGCCAGAGCTCGGCGAACCGCGGCGACTCCTCTTCGAGCTCGGCGACGAAGCGCTGCCAGGACGGCTCCTCGTGGTGTCGCCCGTACGCTGCGCGCAGGCGCGCGGCGATCCGCCGTTGGGCGTGGTCGAGGTCGACGTGCGCGTGTTGCCACACGGAGTCGGTGAACAGCAGCACGGCGCAATTGCGTCGCTCGGCGGGCATCTCGTCGAGGTCGTCGAACAGGTAGCGGTACGAGCGGTTGTACGCGCGGATATCGAAGCGAGCGGTCTGGACCGCCGCGGGGTAGGGAAGCAGCTTCTCGAGCAGGTCGAGATGCGTCGCTCCCACGCAGAGGCGCGTTCCTCGATCGGGAACGGGGAGGTCGGCGAGGGCGAACAGGTGGTCGCGCTCGTCGTCGCTCAGGCGGAGCGCCCGCGCGATGGCCGCGACGACCTGCGCGGACGCGGCGATCGGTCGGCCCTGCTCGAGCCAGGTGTACCAGGTGAGCCTGACACCGGCGAGCTGCGCGACTTCTTCACGGCGGAGACCGGCGACACGGCGTCGCGTGCCCTCGGGCAGCCCCACGTCTGCGGGGCGAAGACGCGCTCGCCTACTGCGCAGGAACCCCGCGAACTCGGCGCGGACATCATCGGATCGGGTCACGGCATCGCTCCTTCTCCGGCGATCATAGGGCGGTCCTCCGACACTCGACCGCCGCAGGGGAGTGGTGCCAGTACCAGGATGAGTGCACTCCTGGTACCAGGATGCCGCGGTCTCCATGCTGGCACCATGACCACCTCCGCACACCCCGCCACCGGCACGGCTCCCGTGCCGATCCGTCCGGGAGCCTTCGCCGATGTCCCCACCTGGCGCTACCTCGGGTTCCTTCTCGGGCCGGGCGTGGGGACGTTCGCCTTCAACGCGGTCACCGTGATCCTGCCGACGCTGCGCGAGCGCTTCGGGGCGGGAGATGTGGCTCTCGAGCTCGTCATCGCGGGTTACGGCATCCCCTTCGCGGTCCTCCTCATCCTCGGCGGGCGGCTCGGCGACCGCTTTGGGCGGCATCGCCTGTATGTCGTCGGCATGGGACTCTTCCTCGTCTCGGCGATCGCGTGCGCGCTCGCCCCCTCGATCGAGACGTTGATCGCCGCCCGGATCGTGCAGGGCGTGGGCGCGGCCCTCTGCACACCGCAGGTCCTCGCCACGATCCAGGCCACCTCGCAGGGAGCCGCACGCACCCGCGCGATCGCCGCGTTCGGGGCGAGCGGCGGGATCGGTGCCGCCGTCGGCCAGGTCGCCGGAGGGGCGCTCGCCGCGCTGTCGTTCGGTCCGGTCGAGGGATGGCGCGCGGTGTTCGTCGTCGTCGCGCTGATCGCCGTCGCGGCGATCACGTTCGCTCCGCTCGCGCCCCGGTCGCGCGCCCACGAGATCGTTGCGATCGACCTGGTCGGCACCGCGGCGCTGGGGCTCGGCATCCTGGCCGCTTCCCTGGCCCTGACCTTCGGCCCGGCGTGGAACTGGTCGTGGCCGGTCGGTGTCGCCCTCGTCATCGCGGCGGTGTCGCTCGTGGCGATGTGGAAGCACCAGAACGCGATCGAACGCTCCGGGCGGGTGCCCCTCCTGCCGCCGAGCGTCCTGCGCCTTCGGCCCCTGCAGCTCGGCCTGATGGCGGCCGGCCTCTTCTTCGCCGGATACTCGGCCCTGCTCTACGTCTTCCCGCGCGCGGTCGAGGCGGGCGGACTGACCTCGCTGCAGGCCGGCCTGGCTCTGCTGCCGTTCGCTGTCGTCTTCGCGGGCGTCTCGCTCGCCGTGGCGCGTATCCAGAGCCGGCTCGGCGACTCCACGCTGATCCTCGGCGTCTCTCTGCAGATCGTCGCCCTGGTCGCGATGGCCGTGACTCTCACGCTCGCGTGGGGGAGCGAGATCGGGTTGTGGCTGCAGCCTTCGCTCCTCGTACTCGGCGCCGGTCAAGCGCTGATCTTCTCTCCCCTCACGCAGCTCGTTGTGCGCGAGGTCCCCGTCGAGGCGGCCGGGCTGTCGGGCGGAATGTTCAGCACCGCCCAGCAAGTGGCTCTGTCGTTCGGCGTCATCGTGATCGGAGGTGTCATCGCCCTGACCGGGGTCGCCGGCCGGGCTGAGCTGCTCGCGGGTCTCGGCCTCGACATCGCGCTCGCCGTCGCTGTCCTCGCGCTGGCGGTGGCCCTGCGTGCGCGGAGCCGCCGCGCGGCAGTGTGAGCCGTCCGGATGCCGGGAGCCCGCCGTCGCCCTCCCGTCACGGCGCGGCCACCCGGCGTTCACCGCGGGCCGGTGTCATCGGAGGATGCGCACGCGTCGACCGGTGACCCTGGCCGCGGCCTCCGTCGTGGCGCTCGCCGGGGCGGGGGCGGTCGGTCTGCGGACCCTCCTCATCCGCCAGGCGGCGGTTGCCCGCCGCCGCATCGGCAAACCGCTCGGTGAGCAGGCGCTCGACGCCGACCGCGTGTGGCGCCGGAAGAAGCATCCCGGCGAGCCGGTCGAGCTGTTGCTGCTCGGCGACTCGATCGCTGCGGGTCTCGGCGCCGCCCACCGGCGCGACACGCTCGGTGCACGCCTCGCGAAGGGGATCGCGCGGCACGCGGGTCGGCCGGTGCGGCTGCGCACGGCGGCGGTGGTGGGGTCGGAGACGTCCGCTCTCGCCCGCCCAGGTCGCGTCGCTTCCCGCGGAGTACGTGCCGGACGCGGCGGTCATCGTCGTCGGCGGTAACGACGTCACCCACCGCATCCCCGCGGCACGCTCGGCGGATCAGCTGGCCGACGTCGTCCGTGAGCTGCGGGAGCGCGGCGTGCCCGTGGTGGTCGGTACGTGCCCTGACCTGGGGACGCTGCGCGCGATTCCGCAACCCCTGCGTGCGCTGGCCGCGCGCTCGTCGAGGCAGTTGGCGTCGGCGCAGGCTGCGGCGGTCCACGGCGCCGGAGGGCGCGTCGTCGCGCTCGCTCAGGCCGTGGGGCCGATGTTCGCCGAGCGCCCCGACGAGATGTTCAGCATCGACCGCTTCCACCCCAGCGCACTCGGCTACCGCCGCACGGCCGACGCGTTGCTCCCCGCGGTGCTCGCCGCGCTGGCCGAACCGGCGCACCCCGGGCGAAACTCCTGATCGTCCCGCTCTCGCGCCGTCCCGACCCCCGGGTTCACGCGGCGAGGCGTCGCATGAGCTCGCGAAACTCAGGAGTTTCGCACGACCCCGGGCCGGGCCGCTCCTCGGCCGATCCATAGGTCGCGGCCCTACTTTTTCCCCACGCCTCCCATCGATGTCTTCCTCAGCACCTGGCGCGCCGATCCGATCACGCTCGGCGTGCTCTTCGTGGCATCCGTCGCCTATCTCCTCGGCGTCCGCCGCGTGCGTCGCCGGGGCGAGCCGTGGCCGGTCCGCCGTACGATCGGCTTCTTCGCGCTCGGGTTGCTTCCTTACGCCGTCATCGAGCTCGGCTTCCTCGGCGTGTACTCCGCGGACCTGCGCTGGGCGTTCTCCACGCGCATCGCGCTGCTGATCTTCGCCGTGCCCGCGGGGATCGCCGCCGGTCGTCCTCTCGACCTCGTCCCTTCCGCCCTCCGCGAGCGTGTTCTCGCCTCCCGGGTCACCCGCATCTTCGGCAACGCGATGGTCGCCACCGTCGTCATCGCGGCGGTGTTCTGCCTCTTCCTCACGCCGGTGGCCGGCATCCTGCGCGTCAATCCCGTGGTCGAGGCCTCCCTCGGCATCGTCGTGCCCCTCGTCGGGCTCGCCATGGTGCTGCCGATGATGGCCCTGGGTGCTGTGCACACGGGAACCTTCATCGCGATCGAGTTCCTGCTCGCGTTCGTCGAGCTGCTGATCGACTCGGTTCCGGGCTTGCTCATGCGGCTCAACGACAATGTGCTGGATCTGATCCCGGATGCCACGCGCGCGGTGTCGTGGTGGCCGTCGACGCTGCACGATCAGCACCTGGCCGGCGACTGGATCTGGTTCATCGCCGAGTTCGCCGACGTCCCGATCCTCGTGATCCTCATGATCCGGTGGATGCGCAGCGACCGCGTCGAGGCGAAGAGCTTCGACGACCTCTCCGACGAGGAGTACGACGAGATGACCCGCGCTCACCTGCGCGGCGAGCGTTGACCCGCGCTCTCCTCGCCGACAGGCTGGGGGAGTGCCCACCCACGAAGACGTCGACGCGTTCCTGACCGACACCCTGGTCGGTGACGACCCCGTTCTGGATGCCGTGCTCCAGACGCAGCACGACGGTGGCCTTCCGTCGATCGAGGTCGCCCCCGTCAACGCCAAGTTCCTTCACCTGCTGACCCGCATTGCGGGCGCGCGGCGGGTGCTGGAGGTCGGCACGCTCGGCGGCTACTCGAGCATCTGGTTCGCCCGGGCGGTCGGGGCGGGAGGACGCGTCGTCACGATCGAGGCCGAGCCCGCCAACGCGGAGATCGCGCGCGCGAACCTCCATCGCGCCGGGGTCTCCGACCGGGTCGAGGTGCGCGTCGGTCGCGGGGCCGACGTCCTCCCCACCCTGGAGGGCGAGGAGCCCTTCGACCTCGTCTTCATCGACGCCGACAAGGAGTCGAACACCGTCTACCTCGACTGGGCGGCGCGGCTCGGGCGCCCCGGCACCGTCGTCGTGCTCGACAACGTCGTGCGCGGGGGAGAGGTGGCCGATGCCGCCACCACCGATCCCAAGGTGCGTGGCGCCCGCGCCGGCCTGGTGATGCTGGGGCAGGATCCCCGATTCGACGCCACGGCGCTACAGACCCTCGACCGCAAGGGCTGGGACGGGGTGGCGGTGGCGATCGTGGTGGACCCGGTGGCAGCGGCCGGAGCCTGAGGAGGTCCCTTCGCGCGGTGAGGTCCCTGAGCGCGGTGAGGTCCCTGCGCGCGGAGAGGTCCCTGAGCGCGGAGAGGTCCCTGAGCCTGTCGAAGGGACCGGGCGCACGCGCTCACCGGTGGCTTCGACAGGCTCAGCCACCTCGTGCACGACCCGACCGCACGCCCGCCGAACGACATCACTAGACTCGACTGCGGACCGACGACGCTCCGCCCTCTTCCACCCAAGAACCAACGAGGAGTCCTTCGTGGCACTTATCGAGGCTGTCAACGCGCGCGAGATCCTGGATTCGCGCGGTAACCCGACCGTCGAGGTGGAGGTGCTCCTCGACGACGGCATCGTCCAGCGTGCGGCCGTTCCGTCCGGCGCGTCCACCGGTGCCTTCGAGGCCTACGAGCTGCGCGACGGTGACAAGAGCCGTTACGGCGGCAAGGGCGTGCTCAAGGCGGTCGCCGCGGTCGTCGACGAGCTCGGCCCGGCCATCGAGGGTGTCGAGGCCAGCGAGCAGCGCATCATCGACGAGATCCTCATCGAGACCGACGGCACCGAGAACAAGTCGCGCACCGGCGCCAACGCCATCCTCGGCGTGTCGCTCGCCGTCGCCAAGGCCGCCGCCGACAGCGCCGACCTCCCCCTGTTCCGCTACCTCGGCGGCCCGAACGCGCACCTGCTGCCCGTGCCGCTGTTCAACGTCATCAACGGCGGCGAGCACGCCGACAACGGCATCGACTTCCAGGAGTTCTTCCTCGCGCCCATCGGTGCCGACACCTACGGCGAGTCCCTCCGCTGGGGCACTGAGGTCTACCACGTCCTCAAGGGCGAGCTGAAGTCCGCCGGCTACAACACCGGCCTCGGCGACGAGGGTGGCTTCGCCCCCGACCTGCCCAGCAACCGCGAGGGTCTCGACTTCCTCATCCGCGCGATCGAGAAGGCCGGCTTCACCCCCGGCAAGGACATCGCGGTCGGCCTCGACGTCGCTGCCACCGAGTTCTACAAGGACGGCGTCTACACCGTCGAGGGCAAGGAGTGGAGCGTCGACACCCTGGTCGACTACTTCGCCGACCTCGTCGCGAACTTCCCGATCGTCACGATCGAAGACGCGCTCGCCGAAGACGACTGGGACGGCTGGAAGAAGCTGACGGATGCCATCGGCTCCAAGGTCCAGCTCGTCGGCGACGACCTCTTCGTCACCAACCCCAAGCGACTGAAGCAGGGCATCGACCTGGGCGTCGCGAACTCGCTCCTGGTGAAGGTCAACCAGATCGGCACGCTGTCCGAGACCCTGGATGCCATCGCCCTGGCGACCCGTTCCGGCTACACCTCGATGCTGTCGCACCGCTCGGGTGAGACCGAGGACACCACGATCGCCGACCTCGCCGTCGCCGTGAACGCCGGCCAGATCAAGACCGGTGCCCCGGCGCGCAGCGAGCGCGTCGCGAAGTACAACCAGCTGCTCCGCATCGAGGAAGACCTCGGCGACGCCGCCGTCTTCGCCGGCCGCTCGGCGTTCCCCCGCTTCAAGGGCTGAGCGTCTGACATCGCGAGGAGGGGGAGCCGCGAGGCTCCCCCTCCTTCGTCGTTTCCGGGATTCTCGCGTGTTCGCTGAGACCCTCGACCGTCCGCGGCGCGTCCCCGGGGCGCCGCGAACGGGCGACGTAGACTCGGCTCGGCCCGTTCAAGGAACACGCGGGCGAAGACGAGAGGGGATGCCGTGGACCGACCGACACCGCCTCCCCGGGGCTCGGCATCCGAAGGTCCTTCGGGCGCGAAGGGCAAGGCGGCTTCGGGCAACGGTGCGAAGCCCACGGGCGCGAAGACGCCCGCCGCGAAGACCGCCGCGGCGAAGACCGCTCGGACCAAAGCCCCCGTCGCAAAACCACGGGCCGCCTCGCCGAAGCGTCCGGTCGCCGCGCAGCGCCGGGTCGACGTGCGGGGCTGGCTCGGCGGCATCCGCGTGTCGGGGTTCGTCGTCATCATGCTCGGCCTCGTGGTTCTCGGAACGTTCGTGCTCGTCCCCACGGTCGGGACGTACATGGATCAGCGTCAGCAGATCCAGGCGCTGAAGAGCGCGGTGGCTGTGAGCCAGTCCGAGGTCGCCGACCTGCAGGCGCAACGCGAACGGTGGTCGGACCCGGCGTACATCACGACCCAAGCGCGCGAGCGGTTGTACTACACGATGCCCGGCGAGGTCGTGTTCCTCATCGACGACGACCTACCCGCCTCGACCGCTCTGCAGGAACAGCCCGACGTGAGCGGCGACGTCGGTCAGACCCGTACCGACTGGATGTCGCAGTTCATGCGGTCGCTCACGTCCGCTGGTGCCGCTCAGGTGGTCGTCCCGACCGTCGGTGTTCCCGACCCGACGCCAGCCCCCGCCTCGACGCCCGCGCCCTGAGCGGGGCCTTCCCCGGCCGCGGCGTGACGTTCGGACGCGGCGCTCCGCCCTGTCGAGTGTTCGCCCGTGCGGGTGGCATCGTCACGCATAAACGCTCTTTGCTCACATAAACGCGAGCGCAGCGTGTTTGTGTGAGCGAATGGCGTTTATGGAGTGCGCGGGCGGGCCGCACCGCTGCCCGCGCCGCCTCGACCGCGCCGAACCACCGCCCGCATCGCTCTCCCGCAGGCCGGCAACACCGCCGGGTACCCTGGAAGCGATGACTTCTCCGCAGCTTCCCCCCGCCTCCGACGCCGACCTCGCCGTTCTGCAGACGCAGCTCGGCCGTGTGCCGCGTGGCGTCGTCGGCATTGCGGCGCGCTGTGTCTGCGGCAACCCCACGGTGGTCGCGACATCTCCCCGGCTCGACGACGGCAGCCCGTTCCCCACGTTCTACTACCTGACGCATCCCGCTGCGACGGCCGCGATGTCGGTACTCGAGGCCGGGCACGTCATGAAGGAGTTCCAGGACGAGCTCGCCGAGGACGACGACCTGCGCACCGCGTACCTCGCCGCGCACGAGGCGTATCTGCGCGACCGAGCGGCGTACGGCGAGCCCGACGAGATCGCGGGGATCTCCGCCGGCGGGATGCCGACGCGCGTCAAGTGTCTGCACGCTCTGGCCGGCCATTCCCTCGCCGCCGGTCCCGGCGTCAACCCGATCGGCGACCGCGCTCTCGCCCGCGGCACCTGGTCTCCCGAGCGGTGCGTCTGCGAGACACCCGGAGCCGGAGGATGAGACGCGTCGTCGCCGCGGCGGCATCCCTCGTCCTCGCGGTGATGCTCAGCGGGGCGACGACCGCTCCCGTGCCCGAAGACCCCACCGACAGCGTCCGCGCCTCGGAGTACTGGCTCGATCAGTACGGCATCCGGGATGCGTGGAAGACCACCCGCGGTGCGGGGCAGACGATCGCCATCATCGACACGGGAATCGGACGCGGGCCGACCGAGTTCAACGGTGCCGTCGCCGGCGGAACCGACGTGTCGGGGGCCGGCTCGTCCGATGGCCGCACTCCGGTCGGCGCGGTGGACTCGAACCACGGCAGCTGGGTCGCCTCTCTCGCGGCTTCTCGGGGAACCGGGAACGGCCGCGGGATGATCGGTGTCGCCCCCGAGGCGGAGCTGCTGTCGATCTCGATCGGGTTCGGGGCCTCGGCATCCGTTCCCTTCACCGAACAGATCGCGAAGGCCATGCGGTGGGCCGTCGACAATGGAGCGACCGTCATCAACCTGTCGCTCACGACGAACACGCTCGACTGGGATCCCAGCTGGGACGACGCCTTCATGTACGCGTTCGACCATGACGTGGTCGTCGTCGTCGCCGCCGGCAACCGGGGAAGCGGCACCGACCGCGTGGGCGCCCCCGCGACCATCCCCGGGGTGCTCGCCGTGGGTGGCGTCGACCCGTCCGGACGCGCGAGCAGCGACGCGTCCACCCAGGGCATCACGATCGGCATCTCGGCTCCGAGCGAGCGCCTCCTGGGCGTGTCGGCCGACGGAACGCTCGCGCAATGGAACGGCACGAGCGGCGCAGCGCCGATCGTGGCGGGCATCGCCGCTCTCGTGCGTGCCGCGCATCCGGGAATGGATGCCAACAACGTCCTGAACCGTCTCATCTCCACCGCGAAGCCGGCTCCGGGCACCTCACCCGGACTCGACCTCCTTTACGGCTACGGTCTCGTCGACGCATCCCGTGCCGTCACGGCGGACGTCGACTCGGTGTCGGAGAACCCGCTCGGCAGTCTCGAGGACTGGATCCGCGTCTACCGCCGCGCCGACAGCGAGCCGAGTCCGACGCCCACGTCGGCGCCCGTCTCGATCCCGCCGCTCCCGCCGATCGAGGGGCCGCCCTCGGCGAGTTCGCCTCTGCTCCCGTCGCGCGATACCGTGCTGTACGGGTCGCTGCCGCTCGCGGGTGCCACGCTCGCCGCTATAATGGTTGCGCTCGGCGTCAGTGCTGCTGCCCGGCGAATTCGAAAGGCGCGCATTCATCGCGAGCCGAGCCGCACCACAAACCAGGAGTCTCTCCCATCGTGACCAGCACCGTGCCCAGGATCCTCATTGTCGGCGGAGGCTACGCGGGTTTCTACACCGCGTGGAAGCTCGAGAAGCTGCTCAGCCGCGGCGAGGCCGAGGTCACCATCGTCGACCCGCTGCCCTACATGACCTACCAGCCGTTCCTCCCCGAGGTCGCGGCCGGTGAGATCGAGCCGCGCCACGTCGTCGTCGGCCTCCGTCGCCACCTCAAGCGCACCACGGTCATCGCGGGCAAGGTCACGGGCATCAACCACGCGACCAAGACCGCGACGATCACCCCCATCGCGGGCGACGAGACCTGGCAGCACGAGTACGACCAGATCGTCGTGACCGCCGGTGCCGTCTCGCGCACGTTCCCGATCCCGGGTATCGCCGAGAACGCGATCGGCCTCAAGACGATCGAAGAAGCCGTCGCGATCCGCGACCGCCTGACCTCGAACTTCGACAAGGCGTCGGTGCTCCCCGCCGGCCCCGAGCGTGACCGCCTGCTGACCGTCGTCGTCGTCGGCGGCGGCTTCGCCGGCATCGAGGTCTTCGCCGAGCTGCGTGCCTACGCGTCGTCGCTGCTGAAGTCCTACCCCCAGCTGTCGTTCGACGACACGCACTTCCACCTCATCGAGGCCATGGGCCGCATCATGCCCGAGGTGTCGCAGAAGACGAGCGAGTGGGTGCTCGCCGACCTCGCGAAGAAGGGTGCCTTCGTGCACCTCGACACGCAGGTCAAGGGCGCCGTCGACGGCGTCATCGAGCTCTCCACGGGCGAGCAGCTGCCGAGCGACCTCATCATCTGGACGGCCGGTGTCATGGCGAACCCCACCGTCGTTCGTGGCAGCGACCTCCCCGTCGAGGAGCGCGGTCGCATCCGCACCCGCCCCGACCTGCGCGTCGGCACTGACGAAGAGTTCGTCGAGGGGGCCTGGGCCGCTGGTGACGTTTCGGCCGTTCCCGACCTCTCGGGTGGCGGCGTCGGCGGTTTCTGCGTGCCGAACGCTCAGCACGCCGTCCGCCAGGGCAAGCTCATGGCGAAGAACATCGTGGCGGTGCTGCGCGGCGAGGAGCCCAAGCAGTACTTCCACAAGAACCTCGGTGCCGTCGCCGGTCTCGGTCTCTACAACGGCGCCTTCCAGTCGGGCAAGATCGCGCTGACCGGCTTCATCGCCTGGCTCGCCCACCGTGGTTACCACGGCCTGGCCATGCCGACGTGGGAGCGCAAGTTCCGCGTGATCGGCGACTGGGTGCAGAACTTCGTCCACGGTCGCGAGACCGTCAACCTCGAGGCCGTGCAGAACCCGCGCGCGACCTTTGAGGAGTTCGCGGCTCGCCCGCGTCCCGCGGCTCCCGCCGCCGAGGCGCCCACGGCCGAGAAGAAGCCCGAGCCCGTCGCGGCGAAGTAAGCTTCCGCGTTCCGAGACCCCCGTGCCCTCTCCGCGGGTTCTAACGGTGGTCGCAACACCCCAGATTTTGGGAGGTTGCGACCACCGTGTCGTTTTCGGAGGAGAAGGATCGTCGTCGGGATGAGTTCCTGACGCTGTTGAAGGAACTCGGCAGTGTGACGTTGGCTGCGCGAGCGCTCGGGATAAATCGGAATACGGGTTTCACCTGGGCCAGGAAGGCGGGGTTCCGTTCCGAGGGGAAGTTCCCGGCGCGGCCGCATCCGCGTCGGGGCGAGTATGCCCGGCTGCGCGGGGAAGGTGTGTCGCGGCGGGACGCCGCAGCGCAGGTCGGCATCCACGAGCGCACCGCACGGGATTGGGATCACGGGGTCCGGCATTCGCGGAACTCGCGGTTCTACCCGGACGGGCGACGCGTTGACTACTCGACTGGGCGCACCACGATGGAGTCCATGACGACCCCACCGCCCCGGGTTCCGGCGCAGATCGGTTCTCGGCTGCTGTCTCTGCAGGAGCGAGAGAAGATCGCCGATTTACGGCGGCTCGGGTGGACGTTGCGGTCGATTGGCCGGGAGTTGGACCGGGCAGCGTCGACGATCAAGCGCGAACTCGACGCGCGCAGGGATGCGAACGGGCGTTACCTGCCGCACGCCGCTCACCGCGATGCCGCGGCGAAGAGGGTCCGGCCGAAGCCCGCGAAGCTGGCCCAGCCCGGACGGTTGCGGGAGTACGTCTCGGACCGGCTGAAGGAACAATGGTCTCCGGGACAGATCAGCGGCGTCCTGTCGCGAGATCACGCGGGCGACGAGAGTATGCAGGTGAGCGCGGAGACGATTTACCAGGCGATTTACGTCCAGGCTCGCGGCGGTTTGAAACGCGAGGTCGCCGATGCGCTGCGCACCGGGCGCGCCCGCCGCAAACCGCACCGCACCCCCGAGCACCGCACGAGCCGTTTCGTTGATCCGATGGTGATGATCAGTGAGCGACCGCCGGAGGTCGCAGATCGCGCCGTCCCCGGGCATTGGGAGGGGGATCTGATCATGGGAGCTGGTAATCAGTCCGCGATCGTCACCCTCGTCGAACGCGCCACCCGCTACGTCATGCTCGGGCATCTGCCCGCCCGTGATCACACCGCCGAAACCGTCCGCGACGTCCTGGTGGGCCTGATCGGCAGCCTCCCGGCGCACCTGCGGGGGTCGCTCACCTGGGACCAAGGGACGGAGATGGCCGCGCACAAGGCGTTCACGGTCGCCACCGACGTCCCCGTCTACTTCTGCGACCCCGCCAGCCCCTGGCAGCGCGGATCGAACGAGAACACCAACGGCCTGCTCCGGCAGTACTTCCCGAAAGGCACCGACCTGTCCGTCTACGGTCCGGAAGACCTCGAGCACGTCGCCCAGAAACTCAACGGCCGCCCACGCAAAACGCTGGGCTGGGACACCCCAGCCCAGCGTCTGCTAGAACTCGTTTAGTTCAGTTGGTGTTGCGACGACCCCTAGAAACCGCCCTCTGGGTGCGGGGGTCTCGTCGTTCCCGGATGCCACGGCGCCGACGCCACGGCATCGGGTGCCGTCGTGCGGAGTTGATGGTCGACTCGCCGTCCGGGGTCGTCGTGTGGCGGCGTGTCGGGTGCGGACTCCGCCGGACGGTACAGCAGTGCCGTGGGGGTCTGGGTGGTTCCGGATGCCGCGACCCCGGCGCGGTGGCATCGGGTGCCGTCGTGCGGAGTTGATGATCGACTCGCTGTCCGGGTCGTCGTGTGGCGGCGTGTCGGGTGCGGACTCCGCCGGACGGTACGGCGGTGCCGTGGGGGTCTGGGTGGTTCCGGATGCCGCGGCACCGGTGCGGTGGCATCGGGTGCCGTCGTGCGGAGTTGATGGTCGACCCGCCGCTCGGCGCCGTCGTATGGCGGCGTGTCGGGTGCGGACTCCGCCGGACGGTACAGCGGTGCCGTGGGGGCTCGAGTGGTTCCGGATGCCGCGACCTCGGCGCGGTGGCATCCGGTGCCGTCGTGCGGAGTTCATGGCCGACGCGCCGCCCCGGCACGCCCGCTGGCGGCGTGTCGCGACCGATGTCCGACTGACGGCCCGCCGCGCGCATGACCGAGCCCTGGGGCGTTCCTCTTACCGGTACCCGGAGCTACCCGCGATACGGTTGAGCCTCGGGCCCCCGTAGCCCAATGGCAGAGGCAGGCGACTTAAAATCGCTTCAGTGTGGGTTCGAGTCCCACCGGGGGTACTGGCCCTGATCCACATCCGCTGAGAGTCCCCGCCACCCCCCGGTTCCCCGCCCCGGGCCACAGTTACACTGAAGGGCAATCTTCCGAACGGAGTGTGGGGACTTATGTGGGAGTGGCTCGTACCGGTCTTGGTGATCGTCGGCATCGTGGTGATCGCCGGCATCTACCTGTGGGCCACCTACAACTCGCTCGTCGCGCTGAACGTGCGCGTCGACGAGGCGTGGAGTGACATCACGGTCCAGCTCAAGCGCCGCGCCGACCTGCTCCCGAATCTCATCGAGACGGTGAAGGGGTACGCGGCCCACGAGAAGGCCGTGTTCGAGAACGTCACGCGCGCTCGTGCCGAGACGCTCTCGGCCGAGAGCCCTGCGGCCGCCGGCGTCGCCGAGGGACACATGCAACAGGCCCTGAAATCATTGTTCGCCGTCGCCGAGGCATACCCGCAGCTTCAGGCGAGCCAGAACTTCCTGCAGCTGCAGCACTCGATCGTCGACACCGAAGACAAGATCCAGGCCTCGCGTCGCTTCTACAACGGTGGCGTCCGCGAGCTCAACACGAAGATCAAGGTCTTCCCGAACAACCTGTTCGCCCGGCAGCTCGGCTTCAGCGAGCGGGAGTTCTTCGAGGTCGTCGACGGCGCGGCCATCGCCGAACCACCTCGCGTCCAGTTCTGACCGAACGCGCCCCCTCCGTATCGGAGGGGGCGCGTTTCAGGTCGAGCGCCCGTCGGGATGCTCGTGGCGCTCCGCGCTGAGCGCGCCCGCCAGGGCATCCGCGGCGTCGCCCCACCGGGAAACGGTTACGCGGTCGAGGTCCTGCCAGCGCGCAGCCGTGAGCAACTCGGCCGCGAGTCGCTCGGTGGCATCCGGGGGCGCGCCGTGCTCCCACCACGCCGACTGCACGCGGAGGGCGCTGGACGCGCGGTCGGCCTTGAGGTCCACGCGACCCACGACGTCGTCGCCGATGATCACCGGGAGCGAGTAGTAGCCGAACCGGCGCTGGGGAGCCGGCGTGTAGATCTCGATGCGGTAGTCGAAGTCGAACAGCCGCTCCGCGCGGTCGCGGAACCAGACGACCGGATCGAAGGGCGTCAGGATCGCCGCCGCATCCACGCGGCGGGGGTGCGCGGCATCCCGATGCAGCCATGCCTTCGCGGGCCGTCCGCCCACCTCCCACCCCTCGACCTGTACCGGGATCAGCTCACCGGCCTCGACGAGGTCGTGCACGGCGGCCATCACCGCCGGCCGATCTCGGATGCGCCAATAGTCTGCGAGGTCGGCCGCCGTCGCCACCCCGTACGCCACCGCGGCCCGCCGCACGAGCTCGGTGACGGCTACCTGGCGCGCCACGGTGGTCTCGAGCGCCGAGGGCGGAAGGACATCGGATGCCAGCGCATACCGCCGCTCGAACCCCCGTCGCCCCGCGATCGCGACGTCGCCGAAGAGCCAGAGGCGCTCGAGGCCGTTCTTGACGTCGTCCCAGCCCCACCACGACCCTCGTGAGCCACGGCGAGCATCGTGCTCGATCTCGGCCGGCCGCAGCGGGCCGCGCGCGGCGAGCTCGTCGCGCAGCCACTGCATCAGCGGCTGATTGGCCGCGGCCCAGGCATCGCTGCCGTACTTGTCGCGGAGCGCGTCGTGGCGGAACTGCAGCAACGGCCAGTCGTCGACGGAGACGAGGGATGCCACATGCGCCCAGGACTCGGTCCACTTCGGGCGGCGCGAGAAGGCGAGCTTGTCGAGCAGGGCCGTGTCGTACGCGCCGAGGCGCGCGAAGAGCGGCATGTAGTGCGAGCGTGAGAAGACGTTGACCGAGTCGATCTGCAGGATCCGCATGCGGTGCAGCGCCGCCGTGATCTGACGCGTGCCGACCGTCTCGGGGCGAGGGCGGGCGAAGCCCTGGGCGGCCAGGGCGATGCGGCGTGCGTCGGCGCGGCGGAGCGTCGTGATCATGCGTCTCACCGTAGCCACAGCCTCCGACATCACGGCGATCGCGCAGGGAGCGCGGCGGTAGGCTGACAGGATGACCGGACCCGATCCCGAGCCTCGCGGGTCGTTCCTCGACGCCCTCCGACGGCGCACGGTTTCGAGCGATCTTCAGCCTCCGATACCCCCGGCGCTCCGGCAGACCACGGCGTACGCGTGGCGGCTGCTCGTCATCGCCGCGGCCGTCGGCGTCGTCATCTGGGTCGTCATCCAGCTGAAGCTGCTCGTGATCCCTCTCCTGGTCGCGATCCTCGTCACGGCGCTCGTCTGGCCGGCGTTCTCGTTCCTGCAGCGTCACCGCTGGCCCAAGTGGCTCGCCATCGTCGTCACGGTGCTCGGGACCATCGCGATCATCTCGGGCCTCGTCTGGCTCGCTGTCTGGCAGATCTCGCGCGAGTTCGCCTCGGTCCAGAACCGCACGGTGCTCGCGGTCGAGCAGTTCCGCCAATACCTCATCGACGGCCCCCTGCATCTGAGCGCCCAGCAGATCGACGACGGGCTGACCCAGGCGGGAACTTTCCTGCAACAGCAGGCGGAACTCCTGTGGACCGGTGCCCTCGCCATCGGTACGACTCTCGGCCACGTCGGCACCGGGGTGCTGCTGACGCTCTTCATCCTGCTGTGCCTGCTCGCCGACGGTGGCGGCATCTGGCGCTGGACCACGCGCCTGTTCCCGCGCGTCGCGCGCCCGGCCGTCGACGGCGCGGGCCGGGCCGGATGGCGCACGGTCAAGAGCTACGCGCGCACGCAGCTGCTCGTCGCGACGATCGACGCGATCGGTATCGGCCTCGGCGCCTTCCTTCTCGGTGTGCCGCTGTCGATCCCGATCGGGGTGCTGGTCTTCCTCGGGGCGTTCATCCCGTTCGTCGGAGCCGTGGCCACCGGCGCCCTCGCCGTGTTCATCGCGCTCGTCTACAACGGCCCGCTCATCGCGCTGTTCATGCTCATCGTCGTCCTGGGTGTGCAGCAGGTCGAGAGTCACATCCTCCAGCCGATTCTCATGGGCTCGGCCGTGAAGGTGCACCCGCTCGCCGTCGTCCTGGTCGTCGCCGGCGGAGCCATGATCGGCGGGATCGCCGGTGCGCTGTTCGCCGTGCCCCTCGCGGCGTTCGTCAACGTGGTCGCGGTTTACCTCAGTTCCAAGGCCTGGGAGCACGAGGGCCAGCCACTGGCGTCTCGCGATCTCATCTGGCAGACCGTCCCGCGCGAGCGCGGAAGGAGATCATGAACGACACTCCCACCCTGGCCGAGTTCGAGGATGCCGCGCATGCTCTGCGCGGCATCATCACGCGGACTCCGCTCGACGAGTCGCTGCACCTCACCGAGCTGCTCGGCGTTCCCGTCAACCTCAAGCTCGAGAACCTGCAACGGACCGGCTCGTTCAAGATCCGCGGCGCCACCTACCGTCTGTCGCGTCTGACGGCGGAGGAGCGCGCGCGCGGAGTCGTCGCCGCGTCCGCCGGCAATCACGCGCAGGGCGTCGCGCTGGCGGCCCAGCAGCTCGGGATCCCCGCGACGATCTTCATGCCGCTGGGCGTCCCCGTGCCGAAGCTGCTGGCCACGCGCGGGTACGGTGCCGAGGTGATCCTCGAGGGCGCCACCGTCGAGACGCCACTGCGCCTTGCAGCCGAGTTCGCCGAGCGCACCGGGGCCGTGCTGATCCACCCGTTCGACCACCGCGACATCATCGTCGGGCAGGGCACGCTCGGGCTCGAGCTCGTCGAAGACATGCCCGACCTCGAGACGATCATCGTGGGTATCGGCGGGGGAGGGCTGGCGGCCGGCGTCGCCGCGGCGGTCAAGGCCCGCGCCGCGGCGGAGGGTCGCGAGGTGCGCATCATCGGCGTGCAGGCGCACAACTCCGCCGCGTACCCGTCGTCGCTCGCCGCCGGGTACCCGATGCAGGTCGAGACGACCCCGACGATCGCCGACGGCATCGCTGTCGCGCGTCCCGGCGATCTGCCGTTCGAACTCATCCGGCAGTACATCGACGAGGTCGTCACCGTCACCGAGGACGACATCGCGCGCGCTCTGCTCGTGCTCCTCGAGCGGGCGAAGCAGGTCGTCGAGCCCGCAGGAGCCGTCGGGGTCGCCGCGATCCTCGCCGGCAAGATCCAGGCGACCGGACCGACCGTGACGATCCTGTCCGGAGGGAACATCGACCCCCTGCTGCTGCAGCGCGTCGTGGCGCACGGTCTCTCGGCATCCGGTCGATACATGTCGCTGCGGATCCCCTTGCCCGACCGTCCCGGCCAGCTCGCGCGCGTCTCGGAGCTTCTCGCGCAGGTGGGCGCGAACGTCATCGAGGTGCTCCACACGCGCCACGGACAGGGCCTGCAGATCAGCGAGGTGATCCTGCAGCTGAGCGTTGAGACCCGTGGAGCCGAGCACCGCGCGCTGGTGATCCAGACGCTCGAAGACGCCGGCTTCATCGCCACGGTCGTCCCCGACTGAGGCTACCCGGGGTTTGGGGCGCGTTCTGCCGTTTGGGGCGGGGGATTTCGCGCCCCAAATGGCAAAATCCGCCCCAAACCGGCACGCGCACCCCTGCGCGCGCCCCCGATCACGCAGACGACGCGAGCCGCTCACCCCGAACGGGGGAGCGGCTCGCGATCGTGGGGCTTACTGACCGGAGTAGGTCTCGACCTTGAGGATCTCGACCGAGATCTCCTTGCCGTTGGGGGCGGTGTACGAACCCTTCTCGCCCTCCTTGAGGCCGATGATCGCCGCACCCAGCGGGGAGGCCTCGCTGTAGACGTCGAGCTCGGAGTTCGCCGCGATCTCGCGGTTGCCGAGCAGGAACTTCTCCTCGCCGCCGGCGACGACGGCGGTCACGACGGTGCCCGACTCGACCACGCCGTGGCTCTCGGGTGCCTCGCCGACCTTCGCGTCCTTCAGGAGCTGCTGCAGCGTGCGGATACGTGCTTCCTGCTTGCCCTGCTCGTCCTTCGCGGCGTGGTAGCCACCGTTCTCTTTCAGGTCGCCCTCTTCGCGGGCGGCTTCGATGCGCTTCGCGATCTCTTCACGGCCGGTGGTCGAGAGGTGCTCGAGCTCCTGAGCCAGACGGTCGTAGGCGTCCTGGGTGAGGAACGTCACCTGAGCGTCGTGGGACACGATTACTCCTTCGTCGAGGGCGAGCGGCGTTCATCGAGTGTGCCGCCCGGGTATATGTCGAACGCCCCGGCATCGAGCCGGGGCGCGTCATCTGAGGCTATTTTACGGCACCCAGCAAGAGTTGACAAAACCCGTGGTCGCCAGCGCGAGGGTCGGAATCTCCTCCGAGAAGGCCCGGCTGTGATCTTCGGATGCCGGGTACTCGACGACCCGCCATCCGACCGTTCCGTGATCTTCGTCCTGCGCCTCGATCGCGCATGCCACGGGTTCACCGACGGGGGCCGTGAACTGGAAGGAGATCGTGACGGCGCTCGCATCCGTGACGGTGAAGCCCGTGTCGGTCGCCGTGACCGACCGCAGGGTGTTCGACACGGTGGTCCACCCCAGCAGCGCCGTGAGCGTCAGCGCGACGACGCCGACGATGCTCCACAGCACGATCCGGCGGCGGGGTGACGTGCGCCGACCGTAGCGCTCATCGAGCATCTCCTGCGTCGTCATGGTCTCTCCGGGCTTTAGGCTGGAGTTCCAGGCTACGCGCTTCCGCCCGGACCGAAGGACTCCATGCTTCCCGTGCTCGTCGCTCTCGCGACCACGCCCACCCCGGCCAACACCCCCGACGACTCCCTCGTCACGCCCGGACCGTTCGGCTTCGGCGCGATCGCGTTCATCGGTGTCGCGGTGTTCCTCCTCGTCTGGGACATGCTGCGTCGCATCCGTCGCGGGCGCTACCGCGAAGAGGTCAACGCCGAGCTCGACGCCGAGGAGCAGGCGCGCGCCGCTGCCACGACCGCCGCGCCGAACGACGACGACACCGACCCGGCCGCTCCCCGCCGCTGAGCGCGGTCTCGAGGTCGCGGCATCCGCGATCGGGGTCGTCGCAGAATCGGAGAAATCAACCGGATTCGGAGAGCTCGGGGCAGCGCAACCGACTGTGTTCCGCTCGTCCGAATCGGCGTGAGCGGGCGGGCCCCTCAGCCGCCGTGGTACGCCGGAGCGAGGGCGATCAGCAGGCACGCGGTCCAGTGGCAGAGGAACGCCAGGACCGTGCACACGTGGAAGATCTCGTGGAAACCGAAGTGCCCCGGCCACGGGTTCGGCCGCTTGAGCGCGTAGACGATCGCCCCGGCGGTGTAGAGCAGGCCGCCCACGACGACGAGCACCATCATCGCCGGATTCGCCTTGAAGAGGTCGACGATGTACATCACCGCGGCCCAGCCCAGGGCGAGGTACAGCGCCACGTACAGCCAGCGCGGGGCGTTGATCCAGAACACGCGGAACAGGATGCCGAGCAGCGCTCCGCCCCAGACGATCGACAGCAGCAGGACGGTCTGCGGGGTATCGAGGGCCAGGACCGCGAGCGGCGTGTACGTGCCCGCGATGAGCAGCAGGATGTTGGCGTGGTCGATGCGCTTGAGGACGGCCTTCGTCTTCGGCTTCCAGTGGAAGCGGTGATAGAGCGCCGAGTTGCCGAAGAGGAGGAGTGAGGATGCCGCGAACACGGCGCATGCCCACTTGGCCGGGGCGCCGTGTGCGAGGACGATCAGCACGATGCCGGCCGCGATCGCCACGGGGAACGTGCCCGCGTGGATCCATCCGCGCCAGCTCGGCTTGACCTCGTCTTGGGCGCCGACGGCAGATGCCTCGAGCAGAGGAAGCTGGGGCATCTCCACACCGTCATCAGGGATCGTCGGGGTCACGGGAAAACCCTACGCGTCCGCCTATGCCGCAGACGGAACGCGGGAAGATGCTCACCCTTTCCGCAGGTGGAAGCCGCCCACGCGAAGCGGCGAATCGCCCCGCGCGCGGTAGCGTAGGCGGGTGGCGCGGATGCGAAGGAACGAGGGGCGCGGCCCCCTGTACCGTCTGTACGCCTCGCGGTTGCGTCGACGGATGCCCGCGACCGTTCCGCACCACGTCGCCATGATGATCGACGGCAACCGTCGGTGGGCGCGCCAGCTCGGCTACGACAGCGCGGCGCACGGCCATCGCGCGGGCGCGGCGAAGATGCACGAGTTCCTGCGGTGGTGCGACGACCTGGGTATCGGCGTCGTCTCGCTGTACCTGTTGTCCAACGACAACCTCGTCAAGCGCGACAGTCGCGAGCTGGGCGACCTGCTCGAGATCATCGCCGAACTCGCCCGGGAACTGTCGCTCGAACCCGACTGGCGCGTCCAGCACGTGGGCCGGGCAGAAGGGCTCCCACCCGAGCTCGCCGAGGTTCTGCGCGAGGTCACCGAGCGTACCCGCTCGCACACCGGCCTTCACGTCAACCTCGCGGTGGGGTACGGGGGTCGGAGCGAGATCGTGGACGCCGTACGCAGCATCATCGCGAAGCACGACGCGTCGGGGGGTTCCTTGGAGGAGCTCGCGGCCAGTCTGACGCCCGAGCAGATCGGCGAGCATCTGTACACGGGCGGCCAGGCGGACCCCGACCTCGTCATCCGCACCTCGGGCGAGCAGCGCCTCAGCGATTTCCTCCTCTGGCAGTCCGCTCATTCCGAGTTCTACTTCGTCGAGGCGCTGGGACCGGATCTGCGAGAGGTCGACTTCCTCCGAGCCATCCGCGACTTCTCCGCCCGGGACCGGCGTTTCGGTCAGTAGGCTCACGGGCCGGCAACCCTCACCACGAGGGTGAGACTTGTTCACACACTTGTCATTTTGGTGGCGTGTTAACGACCCTCGGATGCCGCTGGGCATCGTACGGTGATCACATCGGGCACGGAGCCCGATCGAGTCGGCCTTCGGATTGCGACTCGTGACCCACAGGTCGACTCGTGACAGCCGGGTGAGACACCCGGGTCGGGAGTGGGTTGTGACTGCACGAGCACCATTCGACCAGCGTCACGTCGACGAGAGCAGCGTCTCCGAACAGGATCTGCGCACCTATGTTCTGGACACGTCTGTCCTTCTGAGCGATCCGCGGGCATTCTTCCGCTTCGCGGAGCATTCGGTCGTGATACCCGTGGTGGTGATCACCGAGCTCGAGGGCAAGCGCCACGACCCCGAGATCGGGTACTTCGCTCGGCAGGCGCTCCGTCATCTCGACGAGCTCCGGATCGAGCACGGCCGCCTCGACTTCCCCGTCCCCGTCGGCAACGACGGGACTCTCCGTGTGGAGCTGAACAACACCGACCAGATGGTCCTGCCCTCGGGCATGCGCACCGGCGGCAACGACAGTCGCATCCTCGCCGTCGCGATGAACATCGCGAAGGACGGCGCCGAGGTCACCGTCGTGTCGAAGGATCTGCCGATGCGCGTCAAGGCCGCGTCCCTCGGCCTGACGGCGGAGGAGTACCTGGCCGAGCAGGCGATGGACTCGGGATGGACGGGCATCGCGTCTCTCGACATCTCGGGCGACGACCTCAGCGACCTGTATGAGAGCGAAGTGGCCACGAGCGACGAGGTCGTCGGTCTTCCGGTGAACACGGGGCTGATCATCCACTCCGAGCGCGGCTCGGCGCTCGGCCGTGTCACGGGCGACGGCGAGTTCCGACTCGTCCGCGGAGACCGAGACGCCTTCGGGTTGCACGGTCGATCGGCCGAGCAGCGCATCGCCCTCGACCTGCTGCTCGACCCCGAGGTCGGCATCGTGTCGCTCGGCGGACGGGCGGGCACCGGCAAGTCGGCGCTGGCGCTGTGCGCGGCGCTCGAGTCGGTGCTCGAGCGGCAGCAGCAGAAGAAGATCATCGTGTTCCGGCCGCTGTTCGCCGTCGGCGGGCAGGAACTGGGGTATCTACCCGGCGACCAGGCCGAGAAGATGGGCCCCTGGGGGCAGGCGGTCTTCGACACGCTGGGCTCGGTCGTCTCGGGCAACGTCCTCGAGGAGGTGCTGGCTCGTGGTCTCCTGGAGGTGCTGCCTCTCACGCACATCCGCGGTCGATCCCTCCACGACGCCTTCGTGATCGTCGACGAAGCCCAGTCTCTCGAGCGCAACGTGCTTCTCACGGTGCTGAGCCGCATCGGGCAGAACTCCCGCGTCGTGCTCACGCACGATGTGGCGCAGCGCGACAACCTGCGCGTGGGGCGTCACGACGGCGTCGCCTCGGTGATCGAGACGCTGAAGGGCCACGCGCTCTTCGGCCATGTCACCCTGACGCGCTCGGAGCGTTCGGCGATCGCCGCTCTCGTGACCGATCTCCTGGAGGCCGGCGAACTCTCCTGACGCGATTCCACAACGGAGGGCTCGGGCGAACCGCTCGAGCCCTCCTTCCTTTCCTAGATGAGAGCATTCTCATTCTCGGCTCCTGTGGCTTTCATATGCACACGGCAGAATGGAGCCATCGACGAGGGAACAGTCTCGTCACCGCCTCCGGCGGTTCCCCCTGAGAAATGAACACGAGATCCGCTCTCAACGGGCTGGTCGCTGCATTTCGGGTAAGTCGGCAGACCCCCGGAGCAGGATCTCCCCACAGCCCCCGGTTTCCCCCCGCCGGGGGCTTTCGGGTTAACGGCGACTACTCCCAGCGATAGCCGGCGCCGCGCACGGTCGCGATCCGACTGGCGCCGAACTTCGCGCGAAGGTATCTCACGTACACGTCGACGACGTTGGAGCCCGGATCGAAGTCCATGCCCCAGACACGGCTGAGGAGCTGCTCGCGGCTGAGGACCTGTCCGGCGTGGCGGAGGAACTCCTCGGCGAGGGCGAACTCGCGCGCGCTCAGGTCGACGTCGCGTCCGCCGATGCTCGCCCGTCGCCCGCGTACGTCGAGCGTGATGTCGCCGTGCGAGATCGAGATGGTGTGGGCCGTGAGCGGTTCACGCAGTCTCGACCTGACGCGCGCGAGCAGCTCATCGAACTTGAAGGGCTTCGCCATGTAGTCGTTCGCTCCCGCGTCGAGACCGTCCACGGTGTCGCGTGTGCTGGTGCGCGCGGTGAGCATGATGACGGGGATCGCGGACCCCTGTCCCCGGAGGGTGCGAAGCACCTCGAAGCCGTCGAGCGTGGGCAGCCCGACGTCGAGCAGCACGAGGTCGATGTCGCCGGACAGGGCGGCACTGAGGGCTTCGGCGCCGTCGTCCACGGTCGCAGTCTGATAGCCCGCCGCTTCCAATCCTTTCGCGACGAACGCGGCGATGCGCTCTTCGTCCTCGGCGATGAGGATGCGAGTCATCCGGTGGCCTCTCTCTGCATCACGACGTCTCCGGCGCGCACGGGGGTGGGGAGGTCGGCGGCGGAGTGCGACCGACCGCGGGGGAGATGCAACGTGACGGTGGCACCGCCACCGGGGGTGTCGCTCACGCTGCAGTAGCCCTCGTGGGCTTTGGCGATGGCATCCACGATCGACAGGCCGAGTCCGGATCCCTCGACCCCGCGCCGCGTCGAGATGCGGTCGAACCGGCGGAAGACGCGGTGGCGCGCAGCGGGAGGGATGCCGGGACCGTGATCGCGCACCCACAGTTCGGCGCTGCTGTCACCGACGCTGCTGCCGATCTCGATCGGCGTCCCCGGTGGGGTGTACTTCGCAGCATTGTCCGCGAGCTGCAGCCACGCTTGAACGAGGCGGTCGTGGTCGCCGTGGATCGTCCCGCGACCCCGGGACTCGATCGTCCATGTGTGGTGAGGTATCGCGCTGACGAGCTCGCCGACGCGATCCGTCAGAGCCGCGACCTGGATGACTTCGGTGGTCAGAGAACCGGCCTCGACCACAGCCAGGGCATCGATGTCGTCGACCAGACGCGAGAGGCGGTCCAGCTCGGCGATTCCGAGGTCGCGCGTCTCGGAGACATCGTGCGGGTCGGCGGGGTCCATCATCTCGAGGTGCCCGCGGACGATCGTGATCGGCGTCTTGAGCTCATGCCGCACGTCGTCGAGCAGCTGTCGCTGGGCTTCGACGGACATCGCGAGACGATCCAGCATCGAGTTGACGGAGGAGGTGAGGTCGGCGATCTCATCGTTGCCCTGCGGCGGCAGACGCGTGCCCAGATCCGCCAGGGTGATGGCATCCGTCGTGTCGCGGAGCCGCCGGAGGGGCGAGAAGAGCAGGCCGGTCACGAACCAGCCCGCGACGGCCACCGCGAGCAGGACCACGGTGCCCGCGATGGCGAACGTGGTGGTCGAGAGGGTGACCAGCTCCATCCGTTGGTCGATCGAGATCGCCTGGACGACCGAAGCCCCGTCGAGCGGGACGGCGGCGTACAGAACCGGTCCATGCTCGCTGTCGACGCGCCCGCGTAGTTCTCCGCGCGCGATCGCGTCGCTGACGGCCGAGACGAAGCGCGTGTCGTTCGAGAGGGAGAGCCCCGGCGGCGAGGGCGTGCCCGCGAGCATCGTCGTGCCCGACAGGGCGACGGTGCCGTCGGTGCGGCCGGGGATGGTCGCAGCGACGAGGTCGACGGCATCCGTTCCGCTCGACGGGGCGGTGCTCGAGAAGCCGTCCAGCTGACGTTCCGCGTTGGCGATGACGCGTTCGCTCTGGACGAGGAAGGTGACCCCTCCCGTGATGATGAGCCCCAACAGCAGAACACCGAGGATCGCGCCGAGGAGTCGCGCGCGCACCGAGACGGGTCTCGGTGCGCGGCTCATCCTTCGATTATGGCGCGCCTCGGCGTTCGATCCTGCGGAGCTCAGCCCGGGTGGGTCATCGAGAGCAGGTCGAGCTTGGCGTCCAGCACCTCTTCGGTGATCTCGCCGCGCTCGACGTACCCGAGGTCGATGACGGCCTCACGCACGGTGATGCCCTTGGCGACGGCGTGCTTCGCGATCTTCGCGGCCGCCTCATAGCCGATGACCTTGTTGAGGGGCGTGACGATCGACGGGGACATACCGGCGAAGGCCTCAGCGCGAGCCACGTTGGCCTCGAGGCCGTCGATGGTCTTGTCGGCGAGCACCCGCACGGCGTTGGAGAGCAGGCGGATCGACTCGAGCAACGCCGTACCCATGACGGGGATCGCGACGTTCAGCTCGAACGAACCCGATGCGCCCGCCCAGGCGACCGTGGCGTCGTTGCCGATGACGCGCGCGCAGACCATGAGGGTGGCCTCGGGGACGACGGGGTTGACCTTGCCGGGCATGATCGAGGAGCCGGGCTGCAGGTCGGGGATGTGGAGCTCGCCGAGGCCCGTGTTCGGGCCCGACCCCATCCAGCGGATGTCGTTGTTGATCTTCGTGAGCGACACCGCGATCGTGCGGAGGGCTCCGGATGCCTCGACGAGACCGTCGCGGTTGGCCTGAGCCTCGAAGTGGTCCTTGGCCTCGGTGATCGGGAGCTGCGTCTCGGCGGCGAGGATCTCGATGACCTTCTGCGGGAAGCCGAGCGGTGTGTTGATGCCGGTGCCGACGGCCGTTCCGCCCAGGGGGACCTCGCCGACGCGGGGGAGGACGGCCTCCACGCGCTCGATGCCGAGGCGCATCTGGCGGGCGTACCCGCCGAATTCCTGACCGAGCGTGACGGGCGTCGCGTCCATGAGGTGCGTGCGGCCCGACTTCACGATGCCCTTCCAGGCGTCGGCCTTGGCCTCGAGAGCGACCGCGAGGTGGTCGAGCGCGGGGATGAGGTCGGTGATGAGCGCCTGGGTGACGGCGATGTGCACGGACGTCGGGAAGACGTCATTCGACGACTGCGAGGCGTTGACGTGGTCGTTCGGGTGGACCGTCGAACCGAGGATGCGCGTCGCGAGGGTCGCGAGCACCTCGTTCATGTTCATGTTCGACGACGTCCCGCTGCCGGTCTGGTACGTGTCGACGGGGAAGTGCGCGTCGTGCACCCCGGTGACGACCTCATCCGCCGCCTGGGCGATGGCATCCGCGATCCGACCGTCGAGGGTGCCGAGATCCTTGTTCGCGAGGGCCGCGGCCTTCTTGATCCGGGCCAGTGCCGCGATCTGCGTCGATTCGAGCCCCGAGCCCGAGATCGGGAAGTTCTCGACCGCGCGCTGGGTCTGCGCCGCGTACAGGGCGTCCTTCGGCACGCGCACTTCACCCATGGTGTCGTGCTCGATGCGGTACTCGGTGTCGGTCACGTCGTCGTTCCTCCAGGTCGTTCGTTCGGTTCTCAGTTGCGGGCGTCCGCGAAGCGGGGGTCGTCGACCCGGGGGTCGTCGACATCGCCCACGATGACGACGGGGAACGCTTCCCCCTCGTCGAGTCGGTAGTTGGCCCCGACGACCGCGGTGCGGCCCTCGGCGACGGCTTCGCTGATCAGCTCGGATGCGCGGAGCAGCTCGCCGACGGTGTGGCGCAGGTGCTCACGCCCCACGAGCTCGGGGTCGACGTGGTCGGGCAGGTGTCCGTCCACAGCGGTCTGACGCTGCACGCGGCGCACCGCGGGCACGATCGGCGCGATCTGGCGCCAGATGTACGCCGGCAGGGTGGGGGCGTCGACGCCGGTGCTCTCGATCGCGGCCCCGACGGCACCGCACGCGTCGTGCGCGAGCACGACGATGAGAGGCACTTCGAGGACGCCGACGGCGTACTCGAGGCTGCCGATCACGGAGTCCGAGATGACCTGGCCGGCGTTACGGACCACGAAGAGGTCGCCGAGTCCTTCGTCGAAGATGATCTCGGCGGCCAGGCGCGAGTCGGAGCACCCGAACAGGGCGGCGGTCGGATGCTGCGAACCCGCGAGTTCGGCGCGGCGCTCGACGTCTTGACGCGGGTGCGCGGGTGCTCCGGTCACGAACCGGCGGTTGCCTTCGACCATCTGCTGCCAGACCTGGCCGGGGGTCAGGGGTGCGCTCACGGGATCTCTTTCAGCTGCTTCACCTGCGTGGACACCGACGCCGCCGCGAGTGCCGCGGTCTCGGGCGCGGCGTCACCGTAGACGAGCACGTAGTCGGGGCCGGCGGGAGTCGCCAGCGCATAGTCGATGTTGCCGGTGCCGGACGGGTTGGCCGGTCGGTAGACGTTCCAGGTGATCCCGTCGATCTCGGTGGTCTCGGTGCTCCGTGTGCCGTCGAGGACCTGAGCGACCCAGGCCTCATCGGTGTCGAAGCCCTGAGCGACACGGAGGAATCCGGATTCGCCGGACCGGACGTAGACCATCGTCCAGGCCTCGGTGCCTCCGACGCCCTCGACGGTGGCCTGGTTGACCCGCCAGCCTTCCCCGAGGGAGGGGGTCAGAACCGGGCGGCCGCGGTCGGTCTCGAGGTCGGCGGCCAGTGCCGTGACGTCGGGCTCGGGCCGCGGAGCCGGTTCACCGCGCGGGACTGCGGCGACGACGACGAAGACGACCGCGACGGTCACCAGCAGCGCCGCGATCAGGTTGCGGAAGGTCTTGCTCGAGCGATAGCGGCGGGACGACTCGGCCTTGCGGGCCGCGGTCTCCTCCGGAGTCTCGGGGCGGCCGAGCTCGGCGACGATGCGGGCCATCAGGCGTCCTCGCCCTCGCCGCGGGCGGCGTCGAGACGGCGCTTGGCCCCGAGCAGCCACTCTTCGCAGCGCGCGTAGAGCTGTTCGCCGCGCTCCCAGAGGGCCAGCGACTCCTCGAGCGTCGGTGCGCCCTGCTCGAGCTCGGACACGACGCGGACGAGTTCGTCGCGTGCCTGCTCGAAGGAGAGGGTCGCGACGTCCGCCGAGGGCCCGGGAGTCGTCGCGGTCATGGCATCCATCTTAGGCGGGACCCACCGACACGCCGTCGCCCGATGCCTCGCCGTCGAGCGGAGCGGCGGGCGTCTCGTCGATCTCGCCTTCCGAGCGCGCCGTCAGCGACCCACGTGCGACCGTGATGGTGAGCCCGGTTCCGGCGGGGGTTTGGCTCGCGTCGCGGACGATCGCACCGCCCTCGACCTGGGCGATCGCGTATCCGCGTGCGAGTGTCGCGAGGGGCGAGAGTGCACGCAGGGATGCGCTCAGTTCGCGTGTCCGGCGCTGTTCGCCCTCGAGTCGACGATCGACGATGTCACGGCCGCGGTTCGACAGCATCCACAGTTCCTGCGCCCGCGAGGTGAGCATGGCGTGCGGGGTGCGCAGCGACGGACGCGAACGGATCTGCTCGAGCTGGGCGATGTCGTGCAGCACACGCTGCGTGAGGCGTCCGGTCAGCCGGGCGCGCAGCTGCGCGACGAGAGCCCGCTGCTCGGCGACGTCGGGAACCACGCGTTTGGCGGCGTCGGTGGGTGTGGAGGCGCGAAGGTCGGCGACCTCGTCGAGCAGGGGGCGATCGTTCTCGTGACCGATCGCACTGACGATCGGCGTGGATGCCGCGGCCACCGCGCGCAACAGGCGCTCGTCGCTGAAGCCGAGAAGGGTCTGCGGATCGCCGCCCCCGCGGGCGATGATGATGACGTCGACCTCGGGGTCGGCATCCAGCGCCTTCAGCGCGGCCAGGGTCTCCGGGACGCAGCGGTCGCCCTGGACCGCGGCGTACTTCGTCCGGAAGTTCACCCGCGGCCAGCGCAGCTCGGCGTTGCGGTGCACGTCTTTCTCGGCGTCCGAGTTCTCGCCCGTGATGAGGCCGATGCAGTGGGGGAGGAAGGGCAGCTTCTTCTTGCGCACCGGGTCGAAGAGGCCCTCGGAGCGCAGCTGCACGCGTAGCCGCTCGAGTCGCTCGAGCTGTTCGCCGAGGCCGACGTGACGCATGGCGGAGATCGCGAACGAGAAGTCGCCGGTGCGGGGGAAGTAGTCCGCCTTGACGCACGCCACGACGTGGTCGCCCACCTGGAAGTCCTTGGGGAGGCGCGCGAGCGTGCTCGACCAGATACGGAACGCCACCGTGGACTCGGTGTTGAGGTCTTTCAAGCGACCGAAGACGTTGCCACCCCGACGGTTGAACGAGGTGATCTCGCCCTCGACCCACACCGAGCCCCAGCGTTCGATGAAGCCGCGGATCGTGTCGTTGAGCCGAGACACCGACGTGGGGGTGTCGGTGCGCGAGTCGCGAGGGTGGACCGAGTCGGCGGGGGGCGCCTCGCCGACTACCGTCTCGGGGTGGAACGAGGTCATGGGCTCCAGTCTGAGGGGTTCGGCCGTCGTCCAGGGGCGCCCCGGTAGAATCGAGGGGTGAGCACACCTGTCGTCCAACTGCCCGTTCCCCGGATTCCGGGTCGACGTGGGCGGCTCCAGGATATCCCGGTCAAAGGCCAGAAGAAGGTGCTGCTGGCGGCACCGCGCGGCTACTGCGCCGGTGTCGACCGCGCCGTCGTCGCCGTCGAGAAGGCCCTCGACCGCTACGGCGCCCCCGTGTACGTGCGCAAGCAGATCGTGCACAACATCCACGTGGTGACCGAGCTCGAGAAGAAGGGCGCGATCTTCGTCGAAGAGGTCGACGAGGTCCCCGAGGGCTCGCACGTCGTCTTCAGCGCGCACGGCGTGTCTCCCGCTGTGGTTTCCGCGGCGTCCGACCGCGGCCTGCAGGCCATCGACGCCACGTGCCCCCTCGTCACCAAGGTGCACCGCGAGGCCGTGCGCTTCGCGCGCGACGACTACGAAATCCTGCTGATCGGCCACGACGGCCATGAAGAGGTCGAGGGCACCGCCGGTGAGGCTCCCGAGCACGTCACCGTCGTCAACTCACCCGAGCACGCCGACACCGTCGAGGTGCGCGACCCGTCGAAGGTGGTGTGGCTCTCGCAGACGACGCTGTCGGTCGACGAGACGATGGAGACGGTGCGCCGACTCCGCCTGCGCTTCCCGCACCTGCAGGACCCGCCCTCCGACGACATCTGCTACGCGACCCAGAACCGCCAGGTCGCGATCAAGAAGGTCGCCGTCGGCGCCGACCTCGTCATCGTCGTGGGCTCCGCGAACTCCTCGAACAGCGTGCGCCTCGTCGAGGTCGCGCTCGAACACGGGGCCAAGGCCGCTTACCGCGTCGACTATGTCGACGAGGTCAAGCAGGAGTGGCTCGACGGCGTCGAGACGGTCGGTGTCACCAGCGGCGCGTCGGTGCCCGAGGTGCTCGTGACCGAGGTGCTCGAGGAGCTCGCCGGCGCGGGCTATCGCGACGTCGAAGAAGTACGGACCGCCGAGGAAGACCTGATCTTCTCGCTCCCGAAGGAGCTGCGTCAGGATGCCGCCGGCCAGCGCGACCAGCGGGCGCTGGGCGGCCGGGGTCGTTCGTGAGCGACGCCGACCCGAGGCCGCGTCCGCAGTTCGGCGAGTACGCGACGCCCGAGGAGCAGCAGGCTCGCATCCAGCGTCCGGAGGTGACGGAGGCGCTCGACGCGGGCGTCGCCCCGCAGCCGGCCGCTCCGGCGTCGGCCACGGTCGCACCGGCGGCGGCCCGCGGGCCCCTGGTCGACCGCGTCATCACGCTCATGCTGCTCGTCTACGGGCTGTTCTCGGTCGTCACGACGATCGTGCAGGTGCTCGACTTCCCCCACTACGCCGAGCAGGCGGCGAAGGTCCTGGGCGTCGACGCGACCTACTCGAACTTGGCCGCCGGTTTCGTCTGGGGTGCGGTGGCCGCCGTTGTCTACGGAGTCGTCTACCTCGTCACCGCGCTGCTGACCTGGCGTCGGCTCAAGCGCGGCCGCATCGCCTTCTGGATCCCTCTCGTCGGCTTCGCCGTGGCCGCGCTCGTGGGCAGCACCTGCATCGCGATCGCCGTCGTCAGCGACCCGGCCTATCTCTCCGCACTGATGGACGGCATCTCGAAATGAACCGACGGGGCCGGCATCCCGTGTTCTTCTGAGAACCCGAGAGAGGAGCCGGCCGTGGTGCGAGAAGATCACGCGCGTCTGACCGCGCTCTACGACGCCCACGCGGCACCCGTCTGGCGGTACGTGGTCAGTCTCACGGGCGACCATGCGGGGGCGGACGACGTCGTGCAGGAGACGCTGCTGCGCGCCTGGCGGTCGCCGCGCATCATGAGCGATGATCCGGGATCGCTGCGGTCGTGGATATTCACGGTGGCCCGTAACCTCGTCATCGACGAGGCACGCAGCGCCCGTCGGCGCCACGAGCTGGCCGTCGACGAGGTCCCGGACGCGGGGCGCGACGACGACACGGATGCCATGTTCGACGCGTTGCTCGTCGAGGAGGCGCTCTCGACCCTGACGCCCGATCACCGCGCGGTCATCGTCAGCGCGTACTACGGCGGTCGAAGCGTCGCACAGACGGCCGAGGAGCTCGGCATCCCGGCGGGGACCGTCAAGTCGCGACTGCACTACGCGGTGCGAGCGCTGCGGCTCGCCCTGCAGGAGAGGGGGGTGACGCGATGAGCGCCGATCACTCACGGATGTCCGAGTGGGACGGAGCCTACGTTCTGGGTGCCCTGTCGGCGGCGGATCGCGCGGAGTACGAGGGGCATCTCGCGATCTGCGCGGAGTGCCGGACCGCGGTCGCCGAGCTCGCGCCCACGGCGGGCCTGCTCTCGCGACTGTCGGCTGACCGCGCCCGGGCTATCGATGCGTCGAGCGGTCCGGTACCCATCGTCATGCCGCACCCCTCACTTCGGACCCGGGTCGTGCAGACCGCTCGTCGGCGTCGCGCCCGGCTGATCACGGCGTGGACACTGGCGGCATCCCTCGCCGTGGTCGCCGTGGGTGTGCCGACCGTCGTCACGATCGCCAACGCCTCCTCGTCGTCGGCGACGACTTACGCGCTCGACGAGGTCGGCGGGGCTCCGCTCGAGGCGTCGGTCAAGCTGACCCCGGTCGCGTGGGGCACCCGGATCGACCTCGTGTGCCAATACACCGGTGAGGTGCTCGACGCGCCACCCGGCGGTTGGCCCTACGCTCTGGCGGTGACCGACGACTCCGGCTCGACCTCGGTGCTCTCGACCTGGCGCGCCGGTCCCGGGGCCACGACCGAGCTCAGTGCCGGGACCGATCTCGAAGCGTCGAGCATCGGCTCGATCGAGATCCGTTCCGTCGACGGCGATCGGGTGGTCATGCGGCGAGACTTCTCGGCCCCGTAACATCGACGGATGCCACGCCTCGTCGCCGTCTGCGCCGTCCACCAGCTTCACCCGGACGCGGGGTCCGTCGGAGTGACCGCGATCGACAAGCGGGCGCTCGACGGTCCCGTTCGCCTGGGCCCGCTCGGCGTGCGCGCGGATGTCCAGGCGAGCCGCAAACACCACGGCGGGCGTGAGAAGGCGGTGTACGCCTACTCCGAGGCGGACGCCGCGTACTGGGAGGCCGAGCTGGGCCGTGATCTGCACCCGGGGTGGTTCGGTGAGAACCTCCGGGTGGAGGGCATCGACGTCAACGCGGCGCGCATCGGCGAGATCTGGCGTATCGGCGACACCGTCGAGGTCGAGGTCACCATGCCGCGCACGCCGTGCGCGACGTTCGCGCGCTGGGTCGGCGGACGCGACGCCCGAGGGTGGGTGAAGCGCTTCTCCGACGAGGGACGCCTCGGCGCTTACCTCCGGGTCCGCCGCGCGGGAGATGTCCGGGCGGGGGATGCCATCGAGGTGCTGTCGTCCCCCGAGGGGGCGCCCACGGTGCTCGAGGTTTACCGCGCCTGAGCCGGGCCCTCAGCGCCCGCGCGGGCGCGGCATCCGGGAACGACGAATGCCCCGGCCGGAGCCGGGGCATTCGCGGGAGAGAGATCGGTCAGCTCTTCGACTGGCCGTACGAACCCAGCTGCTTGGTGGCTTCGACCACGCGGACGGCCATGGCCGACTCGGCGACCTTGCCCCAGGCGCGGGGGTCGTACTGCTTCTTGTTGCCGACCTCGCCGTCGATCTTCAGCACACCCTCGTAGTTCGAGAACATGTAGCCCGCGATCGAACGGGTGAAGGCGTACTGCGTGTCGGTGTCGATGTTCATCTTGACGACGCCGTTCGCGACCGCGAGGGCGATCTCTTCGTCGCTCGAGCCGCTGCCGCCGTGGAAGACGAGGTCGAGGGGCTTGGGGCCGGTGCCGAACTTCGCGGCGATGCCCTCCTGGATCTCACCGAGCAGCTCGGGACGGAGCTTGACGCCGCCGGGCTTGTACACGCCGTGGACGTTTCCGAACGTGAGGGCCGAGATGTAGCGGCCGTTCTCGCCGAGGCCGAGGCGCTCGACGGCCTTGGTCACGTCCGCGACGGTCGTGTAAAGCGCCTCGTTGGAGCCCTCGTGCTGAACGCCGTCCTCTTCGCCGCCGACGACGCCGACCTCGATCTCGAGGATGGCGTTGATGTTCTTCATGCGGGGGAGGAGCTCGGCGGCGATGTCGATGTTCTCGTCGAGCGGAACGGCCGAGCCGTCCCACATGTGCGACTGGAAGATCGGGTTGCGGCCGGCCTTGACCTCTTCCTCGGATGCCTCGAGGAGGGGGAGCACGAACCCGGGGAGCGCGTCCTTGGGGCAGTGGTCGGTGTGGAGAGCGACCGTGATCGGGTAGTTCTTGGCGACCTCGGTGACGTACTTGGCGAAGGCGAGCGCGCCGGTGGCGCGGGCCTTGACCGTGTGGCCGGCGAAGTAGTCGGCGCCGCCGGTGGTGACCTGGAGGATGCCGTCAGAACCGGCCTCGGTCAGGCCCTGGAGCACCGAGTTGATGGTCTGCGAGCTCGAGACGTTGATCGCGGGGTACGCGAAGCTGCCGGCCTTGGCGCGGTCCAGCATCTCGGCGTACTGCTCAGGGGTGGCGACGGGCATTGTGCTCCTTGTGTCGTTGCGGGGACACCGTCAGCCTAGCGAAGGTGCTGGATCGTGCTGAGGCTGTCTGAAGAGGAACTGGCGGAGTATGCGCCAGTGATAAAAATCGCGATTCCTTCGTCGGCGAGCGCCGGAAATTGCCCGATTGTCACATCTCTCGTGGCTACAGTGGCCACATGGTGAGCCTGACATCCGATATGAGTCCGTTGCACCCCGATCGGAACCTGGCTCTCGAGCTGGTTCGCGCGACCGAGGCGGCATCCATCCGGGCCGTCCCCTTCATCGGTCGTGGAGACAAAGAAGCGGCGGATGGTGCGGCCGTCGACGCCATGCGCGCGTTCTTCAGCACGGTCGACTTCGACGGCACGATCGTCATCGGCGAGGGCGAGAAGGACAACGCCCCGATGCTCTACAACGGCGAGCGTGTCGGAAGCGGGCGCGGACCCCGGTGCGACGTCGCGGTCGACCCGATCGACGGCACCTCGTTGACCGCGGCGGGACGGCAGAACGCCCTCTCGGTGATCGCCGTGTCCGACCAGGGCACGATGCTCGACGCATCAAGTGTCTTCTACATGGACAAGCTCGTGACCGGTCCGGCAGGCGTCGGTGTGGTCGACATCCGGCTCCCCATCGGCGAGAACATCCGCCTGCTCGCCAAGGCCCTCGGCAAGCCGGTCGATGAGATCGTCGTGTCGGTTCTGAACCGTCCGCGTCACGAACAGCTCATCGCCGACATCCGCGCGGCCGGTGCGGGCACCCGCCTCATGAGCGACGGCGATGTCGCCGGCGGCATCAACGCGGCCCGACACAATGCCCGGACTGATATGTGCGTCGGTATCGGAGGCAGCCCGGAAGGCATCGTCACCGCGTGCGCGATCAAGGCGCTCGGTGGGCACATCCAGGGCGTGCTCGCTCCGCGCAACGACGAGGAGAAGCAGAAGGGCGTCGACGCCGGCCTCAAGGTCGACGGGACGGTCTACGAGGCCGACGACCTCGTCAAGGGCAAGAACACGATCTTCGTGGCCACCGGGGTGACGGACGGCCAGCTGGTGCAGGGCGTGCGCCGCGACGGCGACTTCATCTACACCGAGAGCGTCGTGCTCCGCGGCGCGTCGGGAACGCTTCGTCGTATTTCGTCGGAGCACCTGACGTCCAAGTGGCTCTGAATCGGTAGCGCTCCGTCTCGCTGAGCACAGCCGCCGCCCGGCCGTGCTCAGCGAGACGGCACTGACCCAGTAGTGCGTCGCGCTTGCTCGGCGGCGGAGCTCCGGCGGGAGGCGCGGCGACGGACGCGGAACGCACACCTACAGCCGGGCGTGTCGTGACGCAAGCGTGACCGGTGTCGCGGGGGTGGTCTGGCAGAATCGTGTGCAGTGTCAACGGCGACGCTGTGTTCTTCCGAGACCCGAAGGGGGATCGTCCATGGCAACTCCCACGAACCAAACCGCACCCCAGACCGGGGCGCAGGCGGTCATCGCCGACGCCGTTGACCCTGCGCGCCGCCCTGATGTGCTGCTTCGCGTCCGTCGCGACGACGGCCACGAGATCAGCGCCTGGTGGATGGTCGGCGCATTCGTCGGTGTATCCGCCGCTGTCGTCAGCCTCCTGAGTTGGGTTCCCGGCGGCTCTTGAGCCACCCCGCAGCCTCTTTGGTCATCGGTTCCGCTTAGCGCTCCTCCGCCTCGAGGCCCGCGCGGATCCGCACGTCGCCCAGATCGGCTGAGGCGACGCTTCTGTTTTCCCCGTCAGCTGCGCGGTCGGACGTCGGGCCGTCACCGATCGGTCCCGTCGCTGCGGAGTCGATGAACTCGGCGGCCGCCCAGCGACGCGGCGTCGCCTCGATCGGGGCGGGAGGGGAGACGGCGTCGAGCTTCGTTTCGTCAATCCCCGGGAATTTCCGCGCCGTCACGAGCACGCGCGACTCGAGCGATCCGGCGAACTTGTTGTAACTGTCGACCGTGCGCTCGATTGCCCGGCGGAGGTCGCCGGCGTGCCCGGCGAGGACCCCGACGCGCTCGTACAGCTCGGATCCGAGGGCGAAGAGCGCGCGCGCTTCGTCGGAGACGTCTTGCTGAGTCCACGTGAACGCGACGGTCTTCAGAACCGCCCACAGATTCACCGGTGAAGCGAGAGCCACCCGACGGGAGAACGCGTAGTCGAGAAGCGTCGGGTCTTCGTCGAGAGCTGAGGCCAACAGTGATTCGCTGGGGATGAAGCACACCACGAACTCCGGGCTGCTCTCGAGGCCCGCCCAATAGGTCTTGCGAGCGAGAGCGTCGACGTGGCCCCGAACCGCCTTGGCGTGGCGGGTGAGCAGCGTCGCACGGCGCGCTCCCTCCTCGCCCTGCGCGGTCACCGGGATCGCGCTGGCCTGAAGATACGCGTCGAGGGGGACCTTGGCATCCACCGCCAAAGCCTTGCCACCCGGGAGCCGGACGACCATGTCGGGTCGACCCGCACCCGCGTCGGAGGTGATGGAGGCCTGCAGATCGAAATCGACGTATCGCGTGAGTCCGGCGGCCTCGACGACCCGACGCAGCTGCGTCTCTCCCCAGACGCCGCGCGTGCTCCCGGACCGCATCGCCGAAGCGAGGGCTTCTGTGGTGGCCCGCAGTGCCTCGTCGGCCTCGCGCGACATCCGCAGCTGCTCGCCGAGCGCGGAGTACTGCTCGACGCGGTCGCGCTCGAGTCCGTCGACCTTGCGCTGCATCGCCTCGAGGGTCTCGCGCACGGGGTCGAGGGCGCGCAGCACCGTCTGATCGCGACGTTCGCGTTCTTCTCGCGCGGCCTGGTCGGTGCGGGATTGCCCGACGGCCTCCCTGTAAAGGGCCATCTGATGGTCGAGTTGCGTCTGAAGTCCTGCGCGCGCGGCGTCGGCGGCGGCGACGCGGGCGAGGAGGTCGGCTCGTTCGGCGGCGGCGGTCGCGGAGGCCCGCGCGGATCCGAGGAACCACCCACCGGCGACGCCGAGCGCGAGGGCGAGGATCACGAGAACGAGGGCGATGGCATCCATGAGGTCAGCATGCACCAGACCTCCGACATCGCCGGAAAGACGGGCCGCGAGCGTCAGGCGACCGCGCGCTCCGTCACGGGTTCGGCGGCGATCTGCGACACACGGACGCCCAGGTGCGCGGCGAGGGCGTGGACATCGCCAACCCCGGCGCGGCGCGCGCAGTCGATCGTGATCTCGGCGCACGCGACCGCATCGGCCAGCGCGTCGTGGTGGGCGAAGGGCGAGCATCCGGCTTCTTCGGCCACCAGGGGGAGGCGGTACGAGGGGAGCGTGTAGGTCTTCCGCGACATCTGCACGCTGCAGAGGTATCGATAGGGCGGACACTCGTCACCCGTCGCCGCGCACGCGCGACGCAGAACCGACATGTCGAAGCCGGCGTTGTGGGCCACCAGCACGTCGGCGCCGGCGAACGCGGTGAGGCGCGCGAGCTGGGCACTCCAGTCGGGCGCGTTCACGACATCGGCCGCCTGGATGCCGTGGATCCCCACGTTGATCGGAGCGAAGTGGTCGTGTCCGGGCGGCGGTTTGATGAGCCACGCGGCGGTGGCGACGACGCGACCGTCGCGAACGCGGGCCAGACCGACCGCGCAGGCCGACGCGCCACTGGAATTCGCCGTCTCGAAGTCGATCGCCGTGAAGTCCAGTCCCACGTGTCCACTCTCACCCGCCGCGGCGACGACCTGAAGAGGCGCGCCGAGGGGCTCGGCATCCGGTGTCGGAGCCGTGCGCGACATGTGGTGCCGTCACGCGGAGTTCGTGTGCAACACGCCGGCGGCACGTGTGCGACACGCCGAGGTAGTGCCACGAACTCCGCAGGACGGCACAGGGCTGCTCGTGTCGGAGGCGCGGCGTAGGGTCGGAACATGAGCGCCCAGCACAAGTCGAGGTCGTTCGGACAGGCAGCAGCCGCTTACGAGTCGGGGCGGCCGGGTTACCCGCCCGAGGCGGTGGCCTGGCTGCTGGATCCCGTGCGGGAGCCGGGTCGCGCGCTCCGCGTCGCCGATGTCGGCGCCGGAACCGGCAAGCTGACTCGCACCGTGGTCGAGCTCGGCGCCGATGTGGTGGCGGTGGATCCGGATGCCGACATGCTCGCGACCCTTCGAGAGAACGCGCGCGGCGTACCCACTTTCGTCGGCACGGCCGAGCAGCTGCCACTGCCCGACTCGGGTCTCGATGCCGTCGTGATGGGCCAGGCCTGGCACTGGGTCGACGTCGAGGCGGCCTCGCGCGAGACGGCACGGGTCTTGCGCAGCGGGGGAGTGCTCGGGCTGATCTGGAACATCCGCGACGACGCTGTGGACTGGGTGCGGAGGCTCACCGAGGCCATGGGTGGCTCGAATGCCGAGGTGCTTCTCGCCACGACCGGTCCGCGCGTCGCCGAGCCGTACGAGAGCCTGGAACACCGCGAGTGGCGCTGGGAGCGACGGATCACTCTGCCCCAACTGCGCGACCTCGTCGTCTCGCGGAGCGACATCATCACGGCCAGCGCCGAGAGGCGCGTAGCCATCGATGCGGCGGTCGACGGGGTGCTGGCATCCGTTCCCGGACTCGCCGACGGAGGTTCGGTCGCGCTCCCGTACGTGACCCACGCGTTCCGGGCACGACGACCGTGACGCGGGTGAGCGGGCTCCGGGCCGGGTAACCTGGACTCCCGTGGCTCTTACCATCGGAATCGTCGGCCTTCCCAACGTCGGAAAGTCGACCCTCTTCAACGCCCTGACCAAGAACTCGGTACTCGCGGCGAACTACCCGTTCGCGACCATCGAGCCGAACGTCGGGGTCGTGAACCTTCCCGATGTGCGCCTTCAGCAGCTCGCCGATGTCTTCGGCAGCGAGCGGCTCGTTCCCGCCGCGGTGTCGTTCGTCGACATCGCCGGGATCGTGCGGGGCGCGAGCGAGGGTGAGGGCCTCGGCAACCAGTTCCTCGCGAACATCCGGGAAGCGGATGCCATCGCCCAGGTCGTACGCGGATTCGCCGACGACGACGTGGTCCACGTCGACGGAGCGGTGAATCCCGCGAGCGACATGGAGACGATCAACGCCGAGCTGCAGCTCGCCGACCTCCAGACGCTCGAGAAGGCGATCACCCGGTACGAGAAAGAGGTCAAGGGCAAGAAGCTCGATCCCTCGGTTCTCGAAGCCGCCAAGGCCGCGCAGGACGCGCTTCAGCGCGGCGTGCTGCTCTCGGCATCCGGTCTCGATCTCTCGCCGATCCGCGAGCTGGGTCTGTTGACCGCGAAGCCCTTCATCTTCGTCTTCAACGTCGACGAGGCCGTGCTCACCGACCAAGCGAAGAAGGATGAGCTGGCGGCGCTGGTCGCGCCCGCGAAGGCCGTCTTCCTGGATGCCAAGATCGAGTCGGAGCTCATCGACCTCGATCCCGAGGATGCCGCCGAGCTGCTGGCATCCACCGGTCAGGACGAGTCGGGCCTCGACCAGCTCGCGCGCATCGGCTTCGACACTCTGGGGCTGCAGACCTACCTCACCGCGGGCCCGAAGGAAGCACGGGCGTGGACGATCCCGCAGGGCGCGAAAGCGCCGCAGGCGGCCGGCGTCATCCACACCGACTTCGAGAAGGGCTTCATCAAGGCCGAGGTCATCTCGTTCGCCGACCTGATCGAACTCGGCTCGGTCGCCGAGGCCCGGGCGAAGGGCAAGGCTCGCCTCGAGGGCAAGGACTACGTCATGCAGGACGGCGACGTGGTGGAGTTCCGCTTCAACAACTGAGTGGACCCGCGCCACGCGGGCGGAGTCGACGAGAATGGCCCAGTGAGCGACGACACTTCGCCACCGACACGTCGGCGTTGGCGTGCGGAGCACCAGCCGGCCGTCCGGCACTGGCGGCACGGATTCTTCACGAGCTTCCGGCGGAACGATCCCGTCTTCGTCGTGGCCTCGTACCTTCTCGTGACAGCGGGCGCGGGAATCGGCTCAGGCGCGTTCGGCGGCAAAGGAGCGACCCGGATCACTCCTGACGAATCGGCGATCGTCATCGCCGTGAGCGCGGTTCTGATGTCGGTGGCGTTGCTGGCCGTGGCCGTCCGCCTCCCGTTCACTTCGGATCGGTCGCCGCTTTCGCTTGGCGGTACGGTCTTCGTGGGCTGCATGAGTGCGATGTCCGTGACCGTCGTCGTCGCGCGCGCCGAAGGCGTCCTGTCTTCGGCGATGTGGGCGATGTTCGGTGCCATGCTCTTGTGTGCGGTCGTCGCGGCCGTGACCCTGCCCTTTTGCCTTCGTCGCCCGCTGAGCACGCGGCCGGTAGCGCACCCAGGCAGTGAATGATCAGGTTAACGCCTCGCGTTATTAACGCTGTGCGTTATATCATGACGGCGTGATCAGGTCGTTCGGGAGCAAGGAGACCGAGCGGCTGTGGCGTCGTGAACGCGTGCCCTCGATCGATCCTCGGATCCATTCGACGGCATTGCGAAAGCTGCGTCAGGTGGGATCTGCCGAGTCGCTGGACGATCTTCGGGTTCCACCAGGAAACCGGCTCGAGGCTCTCAAGGGTGCTCGAGCGGGGCAACACAGCATCAGGATCAACGACCAGTGGCGGGTCTGCTTCGTGTGGACCGACGCTGGGCCAGAGGAGGTGGAGATCGTTGACTATCACTGACAAGATTCCTCCGGTCCACCCCGGTGAAGTTCTTCTGGAGGACTTCATCAACGGGCTGGGGATCACGCAGCACAAGCTCGCTGTCGCCATCGGGGTTCCGCCACGGCGGATCAACGAGATCGTGCACGGCGCTCGCGGGATCAGCGCGGACACCGCGCTTCGATTGTCGAGGTACTTCGGTACCTCGGCGGAGTTCTGGATCAATCTCCAGAGCTACTACGAACTCGATCGCGCCGAAGATCTCGCGGGGGAACAGATCGCCGCGATCACACCCCTCCAAGTGGCGTGACGCCGGCCGAGGGATCCGGGCGCTCGGCCCGCGTCATCGAGTGAGCGCACGCGCCTCGACGCGGAAGCCTTTTCCTCTTCAACGTCGGTGAGGCCGTGCTCGCCGATCAGGGCGGCAACCGTGTCGGTGTCGTCGCCGCCGCAGACGGCTCGTTCGATGGAATCCAGGGGTCCCGTCAGCGCGCCCTCACGAGCCCCACGGAGTACGCGGGACAGGCCTGTGTGGCGGTCCAAGCCTCAGCCGTGCCGGGCTTGAAGCCCACACAGAATGCGCGCCTCGTGGACGAATGGTGTGACTTCTTCTCGGCGGGGCGGACTGGCATCCGGGATCTTTCCTTCCCCATGCGCATGCCTAAGCGCTTGTTCGCCGCTCTTGCCAGTCAAACGCAGTTGCGACGTCTGGCGGTGCTCACCGGCATCTACGACGATCTCTGCCCCCTTGCCGCGATGACTGAACTGCGGGAACTGGAGCTCGAGTCGGCGACCTCCGTGACGTCCCTGGAGCCGGTTCGACACCTCGCGAGGCTCGAATCGCTCCGTATCGGCGGTTTGCATAGGTTGCGGGACTACTCGCCTGTGGCGGACATCACAGGGTTGCGTCAATTGGAGCTGGGCTTCGCCTACGGGCAAACGTACGCCGACTCGTACGAATTCGTCCGAGATCTCGGCTCTCTACGGATGGCGCGGTTCTGTTTGATTCCCGCCGGTCTGAGATACGAACCACTGCTTGCGCTGACTCACGTCGAGGATCTCGCCGTTTACGTGGGTGCGCGGAACCAGCGGAAGATGACTCCGACGCTCATCGACCTGGAGTGGGCGCTCCCCGGGATTCAGCGATGCAAGGCAGACATCGTCGCACGGCGGACCTATGAGTGGCGGCGCGGAGAGCGTATCGGACATTGGATCTCGGACGATGAGGGGACAGCGACTCTGTTCCGCTACGACCCGCCGAGCCTCGACTGAAGGGTGACGACGTGGTCGAAGGTGTCAGACGGCGGAGTCCGGCATAGGAGCAGATCCGGCGGAGCTGACGAGATCAACGGGGCCGATTCACACGAAGACCACATCGTGGAGTTCCGCTTCAACAATTGAGCAAGGGCTCGACGTAGGATCGCCGGCATGAGCGGGACCCCTCCGACCAGGCGTGTCATTCGGCTCTTCCCGGATTACGGGCGGGACTGGCCGTTGTGGGAGAACTCCACACCGACGTGGGACGTCGGATACACGACGACGCCCGCCGAGTACGGGCTTTCGAGTGCGCTGACGAGGGACCTCGCGGAGTGGAACACTCTGTGGGAGGCGAACTTCGATCCCTTCGAAGGGTGGAAGAACGAACCCGCTCGGGAGTCCTGGCGAGAATCCGGTGACCGGATCGCGACACGTCTGCAGGAGGAAGTCCGCGACTTCGCAGACGTCCAGTACGAGCCGTGGCCGCTCGGCGGCGAGCACGGTCCGTGGGGCTCGACGATCGATGGATGACGCGCAGCGTTAGTCCGTGCGCGTTGGAGGTCGACGCGAGCGTCGGCGCAAACCGCCCAGGGCAGTGAGGAGGCCGGGAAGAGGTCAGTAGTGGTAGCGCGCCTGCAAGATCGTGATGTGGGTCTCATTCGCGACGTAGACGAGGCGGTTCGCCTCGTCGATGCGGCGTGACCAGGCGCCGGCGAGGGCGTGTTTGAGGGCTTCGGGCTTGCCTATTCCCTCGAACGGGTCGTCGCGGAGGATGTCGGCGATGAGCTGATTGATGCGGCGGAGGGTCTTGCGATCCTGCGTCTGCCAGTCCAGGTAGTCGTCCCACCCCTCAGCTGTCCAGGCCAGCTTGCGGCCGCTCACGGCTCGACGAGGTCGTGTTCTTCGATCGCGTTGTCGCGAGCGCTTGCCAGGGCACTCAGCAGACGACGGGCGTTCTCGGGGGAGCGGAGCAGATAGCTGGTCTCGACGAGGGAGTCGTACTCGTCCTTCGACATGAGAACGGCGGAACCGCGCTTCGAGGTGATCTCGACCTCCGTGTGGTCGAGGTTGACGCGCTCGATGAGGCCGAAAAGGTCGCGGCGTGCTTCGCTCGTCGTGATGGCCATGAGTCCTCCGAAGTCGTACCAGAAATGGTACCACTCAGAGGTTTGGCGGAGGCCGCCGGGGTGAGCCGCGGAGCGCGACGACCCGCTAGCCCCACGCCGAGACGGCCGACGCCCCCACCGCGAGCCGCGCGCGCCGGGCGAGCTCTGCCGCGTCGATACCCGGCCACCCGTGCAGAACGGCCGTGTGCGAGTCGGGGAGTGCTTCCGCGCCCCAGACGGCGCCGGCGAGAGAACCGGCGATCGCCGCGACCGTGTCGGTGTCGTTTCCGCCGCGGACCGCGCGCTCGATGGCATCCAGGGGTCCGTCGGCACCGGAGACCGCGGCCAGCGCACCCTGGAACGCGCGCACGACCCAGCCGTTCGCATCCCGGAAGTCGCGCGGGTGACGGCCGGAAACCAGGGCTTCGTCGATCAGCGCCGCCCACCGGTCGCGACGGTCCTGCGGCACGACGTCGAGCTGTCCGCGCATGTCGAGTTCGCCGGTCAGGATGCCATGACGGATGGCCGCGCCCCACAGGGCGCACGCATCGACGTTGTCGTCTTCCCAGTGCGTGAGTTGCGCGACCGCCGCCGCCGCGGCGGTCAGATCGGGACGGTCGAGGTAGCCGAGGGCGACGGGACCGGTTCGCATCAGCGAACCGTTGCCGCCGCTTCGTCCTGTCTCGTCATGCACGGCGCGAGCGGCTGTGCGGATGGCATCCATCGTCGGGGGCGACGGGATACGGCCGAGGACGTGCCGGGTCTGCGCACCCACGTCGAGGGCGCTCTCAGCCCAGCCCTGCCACGCTGCGACGATGCGCTCGAGTGCGGCAGGGTCGGTGAGTCGGCGCCCCGCGGCCAGCTCGTCGAGCACCGGGATCGCCATGCTCGTGTCGTCGGTCCACTCTCCGGCTCCGTGGCCGAAGTGCCCGACGCCGAACTCGGGGGTGACCTCGTCGGGGAGTGCCGGGCCGAACTCGTACGCCGAGCCGAGAGCATCGCCGGCGGCCGACACGATGATGGTTCCGACGGCGCGATCCATCTGGGCGGGGGAGAGGTGTGCCATCGTCCCAGCGTACGAGCACCTCTGCGCGCGGGCGCTGCGTCCGAACGGACACCTTGTCCAGCCCCGCCGAGGACCCGCGCGCTTTCGTAAACCGGCGGCCGTGAACGCGCCGAACCCCCGCACCGCCTTCATCCCGCCCGGGTGGGCGACGCCCTTCGCCTCGCGGAAGCGCCTGCAGTTGCTTCCCGCGGAGATGTTCAACCGCACCTTCGAGCGCGCGCCGGACGACTGGCTGCACGTCGCACCCTTGCGGCGGCCACCGCTGATCCTCACGATCGCGTTCGGCCTCATCACCCTCATGTGCGGGTGGATCGTATGGGGCGTGCTCGCGCAGGCGGGGACGACCCCGTCGATGCAGGGGCCCATGCCCTACGTGATCGCCGTGATGTTCGGCATCCTGGGTCTGTTCGCCGTGATCGTGTTCCTCAATCTGATCGCTGCCTCGCGCAGCCGCGCCTCGTGGGGCAACCGCCAGTGCATCGCGGTCGGACGCAGCGGAATCGCGGTGCGCTACCAGGGGGTGGCGGTGAACATCCCGTGGGACGAGGTGACGGGCATCTGGGCCACGACGACCAACTCGACCGGTGTGTCGCAGGCCCGCCTGATCAAGACGCCGGTCCTGCGCATCGAGCGGGACACGGGCGACGGCACGGAGGGCGTGCTCGGTTCTTGGAACATCGCGCCTTTCGTTCTGGATGCCGCGCCCCAGGCGACCTACGCGGCCGTGCACTTCTCCCGGCTCACGCCCGCCGCGCGTCACGAGCTCGGGACGACCCTCGGTCAGCAGAGGATCGACGGCTTCGCGGGCTACGCACCCACCACGGTCGCGCCACGGGGATAGTCTCGAGCGTCAGCCGCCGAGCTCGGAGGGATGAGTCAGCCGCCACCACAGCGTCGGCTCCTCGATCGCCCCCGAGATCTTCACGTCGGCCGAGGCGGTGTTCGGCCCCGCCGTCCAGGTGATCGTGCCGACCTTCTCTCCGTCGGCGTACTTCTCCGGCGTCGTCGTGTCGAGCGAGGTGGCCACGGGCGTGTCCGACCACGTCATGATCGAGGCGTTCTGCGCCATGACGACCTTCGCCGACGATCCCCAGGGGGTCGTGATCTCACCCACCTCGGCGCCGGCCGTCCACCACCTGCAGCGTGTGGAATCCATCCCGAATGCTCTCGAGAAGAACGACGACATCCTGGTTCGCGCTCGCTCGGGTCTCGCCGCCCAGGCGGACACCGAGGACGTGCAGCGGCGCGCCGATGCCGACGTCGAGAACGGACGTGAAGAGCAGGTTGAAGATGCCGTCACCGAGGTTGCCCGTCTTCAACCCCGTGATCCCGGAGGTGCCGAGGAGGGCGTTGGTGTTCTCGATGTTCCCGGGGCCCGCGGGGAGGTCGGCCCACTGCGTCGCGGCGATCGCGGCGATCGTGGGATTGGCCGCGGCGATCCGGCCGAGCGAGAGGAGGTCGCTTGGCGTGCTCGTATTGCGGTCGTCGATGCCCGTGGCATCCACGATCCGGGTCGAGTTCAGCCCGTTCCTGCTCAGCCAGGAGCGCGCGGCGTCGACATAGGCGCCATCCGAGCCGTAGGCCCAGCGGGCGATCGCTGTGGCGTAGTTGCTCGCCGACGGCAGGAGCATGGTCTCGAGCGAGTCGTGCAACGACAGCTTGAGCCCGTCGGGCATCCGCGCGATCGTCGCGCCGCGGACGTAGTACTGGTCGTAGAGGTCGGTATCGGCTTCGGTGTAGGCGATCGTCGGCCCGGGATCGTTCGCGTCTGCCAGCGGGTGAGCGTCGAGCACGACGAGCGCGGTGACGAGTTTCGCGATGCTCGCGATGGGTCGCGCATCGTCGCCCCCCGACGACAACCATGCGCCGGCGGCATCCGGTCCGAGGTAGGACTCACCACCCGCGACACTGACGAGCATCGAGCCGGAGGCGGGGAGCCTCACCTCGGTCTTCGCGCCGGGGGCGACGCTGGGCGCGGAAGACGTGACCGTCGGGGCAGCCAACGGCGCCGCCGAAGCCCACCAGACGTAGCCGCCGCTTCCGCCGAAGACCACCAGCACGAGGACGAGGAAGACGATCAGGGCGATGCGTCCACCGCGTCCGCTCGGGCGTTCGACCTCATTCGCGCCGTCGAGCAGATCGCCGAAAGGACTGTCCTCGCTCATTGCCCACCGAAATCGTTCGCCGGGACGCGAATGGATGCCACGGTGTCGCCGTCCATCTCGAGGGCGATGAACTTCGTCCCCACGCTGTCCGGTCGCTCCGAAGAGGACGTGCCCGGGACCTCGCGAACGTCGATGCGCAGCTCGTGCCCGGAACCCGGGAGGGCCCCAGCGGCCATCGCCTCCGCGCGCGTCGACCCGACGGCCAGGCCGTGGGCGGTGCGAACGGGGTGCCCGTTCACCTCGGCTGCGGTGATCGAGACCGAGCCTTCGTCGTCGCCCAGGAGCAGCCGCAGTCCGGGCCAGTCATGGGCGACGACCCCGTCGGCCGAGGGCGAACCCGAACTCGCCGAGTCGGACCCGAGTGCCGACCGCCAACCGTCCACGGCGTCAGCTCGATAGCCCAGAGGTTCCTGCACGGTGCCGCCCTCCACGGTGGCGTGTTCGAGGCCGACGACGATCGCAGATGCCACCGAGACGACCTCTACGGCGGGGAGCGCCTCCGATTGAGCGGTGGGGAGGGTGGCGACATCCATCAAGCCGGAGGAGGTCGGTGCCGAGGTGCACGAGACGAGCGTGAACGTCAAACCGAGGAGCGCGGTGGCGCCGGCGAGAGCGGTTCGAAGGGGACGCACAATGTCGAACCTAGTCGTGCACCGCCGTCTGTTCCCCACTCGATCCCGAAATTCAACCCCCCTGAAACATGACATTCAGCGACATAGCGTGGCCTCATCGGGAAAGACCCGAGCATGACGCGGGAGGAGCCGACATGGGACTCGACGACAAGATCAAGAACGCCGCTGAAGACCTCACCGGCAAGGCGAAGGAAGCCTGGGGCAAGGCCACCGACAACGAGCGACTCGAAGCCGAGGGCCAGGCTGAGCAGAGCAAGGCCAACGTCAAGAAGGCCGGCGAGAACGTCAAGGACGCCTTCAAGTAAGTCGCCCTCCCCGAATGCCCCGACCCCGGCGGTCGGGGCATTCGTCGTTTCGGCCTCGCGTCGTTTCCCCCGCGATAATGGCGGAATGACCGATGCTGTTCCCACCGAGACCCCCACTCCGGTCTCGGGTACCCCCGTCGTCCTGCGTGCCCACGGCTACGAGGCCGCGATCGCGAGCGTCGGGGCCTCGTTGCGCTCCCTCACGTTCGACGGTCGCGACCTCGTCGTCCCCTTCGCTGAGGACGAGGTCCGCCCTGCGTACCGGGGAACGACTCTCGCGCCGTGGCCGAATCGCGTGGTCGACGGCATCCACCGTTTCGGCGGCGACGAGCACCAGCTCGCCCTGACCGAACCGAACCGGGCACACGCCCTGCACGGGCTTCTGTCGTGGGTGAGCTGGAACGTCCTCGACGCCTCTGACGACGCGGTGACGCTCACCGCGACCGTTCCGGCCCAGGCTGGATACCCCTGGTGGCTCGTCGTGTCGACGACGTACCGCCTGGATGCCGACGGTCTGACACAGACGGTCCGGGCGACGAACCTCGCGGACACGCCTGCCCCGTGGGGCACGGGTCCGCATCCCTACCTCGTCGCGGGGCCCGCGACGCTGGACGAGTGGACGCTGGAGCTTCCCGCCGACACCGTCCTGGAGGTGACGCCGGACCGCCTCGCGCCGGTGGGACTGGCATCCGTCACCGTCGACGCGGAGCGCTTCGACTTCCGCGAACCCCGCGTGCTCGGCGCGGTCGAGATCGACCACGCGTACACGGGGTTGATCCGGGATGCCGGCGCTCGCGCGACCGTCACGCTCACCGACCCCTCGGGAACCGGCGTGGCGATGTCGTGGGACGAGTCCTGCCCGTGGGTGCAGATCCACACCGCCGATCTTCCCGCGGGACCCGGAACCCCGGGGCACCGCGCGGGACTCGCCGTCGAGCCGATGACGTGCGCGCCGGACGCCTTCAACGACGACTCCTACGAGTACGACACCGGGCTGATCGCCCTGGCCCCGGGCGCTTCGTCCGAGGCCGGGTGGACGATCTTGGCGCGCTGAGGCGCTCTCACGAAGAACCGCCCCGACGCTCTCTCGACGGGGCGGTTCTTCGTGAGCGGGTCAGACGACCTGTGCGCCGCACATGCCGCAGTCGCCGCCCGCCGAGACCTCGACGAAGCAGTCGGGACACATGGTCCGCATCGGGCGGTCGGTGACCGCGACGGCCTTCGGGCTGCTCGGGCGCCGCTCCGCGCGGGGTGCCGCGGTGCGTGCGCGCTTGACGTCGACGGGTGCCGGCGGCGGGGGAGCGGCGGCGGGCTTGTGCGTCTCGCAGTAGAAGCGTACGAAGCCGCCGTGGTGCTTCGGATGGCGGTGCTTGACCGCCCAGAGCTCGGTGCGTTCGATCAGTTCGCCGGCCGTGCCGCACGCCACGCAGCGCGTGGGTTCGCCGGGAACCACGTCGGCAACGAGGACCGGAACGTCGAAGGCGATGGCATCCCTCCAGTCGGAGGAGGACACGATCTTCATGGGGGGCCCTTCCGGAGGCGGTTCGGGCCGCCTTCCTCTTAACGGTACGCCCCCGCCCGGGCCCGGTGCGACGGTCTCTCCTCCCTGAGGGGGTGGACATCGCCTCGGAGGCGGCCGATAGGTTGGAAAGAATTCCCCCGTACCGCTTCGTGCGGTGCCTGTCGAAGGAGAACCATGGAAATTGCTGCTCTGGGGGCGATCGGCATCGTCGTGGTCATCGCACTCGTCGTCGTCATCGTCGTCTTCCTCATCATCGCGGGGCTGATCCGCGGCTGGTACCGCGTCGCCAAGGCCGATGAAGCCCTGGTCATCGTGGGTAAGCGCCAGAGAGGCGCGGACGGCGAGTCGTCCCGCATCACCGTCATCACCGGTGGCGGCGCGATCGTCAACCCGCTCACGCAGCGCGGCGAGATGATCTCGCTGCGGGCTCGCCAGATCAAGATGGAGCCGACCGCTCAGTCGTCCAACGGCGTCACCGTCAACGTCAGCGGCGTCGCCCTCGTGAAGATCGGCTCGGACCCCGAATCGGTGCGTCGTGCGGCCGAGCGTTTCGCTTCGCAGGACAAGGCCATCGAGCAGTTCACCACCGAGCAGCTCGAGGGTGCGCTCCGTGGCGTCGTCGCCACGCTGACGGTCGAGGAGCTCATGCGCGACCGTCAGCGTCTGTCGGATCAGATTGCCGAGGGCATCAAGGGCGACCTCTCGTCGCAGGGCCTGATCCTCGACTCGTTCCAGATCCAGGGCGTCACCGACGGCAACGGCTACATCGCCGCGCTCGGCGCGACGGAGGTCGAGCGCGTGAAGCGTGAGGCCGAGGTCGCCCGCATCAACGCCGTGCGTGAGATCCGCGCGCGCCAGATCGCGACCGACGAGGCGAACCTCATCGAGCAGACGAAGCTCGACAAGAACAGCGCCGCGGCCAAGGCCGAGGTCGGTCGCGCCAACGCGGAGGCCGAGCAGGCCGAGGCGCTCACGCGCGCGGAGCGGCGCCAGGCCGTTCTGCAGCAGGAAGCGCAGAACACGCAGGCGCGTCTGGAGTCCGAGGTCGCCCGCGTCGCCGACGCCGACCTGTACCAGCGCCAGAAGGATGCCGACGCCGAGGCGTACGCGCAGATCAAGGCGGCCGAGGCCCGCGCCCAGATCGCCGAGCAGGAAGCGGCCGCCGTCCGCGTGCGTGCCGAGGCCGACGCCCAGGCCGTCCGTTTGGCCGGTGAGGCCCGCGCCGAGGCGATCCGCGCCGAAGCCGAGGCGCTCTCGCACAACCAGGAGGCCCTGCTCGCGCAGCGCGCCCTGGAGTCGCTGGTGCCGATGATGGCGGAGTTCGCCAAGGGCTACGACCGCGTCGGCAACATCACGGTGCTGGGCGGAGAGGGAGCGAGCGGCCACCTGGCGACGGAGTCGGCAACGGGTCTGCGGTCGTCGTTCGAGGCGGTTCGGGCAGCGACCGGCATCGACCTGACGCAGATCATCCAGGGCCGCGCCGTCGCGGATGCGTTCGCGACGGCCCAGCGATCGGGGGAGAAGGCGCCGGCCGCTGCGCCGTCGTTCCCGGCCCCGACCACGGACCCCACGGCGGCGGCGACCGCGCCCGAGACCGAGGGCTGAGAGGCCGGATCGTGCCCGAGGCACCCGAAGTCGAGGCGCTCACGCTGTTCCTGCGTGAGCGCCTCGGCGGTCACATCGTCCGCGAGGTCGACCTCGTGGAGGGCCGCGCGTTGAAGACCCGCGGTCGGCCGCTCACCGAACTGATCGGACGCCCCGTCACGGGAGCGACCCGCCACGGGAAGCACCTCGACCTCGATCTCGACGGCGTGCACCTCGGGATCGGTTTCGGTCGCGCCGGATGGGCGACGTGGCGCGAGCTGTCGGACGCGGATGCCGAGTCGCCGGCGCCCGAGATCGCCCGATTCGTGTTCGATCACGGCATCCTGGGCATCACCGATGCGGGCGAGTGGCTCTCTGTGCAGCTCCACGTCGTGGATGCGCCCGACGACGTGCCGGCGGTGGCGAAGCTGGGACCGGATGCCATCGACCCGGGCTACTCGCGGGGAATGCTCGCGGAGGCCCTCGGGGGCCGCCGCAAACAGCTCAAGGCGCTGCTTCAGGAGCAGGAGACGCTGGCGGGGATCGGCAACGCGTACTCGGACGAGATCCTGTATGCGGCGCGGCTCTCGCCGACGGCGCACGCCTCGGCCCTGAGCGAGGACGACATCACGAGGCTGCATCTGGCGCTGCACGACACGCTCACGGCCGCGGTGATCGCGCGTCGCGGAGTGCCCATCGCCGAGCAGAAGGCGGCGAAGGTCGCGTCGATGCGGGTCCACGGTCGGACCGGTGAGCCGTGCCCCGAGGGCGACGGCGTGATCGAGGACATCCCCGGCACAAAGGGCGCCGGCCAGTGGTGCCCGTCGTGCCAGGTCCTGCCCGACGGCTCGGCGTGACGGCTCGCCGTGACGGCTCGGCGTGACGACAACGGCCCCGCACCGAGGTGCGGGGCCGTTCTGCTCGGGAGGGTCAGGCCGTCTGGCCCGCGTGGCGGCCCTCAGCGACCTCTTCCACGAGCTTGGCGTTGAACGCGGGCAGGTCGTCGGGGTTGCGGCTCGAGACCAGACCCTGGTCGACGTGGACCTCCTCGTCGACCCACGTCGCTCCCGCGTTGCGCAGATCGGTCTGCAGCGTCGGGTAGCTGGTCAGCGTCCGACCCTTGAGGACGTCGGCCTCCGTGAGGATCCACCCGCCGTGGCAGATGACGGCAACGGGCTTGTGCTGCTCGAAGAAGTCGCGAGTGAACGACACGGCATCCGTCACGATGCGGATGTCGTCCGCGTTCTGGACGCCACCGGGAAGCACGAGGGCATCGAAGTCGCCGGCCGACGCCGAGGAGACGTCGAGGTCGACCTTCTGCTCGTGGCCCTTCTCACCCGTGATGCTGCCCTCGCTCGGCGAGACGAGCACGGCCTCCGCGCCCGCCGAGGTCACGGCCTCCCAGGGGCTGGTGAGCTCGCTGTCTTCGAAACCGTCGGTGAGCAGGAATGCGATGCGCTTGCCGCTGAGATCGGTCATGGTTCGACTCTCTCTTTCTCGATCGGGGTCTCTCCGCGCGGTGGACCGCGGGACCGTCCCGACCGGGTTCTCGATCGGGGTGTTCCCACGTTATGAACGGCGGCACCGCCTCGAAGGGGGTTGCGGATGCCGAGGCCCGGCGTTACGGCGCGGCCCCGCCTCGCGCGCACGGGCGTAGCATGGAGCGCATGTCCGGTGACACCACGTCTGACACGACCTCCGCTTCCAAGCCCGTTCTCACTCTCCTGAACGGCCCGGGCGACGAGGCGCAGAAGTCGTCCCGTCCCGCGTCGCAGTGCTGCGGCGGGGGTTCCTGCTCGCTCTGAGCAGACGGCTTTCGCCTCGCGTCAGTGGCCGACGGGAGCGGATCCCTCGACCTGATCCGCGGGCTTGCGGATGACGAAGGCACCCGCGATGAGCGGGAGCGAGATGATCGCGGCGATCATGAACGCGGTGCGCGTGCCCGTGGCATCCGCCTCGATCCCCTCGCCGGTCGCGGCCGCCACGGACGACATCACCGTGATCAGGAGCGCGATGCCCGCCGCTCCCGCCACCTGCTGCACCGTTCCGACGACGGCTGAGCCGTAGGAGTAGAACCGGGGCTCGAGCGAGCCGAGCGAGGCCGTGAACAGCGGCGTGAACGACAGGGCGAGACCGATCATCATCACGGTCTGCACCACGATGAGCAGAGCGAACGACGTCTCGGTTCCGACCGTCGTGTAGAACCACAGCGTGGCGCTGACGATGACGGCACCGGGGACGAGGAGCACCTGCGTGCCGAACCGGTCGTAGATGCGTCCGATCACCGGGCCGGCGAGACCCATGACGAGCGAACCGGGCAGGACCGCGAGGCCCGTTTCGAGCGGGGTCTTACCCAGCACCGTCTGCAGGTACAGCGGGAGAAGCGTGATCGCGCCGAAGAATGCCAGCGACATCACACCCAGCTGGGCGACGGTCAGCGTGAACGCACCCGAGCGGAACACCCGAAGATCCAGAAGGGCGGAATCGGTACGCTGCAGGCGGATCTGACGCCAGATGAACGCGCCCAGGCCGAGCGCTCCGATCGTCAGGGCGGCGATCAGGGAAACGAGCGAGGTCGAGGCGGCATCCGGGCCGCCGCCGTGACCGCCGCCGATCTGGCTGAGACCGAAGACGAGGCCGCCGAAGCCGAGAGCCGACAGGATCACGGATGCCACATCGATCGGTGCCGTGCGGGTCTCGCCGAGGTTGTGGATCCAGCGCGCGCCGACGAAGAGTGAGACGAGGGCGATCGGCAAGACGATCCCGAAGATCCAGTGCCAGCCGAGGGATTGCAGGATCAGGCCCGACATCGTCGGACCGATGGCCGGCGCGAGCGCCATGACGATGCTGACGCGACCCATCATGCGGCCGCGGTGCTGCGGCGGCACGATCGTCATGATCGTCGTCATCAACAGCGGCATCATGATCGCGGTACCGGATGCCTGGATCACCCGCGCGACCACGAGGAGCCCGAAGCCCGGCGAGAGGAATGCCACGAGGGTTCCGGTCGAGAACAGCGTCATCGCGGTGATGAACACCTGTCGCGTGGTGAAGCGCTGCAGCAGGAATCCCGTGATCGGGATCACGACGGCCATCGTCAGCATGAACGCGGTGGTGAGCCACTGCGCGGAGACCGCGGTGATGCCGAGATCGCGGATGAGGAACGGGATTGCGACGTTCATCGTCGTCTCGTTCAGCATCGCCACGAAAGCGGCGGTGAGCAGCAGCCAGATCACGCGGCTCTGCGCGGTCGTGACGCCCGAGGCGGTGGGCGGGGGTGCGGTGGTGGTGCCGGTGGCGGCCATGACGAGGTCCTTTGCGTGCGGGGGGCTTCGTGGCGCCAGAACGGCGACGTGCTCCGGTGGCAACGGTGCCCACCGGCGAGATATTCCACCGTCGAAGAAATTCGAGGAAAGGGATGGCGGGTCACCGAGCCTAGCCGCCGGGGCCACGGGCCGAGCGGCGAGAGCCGATGTCGGTGAGCGGACGTAGGCTGGCCCGCATGGGCCCAGGTGGAGTCGGCGGAAGCATGTTCCGCGGTGTCGATGCGGCCGAGCAGCGTCGACGCAACGCTCAGGCGCCCCGTGTCGCGAATCTCGGTAAGCGCGTCATCGACCTCTTCCGGCCGTACCGGGGGCGAATCGCGATCACGGTGCTGCTCGTGATCGTGGCGTCGGCGGTCGGCGTCATCCCGCCCTTGCTCGTGCAGCGCATCTTCGATGACGCGCTCTTCCCGATCGACGGCACGCCGCCGGATCTGGGTCTGCTCAGCCTTCTCGTGAGCGTGATGATCGCGTTGTTCCTGCTCTCGGCGGGATTGAACGTGGCGCAGACGTGGTTCACCGCCACGGTCGGGAACCGTGTCACGGGCGATCTGCGCACCCGGCTGTTCGATCACCTGCAGGCGATGGAGCTCGGTTTCTTCACCCGCACGAAGACCGGTGTGATCCAGTCGCGGCTGCAGAACGACGTCGGGGGTGTGTCCGGCGTGCTCACCAACACCGTCACGAGCATCCTGGGCAACGCAGTCACCGTCATCGCCTCGCTCGTGGCCATGATCCTCATCGATTGGCGGCTCACGCTGATCGCCGTCGCCCTCATGCCGTTCCTCATCTTCGTGCAGCGGCGCGTGGGACAGGTGCGCGCGCGGATCGCGGGAGAGACCCAGGAGTCGCTGTCCGAGCTGTCCGCGATCACGCAAGAGACGTTGAGCGTGTCCGGCATCCTGCTGTCGAAGTCGTTCAACCGGCAGCGAACGGAGTCGGCCCGTTTCGACGCCGAGAACGACAACCAGGTCCATCTCCAGGTGCGGCGGGCGATGAGCGGCCAGGGCTTCTTCGCGGTGGTGCAGGTCATCATGTCGAGCGTTCCCGCCGTGATCTACCTCGTCGCCGGCTTCCTGATCGCCGGGGGGACCGGGGCGATCACCGCGGGCACCATCGTGGCGTTCACGACGGTCCAGGCTCGGCTGCTCATGCCGCTCATGGGGCTCATGCGCGTGGCGCTCGACGTGCAGACGTCGTCCGCGTTGTTCGCGCGCATCTTCGAGTACCTCGACCTGCGCCCCGCGATCGTCGACGCGCCCGACGCGCTGCCCGTGTCCGCCGCCCCCGGGCCGGTGGGGCGGATCGAGTTCCGCGATGTCGAGTTCCGCTACCCCGATGCGCCCGTGCATGCGCGTCCCACTCTCGACGGTGTGTCGTTCACGGTCGAACCCGGCCAGCACGTCGCCTTCGTCGGACCATCGGGTGCGGGCAAGACGACGATCCTCTATCTGACCCCCCGGATGTACGAGGCGAGCGCGGGATCGGTGATGTTCTCGGGAGCGGATGTGCGAACGCTCGACCGGGCGTCGATCATCGACGAGATAGGAATCGTGTCGCAGGAGACCTACCTCTTCCACGCGACCGTGCGCGAGAACCTCCGCTACGCGCGCCCCGACGCGACCGACGAGGAGATCGAGGCCGCGTGTCGCGCGGCGAACATCCATCACGTGATCGCCGGGTTCGAGGCGGGATACGACACCGTCGTCGGAGAGCGCGGATACCGTCTCTCCGGCGGAGAGAAGCAGCGCATCGCCATCGCGCGTGTGCTGCTGAAAGACCCCCCGGTGCTTCTCCTCGACGAGGCGACGAGCGCTCTCGACACGGTGTCGGAGCGGATCGTGCAGGAGGCGCTCGAGACCGCCTCCCACGGCCGGACGACCCTGTCGATCGCCCATCGGTTGTCCACGGTGATTGGTGCGGATCGAATCCACGTCGTGGACGCGGGGCGCATCGTCGAGTCGGGCACGCACGCCGAGCTCCTCGCCGCGGGCGGTCTGTACGCGAGCCTCGCGGCCGAGCAGCTCGCGGCGACGTTCGTGCTCGCGGAGGAGGAGCGGGATGCCGCGGGCCTCGCCCGCGCGGCGCTGCCCGCGCGGCGCTCGTGCCGACGAGGCGCCCGCCTGAGCTGTGGCGCGCGGGTGACTTCGAGCCGGCGAAAGGCCCGGAGCGCGGTGTGGACCGGTGGCTTCGACAGGCTCAGCCACCTGTGTGGGCTCAGCCACCTGTGTGGGCTCAGCCACCTGTGTGGGCTCAGCCACCTGTGTGGGCTCGGCCACTTGTGCGCGAGTCCCTGACAGCGGGCGTTCTGGGCCTCCTGCGAGGTCCCTGAGCCTGTCGAAGGGACCGCCCCGCGGCGTCAGCCGGGCAGCGTCTCCAGGAACGCCTCGAGAGCGATGCGATACGCGGGATCCGGGTGCGTCTCGGCGATGCGGAGCAGCGGAGGGAGGTCGAGCGTACGGATCAGCGCTCCCCGCTGCGCGATCGCCGCGTCCGCCCCGGCCGCTCGCAGCACCGCGATACCTTCGCCGAGGGCTTCGAGGTAGTCGCGCAGCACGTCGAGCTCGCCGAGGCGCTGCGTGATCGAGCCTCCGTCGCGGCGCTGCCGCCACTCGACGACGACGTCGGGGATCACGTCGAAGGCCTCGGCGCGCGTGTACATCCGCTGCGCCAGCACCTGATCCTCGTAGTACCGCCCCTCGGGGAAGCGGAGATCGTGCTCGCGCCAGAAGGCCGTGCGGCTCAGCTTCGACCACGCGACGATGTTCCCGGATGCTGCGGGGTGCGCCGCGAGTGTGGTCCGCTCGCGCGCCGGGTCGGTGGCGGCCGCGACCCAGGGCTGAACCTCGCCCGGGGTGTAACCCGGGCCCTCGGCATCCGGTCGAAGGCGTACGTACGCTCCCACCACGAAATCGCTGCTCGTGCGATCGAGCGTGTCCGCCAGCCGGGTCAGGGCGTCGGGTCGCAGGAGATCGTCTGCATCGAGGAAGGACGTGTACGGCGTCTCGACCCGCGCGAGCCCGGTGTTCCGCGCCGCGCCGAGTCCGCGTTGCGTCTCGTGGCGGACGACTCGGAAGCGCGGGTCGGCGGCTGCCGCGTCCGCGAACAGATGCCGGGTGTCGTCGGTGGACGCGTCGTCGACGAGCACCGCGGTCCAGTGTCGGTGCGTCTGCGCGCGGAGGGAGTCGAGGGCCTCTTCGGCGTAGTCGGCGACGTTGAAGCCGGGAATGATGACGGTGACGCCGGTGGTGCTCACTCGGGCGATCCTACGGCGGTCACGGCAGCCTGGACCGCTCGGGCGACCGGTTCCAAGGAAGCCGTTAGGCCGTGCGGGAACGTGAACCGGACCGCGGTGCGCGCGTCGTCGTGGGAGAGGCCGAGCGCCAGGAGGACGTGCGAGGCTTCGTCGCTGCCCGCGGCGCATGCCGACCCGCTGGATGACACGATGCCGCGACGTTCCAGCTCGAGCAGGACGGTTTCGCCGTTCGTGCCCGGGAAGACGAAACTCGCGGTGGCCGGAAGGCGCCGAGACGGGTGTCCGGTGAGCCGCGCACCCGGGACCAGGTCGAGCACCCGCGCGGTGAACTCGTCGCGCAGACCCGAGACGCGCTCGGCCTCGTCGGCGCGTTCGGCCTCGGCGAGTTCCAGCGCGCGGGCGATCGCGACCGCGCCCGCGACGTCGGGGGTGCCGGATCGGCGTCCGCGTTCCTGCCCCCCGCCGTGCAGCAGCGGTTCGAAAGGGAGACGCCCCCGCACGGCGAGGATCCCCGTGCCCTTCGGGGCGCCGATCTTGTGCCCGGCGACCGTGAGCGCGTCGGCCCCGAGTCCCGCGAGGGGAAGCCACCCCGCGGCCTGGACGGCGTCGAGGTGCACGGGGACGCGGCGGTCGTGGGCGACGGCGACGAGGGCGGCGGCATCCTGCACCGTGCCGATCTCGTTGTTCGCGTATCCGACGCTCACCAGTGCGGTGTCATCGCGGAGCGCGCCGGCGAGCGTATCCGGAGTCAGGGTGCCGGTCGAGTCGACCCGGGCGTGCGTGACGTCGACTCCGTGCAGACGAGCGAGGTAGTCCGCTGACGCGAGGACGGACTCGTGCTCGATCGCGGTCGTGACGAGGTGCTTCTTGCCGGAGCCGAGGACGAGTCCCTTGATCGCGGCGTTGTTGGACTCGGTGCCGCCGGAGGTGAAGAGAATGTCGCTCGTCCGCATCCCGAGCACTCCGGCGACGCGTGATCGCGCGTCGTCCAGGGCGGATGCCGCTGCCTCGCCGACCTCGTGATGGCTCGACGGATTACCGAAGAACCGCGTGAGGTAGGGCGCCATGGCCTCGAGCACTTCGGGGCGCACGGGGGTTGTGGCGGCGTTGTCGAGGTAGAGGCTCACGCCGTCTCGATCTGGATGTCCAGGCCCAGGTCGAGCGCGGGAGCGGAGTGGGTGAGAGCGCCGACCGAGATGACGTCGACGCCCGTTTCGGCGATGGCGCGGACGGTGTCGAGCGTCACGCCGCCCGAGGCTTCGACCTGAGCGGCGCCGGCGATGCGGGCGACGCCGAGACGCAGGTCGTCGAGGGAGAAGTTGTCGAGCATGATCGTGCCGACGCCGGCGGCCAGCACCGCGTCGATCTGGTCGAGCCGGTCGACCTCGACCTCGACGTGCGTGGTGTGGGGGAGGCGGGCGATCGCCCCTTCGAGCGCCTGCGTGACGGACAGCCCTCCGGAGGTGAGCACGGCGAGGTGGTTGTCCTTGGCCATGACCGCGTCGGAGAGCGAGAAGCGGTGGTTGTGTCCTCCGCCGTCACGCACTGCCTGGCGCTCGATCGCGCGAAGGCCCGGTGTGGTCTTGCGCGTGTCGACGATGCGTGCACCGGTGTGCGCGACTTCGGCGACGTACCGGCTGGTGAGGGTCGCGATGCCGGACATCCGCTGCACGAAGTTCAGCCCGATGCGCTCGGCGGTGAGCACGGCGCGCGCGGGACCCGAGACCGTCGCCAGCGTGTCGCCCGGGGCGAACCGCTCGCCGTCGGCCACGTGCTGCTCGACGACGATCGAAGGATCGGTGAGGGTGAAAGCGGCCGCGAACACCGCCGCGCCGCTGAAGACACCGTCGACGCGGGCGACGAGGGCGGCGCGGGCGACGGCATCCGCGGGGATGAGCGTCTCGCTCGTCAGGTCGCCCCAGGGGGCGTCCTCGGTCAACGCGGCTGAGACGACGCGTTCGATCGCGGCACGGGTCAGCATGCGAAGGCCTCCTGAACGGGCGGGACGGATGCCGTGGCGGGAGCGTCGGCGCGGAAGTGCGCGCCGACCGAGGCGGTGCGAGAGCGCGCCGCGGCGACGACGTGACGGGCGACGAGCAGAAGGTTGGCGTCCTCGATCGAGCGAGGGGACGGGGAAGCGGCCCAGGCGGCGAGGAGCCCGGACGCGTGGTCGAGGCCGGCAGTATCGCGCACGAGCCCTGCGTGCGCCCACATCACCTGCTGGAGGGCTTCGCGCGAGAACGGGGGAGCGTCCGCGGCGGCTTCGACGTGCTCGAGAGCGGCCGATGCCGGCGCGACCGGCCACGTGCCTTCCTCCGTCACGGCCTCCCCGGCCCGCGCGCCGAACACCGCCCCTTCGAGCAGGGAATTGGATGCCAAGCGGTTCGCGCCGTGGACGCCCGTGCGCGCCGTCTCGCCGACCGCGTACAGACCGGGGACGCTCGTGCGCCCGTCGAGGTCGGTGACGATCCCGCCCATGAGGTAGTGCGCGGCGGGCGTCACGGGGATGGGCTCCCGCGCCCAATCGAGCCCACGTGCGCGGACGGCGGCATCGATCGTGGGGAAGCGCTGCGCGAGCCGCTCGGCGCCGAGCGCGGTGGCATCCAGGCGAACCGGCCGGTCGCCCTGCGCGGCCATCGCCCGGGCATTGGCGCGGGCGACGACGTCGCGGGGCGCCAGCTCGCCGTCGGGGTGCGCGTCGAAGCAGAATCGCCGCCCGGCGTCGTCGATGAGGACGGCACCTTCGCCGCGGACGGCCTCGGAGACGAGGAACGGAGCCCCAACAGCGAGGGCGGTGGGGTGGAACTGGATGAACTCGAGATCCGCGACGGCGGCACCGGCGCGCAGGGCTGCCGCGATCCCGTCCCCGGTCGCACCAAGCGGGTTCGTGGTGTGCGCGTACAGCTGTCCGGCGCCACCGGTCGCGAGGATCACCGCGTCGGCGTCGAGACGCTCGCCGCCGTCGAGCTCGATCCCCGTGACGCGACCGCCTTCGACCACGAGGTCACGCAGAAGGGCATGTTCCCGCACGGGTAGATCGGCGGCGCGCACCGCGGCGCCCAGAGCCGCCTGGATCTCGGCGCCGGTCGCGTCCCCGCCCGCGTGCAGCACGCGCGGAACGCTGTGCGCGGCTTCCAAGCCGCGGGCGAAGTCGCCCTCCGGCGTCCGGTCGAACGTCACCCCGCGCGAAACGAGTTCGAGGATCCGTGCCGGCCCCTCGCCGACGAGGACGTCGACGGCAGCGGCGTCCGTGAGCCCGGCGCCCGCGGTGTGCGTGTCGGCGGCGTGCGAGACCACGCTGTCGGCGGGGTGGGTGACCGCCGCGATCCCGCCCTGGGCCCACCGCGTGTTCGTGTCGGGAAGAGCGCCCTTCGTCACGATCGTGACGTGGCATCCGTTCTCCGCCGCGTGCAGTGCCGCCGTGAGACCGGCGATACCGCTGCCCACCACGACGACCGTGGTCATTTCACGGCACCGTTCGGCTTGGCCGCGAGCATGCGCTCGAGGGCGACGGTGGCGGGCTCGGCGACATCGGCCGGGACCGTGATGCGGTTGACGACCTGGCCCGCCACGAGCGACTCGAGCACCCACGCGAGGTAGCCGGGGTGAATGCGGTACATCGTCGAGCACGGGCACACGACCGGGTCGAGGCAGAAGATCTCGTGCTGCGGGTACTGCGCGGCCAAGCGCTGCACGAGGTTGATCTCGGTGCCGATCGCGAAGGTCGTGGGCTCGGTGGCGGCGGCGATGGCCTTGCGGATGATGTCGGTCGATCCCGCCTCGTCGGCGGCATCCACCACGTCCATCGGGCACTCGGGGTGCACGATCACGCGAACACCGGGGTGCTCGGCGCGCGCCTTCTCGATTTGGTCGACGGTGAATCGGCGGTGCACCGAGCAGAACCCGTGCCACAGGATGACGCGGCTGTCCTCGATGACCTCGGCCGTCGATCCGCCGAGCGGCTTCCGCGGGTTCCACATCGGCATCTGCTCGAGCGGAACGCCCATGGCCTTCGCCGTGTTGCGGCCCAGGTGCTGATCGGGGAAAAAGAGCACGCGGCGACCGCGGGCGAAAGCCCACTCGAGCACGGTGCGCGCATTCGAGGAGGTGCAGACGATGCCGCCGTGACGGCCGACGAATCCCTTGATGGCGGCGCTGGAGTTCATGTACGTCACCGGGATCACCGGCACCAGGCCGTCGGCATCCGGGGTCTCCAGATCGCCGAGGACGTCTTCGAGCTGCTCCCAGCACTCCTCGACCTGGTCGATGTCGGCCATGTCGGCCATCGAGCATCCGGCGGCGAGGTTCGGCAGGATGACGGCCTGGTCGGGGCGTGAGAGCAGGTCGGCGGTCTCGGCCATGAAGTGCACGCCGCAGAACACGATCGCCTCGGCCTCGGGACGCTCCTTCGCCGCGTTGGCGAGCTGGAACGAATCGCCCACGTAGTCGGCGTGCCGCACGACCTCCTCGCGCTGATAGAAGTGGCCGAGCACGACGACGCGATCGCCGAGGGTCGCCTTGGCAGCGCGGATGCGCTCATCGAGTTCGTCGTCCGACGCCTCCCGGTACTCCGCGGGCAGTTCGCCCTGTCGCGGGGAGCCCGTGGGGATCACGTCGCCCATCGACGAGCCGGGACCGTAGCCGGGGCGCGTGTCGAAGTCCCAGGGGCCGACGGCGAGGTCGGTCGTGCAGGTGGCGTCGGTCGACGCGCCCGAGACGATCGCCTGGATCGCGTGATCGACGCTCGGGTCGATCGCGGGGCGGGGCTGCAGGGTGATGAGGGTGGCGGCCATGGGCGTTCCGATCAGTGACGGGAGGGGAGCGGGCCGCGGTCGGCGAGCTCCACATCGCGGTTGTAGCGGTACAGACGGGCGGGGCGGTGGCTTCCGGTGCGGAAGCGCTCGGTCGGGATGAGGGTGTTCGAGGTGTCGACCTGACGGCGGAAGTTCGCGGGGTCCAGGCGCTTGCCGAGGATCGTCTCGTTCACCTCGCGGAGGTCGGCGAGCGTGAACTCGTCGGGGAGGAGGCCGTGCGCGATCCGGCTGTAGCCGACCTTGTTGCGCAGACGCCAGAGGGCGTACTCGACGATGTCGTTGTGGTCGAACGCCAGCGGCGGGAGGTCGGTTGCGTCGAACCACTCGACGTTCTCGGGCGCGTCGCCCTCGCGTTCGTGCGCGGCGACCTGGGCGTCGACCTCGTCGGAGCGCAGCAGCGCCCAGTACACGATCGACACGACGCGGGTGGGGGAGCGGTCCACGGCTCCGAACGCGTAGAGCTGCTCGAGGTAGCTGGGGGTGAGGCCCGTCGTCTCGGCCAGGGTTCGGGATGCTGCGGTGTCGAGCTCTTCGGCGGCGTCGAGCCAGCCCCCGGGCAACGCCCACCGACCGTCGAAGGGGTCGCGCGTGCGGCGGACGAGGGGCAGGGACAGGACCGGCTCGTCGTGCGCGTCGCGGCGGACGCTGAAGATGACCGTCGAGACGGCGACGCGCACGCCGCTGTCGAGGCCCTGGGTGTCCGAGGTTCGTGTCATGGTGACCATATCTCCGTCGACGATCTTAATGTCAGTGTGACCCGAAGCGCAAAACGCGCGTCGAGGGGTTCTCCCAGGACCGGCGACGTACCCTGATCGCAGACCTCGGAGGTGCGGGTGGCTGTTGTCGACATCGTGTTGATCGTCGTGCTGGCGATCGCACTCCTCGTGGGGCTGTCGCGGGGATTCCTCGCAACGATCGGCTTCTTCGCGGGATTGGCACTGGGCGCGCTCGCCGCGTTCTGGGTGACGCCGTTCGTCGGCCAGTGGGTCGCCGAACCCGCGTGGCGTGGACCCGCCATGGTCGGCGCGGGTGTGCTCCTCCTCCTGCTCGGGGCCGGTCTCGGCAGCGCCGTGGGGCAGATGTTCCGACGTGGTGCCGACCGCATCAAGCTGCGCATCCCCGAGCGACTCCTGGGCGGGGTCGTTAACGTCGCTGCAGCGGCCCTCGCCATCTCGTTCGTGTCCGGCTCGTTGATCCCCGCCGGGATGCCGGTGGTCTCCGCCGCGCTGGGGTCGTCGGCCGTCGTCCGCACGATCGACGACATCACCCCCGCCCCCGTCCGCGCGGCGATCGCGGAACTGCGCGGTAACGTCCTCGCCGACGGCCTTCCGCGGCTGGGTCAGCTGATCCAGATCGGTCCGGTGCCGACGGCTCCCGACATCGCGCTCGACGACCCCGCTCTGACGGAAGCGGCGCAGTCGGTCGCCCGCATCTCCGGCACGGCCTACGCGTGCGGTGTCACCTCGAGCGGATCCGGCTTCGTGGCGGGCGACGGCCGACTGATCACGAACGCCCACGTGGTCGCGGGTGTCGACACTCCGCTCGTCGAACTTCCCGGTCAGCCCGCGCGCGAGGGCCGCGTGGTCTACTTCGACCCGGCCGACGACCTGGCCGTGGTGGCGGTCGACGGCCTGGATGCCAAGCCCCTCCCGGTCGTCTCCACTCTCGACGTGGGAGCTGCCGCCGTCGTCCAGGGGTACCCGTACGGCGGGCCTTTCACCTCCGGCAGCGCGCAGGTGCTGTCGGTGGGGACCGTGCCCGTTCCGGACATCTACGACGGGCAGTCGACCCCGCGTGAGATCTACGCGCTCGGCGCGGTGATCCGTCCCGGCAACTCGGGTGGTCCTCTTCTCACACCGTCCGGCGATGTCGCCGGCGTCGTCTTCGCGCGGTCCGACTCCGACGAGAACGTCGGATACGCGATGACGCCCGCCGAGCTCGAGCCCGTGATGGCCCAACTCGACTCGCTGTCGACGCCCGTGGCATCCGGAGCCTGCATCCCGCGCTGACGTTCGCTCGCCGACTTCTCCTCACCAGGGCGGCGTCTGTGGAGAGGTTTTCGGGGTCTCTCGGCGATCCAGCTAACGTCTCGCGGATGACCGACCGCTACGCCATCGACGTCCCCGGCTTTCTCGGGCTTACCGGCGACACGGCACGGCGTCTCGATGACCTGACGGACGCGGTCGGAGCGACCGTCCAGGCGCTGTGGGGGATTCGGGATGCCATGGCCCCGGTGCCCGAGCTGTTCCAGGCGTTCTGCCGTGTCATGGACCCGTGGGAGGAGAAGGCGGGCGGATCGATCGCTCACGCCGGTTCGGTCCTGACGGTCGCGGAGCAGGCCGTGGCGGAGTACTGCCGAGCAGATGTCGTGATGGCCGTCACGGCGGCGCAGCTCGAGACGCGTCGGGGCACCGGACGGTGGCGGGTCGCGTGAGTGCGGATTTCGGCGTGATCCCCGAGATTCCCGTGGACGCCGCCGCGCTGGGGCGCGTCGCTGAAGAGCTGCGAGCCAAGGCGGCCCTCCTCCCCGAGGCGGGAAGCGCGGTCGTCTCCCGGTGGGACGGCCTCGAAGCGGTGTACGAGGCGCCGGAAGCGGCCGCCGTCGCCGCGAAGATGCGGCCTCTCGCCGTGGTCGCCGCCGACGTCGGCGAGGCTCTGCTCCGCGCAGCCGACATCGTCGATCGTCTGTCCGACGACCTCCTGTGGTTGGCGCTGCGCCGCCGGGGTCTCGTCGAGCACGTCGCGGAGTTCGCGCGCGCAGCCCGGGGGATCGATGACCGCGACCGTTCCGTCGAACTCACGCGCGAGATCGACGGGTTCGCCGCGGACGTCGATGAGCGGATCGACCAGGCGCGCGGCGATCTCGCCGCGATCCCGCTCCCTCCGACATGGGAGGTCGCGATCCCGGATGCCGCCGTACCACCCCTCGGCCCCCGGCTCACGTGGGCCGTGCGCAGCGAAGAGATCGCGACCGAGCTCGTCACGGCGCCTCTGCTCGCTCTCGCGCGCTCGGGGACGTCCCGGGTCGCCCGTCTCGTCGCCGCTCATCCCGAGTGGGCGGATCTGCTGCGCGAGCATCCGCCCGCTCCCGACGCCGTGCGCACCTGGTGGGACTCCCTCTCACCGGCAGCCGCTGCCGCCCTCATCGACGGCGCTCCGGCTCTCGTCGGGGCCCTGGGCGGCGTGCCGCCTCTCGCGCGGGTCGCGGCGAACCGGGTGACGGCGCGCTCGCGCCTGGGTGAGGTAGAGGCTGAGCTGGCGGCGTGGGAGCGACTTCGCGGTGAGGGGGCGAGCGCGGACCTGCAGGCGGATCGGCGTGCTGCGTGGGAGGACCTTCTCGCTGAACGGGACTACCTCGCTCAGGTGGTTCGTGGCGACGTGTCTCTCGTGTTGTACCAGCCTGATGCGAATCGACTCGTCGAGATGATCGGGACACCGGGCACCGGAACGCAGCGCGTCTTGACCTATGTGCCGGGAACCTTCACGTCGGTCGACAGCTTCTACCGCGGCGAACCGCAGAAGATCGCGCGGTGGCTGGTGGGGCAGGATGACGGGATGTTGGCGTTCGTGTGGAAGGGCACTGAGTTCCCGGGCGACGACGAATCGCAGGTCGCCAGCGAACAACTGCGTGGCATCGGCGAGGCCAACGACCAGGTTCGAGCTCATCCCGCGGGAGTCGACCTCGCCCGATTCGTCGCCGACGTCCGGAGCGATTCCGAGATTGCACAGGCTCGTCAGATCGCATGTGGATACAGCTGGGGGCTGGTGCCCGTGACAAGCTCCGAGGTTGTCGGAGTCCGCTATGACGCTGTCCATTCGCTCGCGGGAGCCTGGATGGCGGACGGGTGGAGCCCGCGTCTAGCAACGGATTACACCCATTGGAGCTACACCGACTTTCTGTCGATGGCGCAGGACGCTGGGTGGGTCGGGGAAGGCCGAAATCCCGACGCAACTCCAGCGTTCGAGAGTCACCTCTATGAGCGCCCGAGCGACATGGTCGTTCCGCTAGGCGGAGACCTTGCTCCCTTCCTGGACCCTGAAGGCCCATCCGTCCGTATCTCGCTGAGTCCGTTTCAGAACCACCAGTTGATCGTCGACACCTCGCAGGAGAATGCTCCAGTGCTCAACAGTCTGCTGAGGGAGATGCTCAGGTGAGCGCACATCATCTTGCACGCACCGGATTCGTCGTCTTCCTTGCTCTCCTGTGCGTGGGTTGCGTCCCGTACTCGGACGGCATCGACGACACGATGTCTCTAGAGGACGCGAAGGAACACGCGCAACAAGTGGAGCGTGAAATCGCCTCAGCCGTCCCCGTGGAGTTGCTGTCAGATGTTGATCAGCGCGACAAGGGCTCGTTCCTCGCGTGTTCTCGAGACGGGGGGCATCAGTGGGCGGGAGGACTCACCGCGACCGTTGTCAGCGACCCCGCCCCCGAAGAGGTATTGAACCCTATCGCCCTTCACTTCGCTGATCGCGACGACCTTGCGGTGGGACGTCGCGAGGACCACGGCGACTCCCTCCTCGACCTCATGGGGCCACACGGGGCCATGTGGATTGTGCGTTACGTTCGCGACCGCGGTGAGCTCGACGTCGACTCATTCGCCACGTGCATCCGCCTCCCCGAGGGCGTCTGGCCCGGCGGCTCCTACTGATTCCCAGGCGATGCAGGCTGTACCCAGCGCCCCCACCCGCTAGGCTGACCCCACAAGTCCACACCGGCCCCATGATCGATGCGGGAGAGCTCCGGCGAACGCAGCCGGGCACCGAAGGAGCAAGCCTCCCCGCCAATCTCTCAGGTACGCGTACCGCGTCGATCGGGCCACTCTGGAAAGTGATCCGGGTGCACCGCGCCGGATCCGCCGACGGTGAAAGCTCGACCTCCCTCACGAGGGCGCGAGCGAAACTCTCAGGCCCATGACAGAGGGGGAGTTCTCAGGCGCCGGCCGGCGTCTGACCGTCATCGCGAACGGCAGAACTCATGACCGAAACCCCCGCTCCACCGCGCACGTCGCCGCTGCACGATCGGCACGAGGCCCTCGGTGCCTCGTTCACCGACTTCGGCGGCTGGAACATGCCCGTGCGCTACACCTCCGATCTCGCCGAGCATCACGCGGTGCGCACGGCCGCAGGGCTGTTCGACATCTCCCACATGGCCGAATTCGTTGTCGAGGGCCCGCGAGCCGCGGTCTTCCTCGACTACGTGCTCGCCGGCCGCCTGTCGACCATGAAGATCGGCAAAGCGAAGTACTCCCTCGTGCTCGCCGAGTCGGGCGGCATCGTCGACGACGTCATCGTCTACCGCACGGGAGAGCAGCGCTTCCTCGTCATCTCGAACGCCGCGAACCGGGATGCCGTGGCGGCGGCGTTCGAAATCGCCCAGGCGACGTGGCGCTCCGCGTCGGACGCTTCGACGGGCTCAGCGGCCGACGCTTCCGCTGCAACCGAGGTCCCTGAGATTGTCGAAGGGACCGGAACCCTCGCGTCGGACGCTTTGGCGGGCTCAGCGGCCGACGCTTCCGCTGCAACCGAGGTCGCTGAGATTGTCGAAGGGACCGGAACCCTCGCGTCGGACGCTTTGGCGGGCTCAGCGGCCGACGCTTCCGCTGCAACCGAGGTCCCTGAGCTTGTCGAAGGGACCGGAACCCCCGCGTCGGACGCTTTGGCAGGCTCAGCGGCCGACGCTTCCGCTGCAACCGAGGTCCCTGAGCCTGTCGAAGGGACCGGACCCCGCTCCTTCGCCTTCGTCGCCGGCTCTACCGGCTTCCGCGTCGAAGACGTCACCGACCACTACGCCCTCATCGCCCTGCAGGGCCCTGAGGCCCGTGGCATCCTGAGCTCCACCCCGGGGGTCGAGATCACCGGCACCGCTCTCGACGAGCTCGGCTACTACGCCTGGACCGAGGGCACCTTCGACGAGGCGCCGCTCTTCGTCGCCCGCACCGGCTACACCGGCGAGGACGGCTACGAACTGATGATCCCCACCGCGCGGGCCGCGGCCCTGTGGGATGCCGCGCTCGCCGCGGGTGCCGACCGCGGGCTCGTCCCGTGCGGACTCGCCGCGCGCGACACTCTTCGCCTCGAGGCCGGCATGCCGCTGTACGGCCATGAGCTGTCGCGCGACATCGTGCCCGCCCAGGCCGGTCTCGGCCGCGTCGTCGCCGTCGACAAGGAGTCGTTCGTCGGCAAGGACGGCCTGTCGTCCGGACCCGCGGACGCCCCCGTGCTCGTCGGCCTCGTCTCGGAGGGGCGTCGCGCCGGCCGCGCGGGCTACGCGGTGCTGCACGGCGACGACACCGTCGGCGAGATCACCAGCGGCGCCCTCAGCCCCACCCTCGGCCACCCCGTCGCGATGGCGTTCGTCGCGCCCGCGGCATCCGAACTCGGAACCGAACTGACCATCGACGTCCGCGGAACCCGCATCCCCGCGACCGTCACCGCCCTTCCCTTCTACCGGAGAAACGCATGACCGACCTCACCGCCCTCAGCTACACGTCCGAGCACGAGTGGATCTCGATCGACGGTGACGTCGCCACCGTCGGCATCACCGACTTCGCCGCCGACAAGCTCGGCGACGTCGTCTTCGTCGAGTTGCCCGGCGCCGACTCCGCGGTCTCCGCGGGCGACGTCTGCGGCGAGATCGAGTCGACCAAGTCGGTCGGAGAGCTCTACGCGCCGATCACGGGCACCGTCGTCGAGATCAATGAGGCCGTGGTCGACGACCCCTCCCTGGTCAACGCCGAGCCCTTCGCCGGCGGCTGGCTCATCAAGATCCGCGTCGAGGGCGAGCTTCCCGGCGACCTCCTCGACCGCGCCGCTTACGAGGACCTCACCGCATGACCTCCGTCCTTCCTCCTCGCACGGATGCGGGGACCCCGGCCGCCTTCACCGACCGCCACATCGGCATCGGTCCCGACGCCCAGGCGCACATGCTCGAGGTCGTCGGGTACGACAGCGTCGAGGCGCTGGTCGAGACCGCCGTCCCGGCATCCATCCACGTCCGTCCCCGTGAGACGAGCGACATCCCCGTCGCCGCGACCGAGGCCGAAGCGCTCGCCGAGCTGCGTGAGTTGGCGACGGCGAACCGTTCCGCGCGGCCGCTGATCGGCCTCGGCTACTACGACACCTTCACTCCGTCGGTGATCGCCCGGAACGTCCTCGAGAACCCGTCCTGGTACACGGCGTACACGCCATACCAGCCCGAGATCTCGCAGGGCCGCCTCGAGGCGCTCATCAACTTCCAGACGATGGTCACCGACCTCACGGGTCTCGCGACGGCGAACGCGTCGATGCTCGACGAATCCACCGCGGTCGTCGAGGGGATGCTGGTCGCGCGCCGTGCGTCGAAGGCGAAGACCGACGTCTTCCTCGTCGACGTCGACGCCCTGCCGCAGACCAAGGCGCTGCTCCACCACCGTGCCGCGGCCGTCGGCATCCGCATCGTCGAGACGACGTACGACGGAGACCTGCCCGAGGCGTTCGGCGCGTTCGTGCAGTACCCCGGTGCGACCGGTCGCATCTGGGATTTCTCCGCCGTGGCCGAGACGGTGCACGCGAACGGCGGCCTGGTCGTGGCCGCCGCCGACCTGCTCGCGCTGACGCTGCTGCGCTCGCCCGGGTCGCTCGGTGCCGACGTCGCGGTCGGAACGACCCAGCGCTTCGGTGTGCCGCTCGGCTTCGGCGGACCGCACGCGGGCTACATGGCCGTGCGCGCGGGCCTGGAGCGTCAGCTGCCCGGCCGTCTCGTCGGGGTGTCCCAGGATGCCGTCGGCGCCCCCGCCTACCGCCTGTCGCTGCAGACGCGCGAACAGCACATCCGCCGCGAGAAAGCGACGTCGAACATCTGCACCGCCCAGGTGCTGCTCGCGGTCATGGCCGCGATGTACGCGGTCTACCACGGGCCCGACGGGCTCCGAGCGATCGCGACGCGGGTCGCGCGCAAGGCCGATGCCCTGGCATCCGCTCTGCGTTCGTACGACCTGACCCTCGTGAGCGACGCGTTCTTCGACACCGTGCGCGTGCACGTACCCGGTCGTGCGCAGGACGTGGTCGATCGCGCGCGCGAGCGCGGCTATCAGCTGCTGTGGGTGGACGATGCGACCGTGGGCGTGTCGGTGGACGAGACGACGACGGATGCCGATCTCTCGGCGATCCTCGACGCCTTCGGTCTCGCGAGCGAGGAACTGACCGCGGGTGAGGCCCTGCGCGGAGTCGACGGCGCCCTGCACCGCGACGACGAGTACCTCACGCACCCGGTGTTCCACAGCCACCGCAGCGAGACCGCCATGATGCGGTACCTCAAGACGCTCGCCGACCGCGACTACGCGCTCGACCGAGGCATGATCCCGCTCGGATCGTGCACGATGAAGCTCAACGCTGCGACCGAGATGGCGGCGGTGTCGTGGCCCGAGTTCTCGCGCGTGCACCCGTTCGCGCCCGAGGCCGACGTGCGCGGCTACCTCGAGATGATCGAGCAGCTCGAGCGTTGGCTCGCCGAGGTCACCGGCTACGACGCGGTGTCGCTGCAGCCGAACGCCGGCTCGCAGGGCGAGCTCGCGGGCCTGCTCGCGATCCGCGGCTACCACCTCGCGAACGGCGACACCGAGCGCACGGTGTGCCTGATCCCGTCGTCGGCGCACGGCACCAATGCGGCGTCGGCGATCCTCGCGGGCATGAAGGTCGTCGTCGTCGCGTGCGACGAGGCGGGCAACGTCGACCTCGGCGACCTGCGCGCGAAGATCGCGCAGCATGCGGCGGAGCTCTCGGCCCTGATGATCACCTACCCCTCGACCCACGGGGTGTACGAGCACGACGTGCTCGAGATCACCCAGGCCGTGCACGACGCCGGTGGCCAGGTGTACGTCGACGGCGCGAACCTCAACGCCCTGCTCGGCTTCGCGCGCTTCGGCGACCTGGGCGGCGACGTCTCGCACCTGAACCTCCACAAGACGTTTGCGATCCCTCACGGCGGTGGCGGACCGGGCGTGGGTCCGGTGGCGGCGAAGGCGCACCTGGCGCCGTACCTGCCGTCGCACCCGTTCTCGCAGCGTGCCGAGCACGCCGGCGGCGTGTTCGACGGAGGACCGGTGTCGGCGGCCCCCCACGGCTCCGCCGGCATCCTGCCCATCTCATGGGCGTACGTGCGCATGATGGGAGCCGAAGGACTGCGTCAGGCGACCGCCGCGGCGGTGCTCTCGGCCAACTACATCGCCGCGCGCCTGCGCGAGCACTACCCGGTGCTCTACGCGGGTGAGGGAGGTCTCGTCGCGCACGAGTGCATCCTCGACCTGCGCCCCCTCAAGGAGCAGACCGGTGTCACCGTCGACGACGTGGCGAAGCGCCTCATCGACTACGGCTTCCACGCGCCGACGATGTCGTTCCCGGTCGCCGGCACGCTGATGGTCGAGCCGACCGAGAGCGAGGACCTCGCCGAGCTCGACCGATTCGTGGATGCCATGATCGCGATCAAGCAGGAGGCCCTCGCGGTCGCCGCGGGGGAGTGGCCCGCCGACGACAACCCTCTGGTCAACGCCCCGCACACCGCCGAGACGGTGGTCGTGGGGGAGTGGGCGCACCCGTACTCGCGCGAGACCGCGGTGTACCCCGTGCGATCGCTCATCCGCGGCAAGTACTGGCCCCCGGTGCGCCGCATCGACCAGGCCTACGGCGACCGCAACCTCGTGTGCTCGTGCCCGCCGCCGGAGGCGTTCGCCTGATCTCCGGCCCGGCCTCACTCGCTGTGAAGGAGGCCGGGCCGTTCGTGCGCCATAAGAGGCCCCGAGACTGCACACAGCTGACAAACCCACTGCTCGCTGCAATGGGTTTGTCTGCTGTGTGCAGTCTCGGTCTCAGATTGCTCAGTTCACGGAGGCTCGGAGCCTTTGGGTCGAGCGCGGAGCGTGGTGCGGAGCGTGGCCAGACGCGCAAGGTCGGGTGGGTGATCCGGAGAAAGACCGACGGACATCAACAGGGCTCGCAACGCATCGCCGTCGGTGAGGTCATCCCAGCCCCAGTGGACGACAGCCCGGGCTCCGCGACGCAGAAGACGGCGATCGCGGTCCTCTCTTGCCCTGAGCGCGGCGGCCGGGTCCCCGAATCGACCGTCGTACTTGATTCGACCGTCTGCCTCCCCCGCGACTCGTCGCACCGACCACCACATGTCCGCGCGATCACCGCCGGCGCCGTCGGTGCCGATCCACTGTTGAAGTTCGGGCGGCGGAAATCCCCACCATTCGATCGCCGCGCGGCTCAGAGACTCGAAGGCTGATTCGGCTCGCCCGTCCGCTCGGCTCAGCGCCCATCGCGCCGCCCGTCGACCTCGCGCGGACATCCTCTCCTCATTCAGCGTCACCAGGGAGAGCGACTCGATCGTCCGATCCGCACCGACTGCTGCATCCGCCGCGACGAGGCCGATGCCGGGATGCCGGTGGCGTGCGATGTCGACGCATGTGTCCGCGCGCGAGGTCAGGCGTATGCCGTGAATCTCTTCGATGATGCGATCGGCATGCGCGCTCGTATGCACCTGCACCCCACCCGAGTGTCGCGAAGTCGCTGTATCCGGAGCAAGGACGTGGACAGGATGACCAGCCCCCACCGTCGGCAGTCCCCACAGCAGCGCAGCTGACTCCAGACACAGGACATCGTCCGGTGCTACCAGGAGGTGCGCGTGGACTCGCGCCAGATCTCGTTCCCACCCTGCGAGCGACTCCCACTCGAGGCGTGGCGCGTAAACGCCTCGCCCGACCGGCACGATCTCTCCGCGCCGCACGCTGCGCGTCGAGTGGGTCAGGGCGGACGGCCGGAGGAGGGGGAGAGGGGAGATCGTTGGCATCCGCGTCATTCGCCCACCTTCACCGACAGCACCCGAGCGCGCGTCGTGGCTGAGCTCGTCGGTGGTCAAACCCCGAACTCGCCCTGCTGTGCAGGACGGGCGGGCCTTCGCGAGATTGCATTCAGCTGACATCTCCACTGCAGCCTGCAATGGGGATGTCAGCTGAATGCAGTCTCGGAGCACGGGGCGCCGAAAGCGACGCGCAAGGGCGAGCGGAACCGCGGGCGGCGCGCACAGGCAATCGCACAGCACGGGTTGGGTAAGGTTCCCCTGTGCACCCTGGCCAGTCTCACGCTCCTCGATTGACCACACGTTCCCGGAGTCTGCTGCGCGCCGCCGCGCTCCTGGTGACCGCGACGATCGGACTCTCCGCGTGCTCCGCGCCGGAGCCCGCGCCCGCACCCGAAGAGCCGGTGCGCACGAGTCTCACGGTCGGTGTCGTCGGTGCGCTCACGAGTTTCAACGCTGCCACCGCGCAGGGGGCGACGCCCGCCAACCGAGCGGTCTCGTCGCTGCTGGACGAGCGACTCGGCTCTCTCGACGGAGACCTGCAGGTCGTCCCGAACAACGGGATGGGCCGCATCACGCGCGTCGAGGGCGATCCGCTCACGGTCAGCTACGAACTCTTCCCCGACCGCACCTGGTCGGACGGCACCGCGGTCAGCCTCGACGACCTTCTCTTCGGCTGGGCGGTCTCGTCGCACTTCTTCGACGACGCGACCTACGACGCTCAGGGGCAGGTGGTCTCGGGCACGCGTTACTTCCAGACCGCCACTGCTGCCGATCCGAATGCTCGGACCGAGCGGCCGACGCTCAACCGGGCGAAGGACACCCTGACGCTCGTCTACGACGAGCCCTTCGCCGACTGGAACCGTCAGTGGATGCTGGATCGGCCCGTTCACGTAATCGCCGAGAAGGCCGGGGTCACCGTCCAGCAGCTGATCACGGCCATCTTGACGACGCCCGAGGGCGACCCTTCCGCGCCCGTGGCGCCCAACCCCGTCCTCGCCGCCGCAGCCGCCGCCTGGAACACGGGCTTCGACGCCCCAGCAGGAGGGGTGCCCGACGCCGCCTCGGCGGTCGCCGCGGGGCCGTGGAAGGTCTCCGGCGTGACGGCGGACGCCCTCACCCTGGAGCGACGCGATGACTACCAGGGCGCCCACTACCCGGGTCTGACCGGGCTCGCGGTCCGGTTCTTCCCCGACCGCGCAACGCAGCTGGCGGCGATGACGGCGGGCGAGATCGACATCGCCAACGTCGGCGACCTCGACGCGGAGCAGCTCAAGGCCCTGACCGACGCGGGGGTGCAGGTCACCACCGGTCCCACCACTCAGACGCTTCAGCTGCGCTTCGCCGACGGCACGCCCGCGGATCTGCGGCAGGCCGTCTCTCTCTCGCTCGACCGCGACGCGCTCGTCAAGGAGCTCCTCCAGGAGGTCCGCCCCGAGGCCCGGCCCCTGCAGTCGTTCCTCTCTTCTCCGGCGACGGGGCAGCTTTACACCGACCTCACCTCGGGCAACAACGCTCCGGGAACATCGGCGGATCCGGATGCCGCGCGCTCCGCGCTCGAGGATCGCGCCGCCGTGCTCCGCGTCGCGTACGACTCCGCCGACGATCTGTCGAGCGCGGTCTTCACGAAGCTGGTGACGATGGGCGCGAAGGCGGGGATCGCCGTCCGCGCGGCCACGGCCGAGGAAGAACCCGACGCCACGCTGTCGTGGGTGGGGGAGGACGAGAGCCTCTATCGCTCCGCGCGCGACCGTCTGGCCGAGGGCGTGGACGGTCCGGATGCCCAGCGCACCTTCCGCAAACTCACCACCGACACGGACCCCGTCGACGTGCTCGCCGGTGCGAAGGAGATCGATCGCGCCCTGTTCTCGGCCTATGCGGGCGTTCCGCTTTTCGAGCGCACCGGCGCTGTCGCCGTGGGCAAGGGAGTACAAGGAGTCGAGTACACCTCGGAGCCCGAGGGCGTGCCCCCGTCCTTCTGGACGTGGTCCGTCACGACTCCCTGATTCGGCGTCCCGGATGCCGTGCCCCGAGCGCTGCTCGGGTCAGGGCGTGCCGCTGGGCGTCGGTGTCGGACTCGACGTCGGGGTGAAGATGCCGGGCCACCAGGCGGCCGCCAGGGGATAGCCGACGAAGGCGACGATGTCGATGACCGTGTGGGCGATCACCAAGGGCATGACACGGCCCCAACGGCGGTAGCACCAGCCGAACACCAGGCCCATCACGACGTTTCCGAGCGCCGAGGGCCATCCCTGATACAGGTGGTAGCTGCCGCGCAGGAGAGCGGTCGATACGATGACCCACGTCCACGACCACCCGAGTCGGCGGAGGCGATCGAACAGGTAGCCGAGGAAGATCACCTCCTCCGTCAGCCCGGCTCGCAGCGCGGCGAGGATCAGCAGACCGATCACCCACCACGATGAATCGAGGGGCGCCGGAATGACGGCGATGCTCTGCCCGAGCGCCCGCCCCGCCGCGTAGACGCCGATGCCGGGTGCTCCGATGACCACGACGAGAAGCAGTCCCCGGGCCGCGTCGCCGCCGAAGCGCCGGAAGTCGAGACCGATGCGGCGCAGAGCGCTCAGGCCCGGCTCCCAGAGGAGGTACACGACCAGCGCGACGAGAGCGAGCGAGAAGAAGATGTCGAGGAACTGGTAGATCGCGTCCCACAGCGGCTCGGCGCTGCGGGAGGGGTTCAGCTGCGTCTGCTGCTGCGAGATCGGTGCGCGCGTCGCTGCTCGGATGAAGGACACGACGGAGTAGATCGCCGACTGTCCGACCGACACCAGGAGCACGAGCGCGATCTCCCACGGCAATCTTCGGCGGCGGAAAGTGTCTTGTTCGATCCCGGGTTCGTAAAAGGCCGAGGCGCGGATCATGTTGTCAGATTGCCACATTCAACCGCTTCCGAATTAAAGGTATGTAACGGTTTCCCCAGGAGTTTTGACCAACGCAGAGCGTTTACTTATCGTTTCCGTATCCACGGCTCCCCCTGCTGACGTCTGTTGCGCGGGGAATCGCCAACCTTGCACTGGAGGCAAAGTGTCTGAAAAGACTCGGCGCGCACGCGCCCTGACGGTGGGAGCTGGTGTCGCCGTTGCGGCGCTCGCCCTCGCCGGCTGCACCACGACGGCAGCACCCGAAGGCGGATCCTCCGCCTCCGGCGGCACCATCACGATCGCCACGACGAACGCGTTCACCTCGTTCAACGGCGACACCCCCGAGGCCAACCTCGACACCAACGGCATGGTGGGCTACCTCACCGGTGTCAGCGGCGGTCTGGGCCTCGGCGGCTTCCAGCGCCTGGACAAGGACTTCAGCGTCCTCAACAACACCGACTTCGGCACCTACGAGAAGGTGTCGGACGACCCGCTGACGGTGAAGTACACCATCAACGAGGGCCTGACCTGGTCGGACGGCCAGCCCATCAACGCCGATGACATGCTCGTCAACTGGGCCATCAACTCGGGCTACTACGACGACGCGAAGCTCGACGAGAGCGGCGCCGTCACCAACGGCGGCACGCAGTACTTCACCCTCGCCGGCAGCACCGCGGGCCTCGACACCACCGCGTTCCCCGAGATCAGCGACGACAACATGTCGATGACGCTGACCTACTCGGAGCCCTTCGTGGACTGGGAGCTCGTCAACCCGATCGGCAAGCCGGCCCACGTGCTCGCCGAAAAGGCCGGTGTCTCCGAGGAAGACTTCATCAAGCTCCTCAAGGACACCCCCAAGGGCAACCCGGAGGCGCCCGTCGCCCCGAATGCGACGCTCAAGGCCGCGGCCGACTTCTGGAACACGGGTTACGACGTCACGGCCATGCCGACCGACGCCAGCCTCCTGGTCGCGAGCGGTCCGTTCATCGTGACCGACTTCACCCCTGAGCAGAGCATCACGCTGGGCAAGAACCCCAACTACAAGGGCAAGATGTCGCCCTCGTACGACCAGCTGATCATCCGCTTCATCGGTGACGCCAACGCGCAGGTCACCGCCCTTCAGAACGGTGAGGTCCAGGCCATCCAGCCGCAGCCCTCCGCCGACACGCTCACCGCGCTCGAGAACGCCAACGCGAAGGTCCACGCCGGCAGCCAGCTGTCGTACGACCACGTCGACCTGAGCTTCGGCGGCGTGTTCGCCGACGCCAACGTCCGCGAGGCGTTCCTGAAGACCATCCCGCGTCAGCAGATCCTCGACTCGATCATCAAGCCGATCAACCCGGATGCCGAGGTCCTGAACTCGCAGATCTTCCTGCCCACGGACGGCGACAAGTACACCACCGCGGTCGCCGCGAGCGGGTACGACACCTTCACCGAGCCCGACATCGAGGGCGCCAAGGCGCTGCTGAACGGTGCGACCCCGACGGTCCGCATCCTCTACAACACCAACAACCCCAACCGTGTCGACAGCTTCCGCGCCATTCAGCAGTCGGCGCAGCAGGCGGGCTTCAACATCGTCGACGCCGGTTCGCCCGACTGGAGCAAGCTCCTCGGCAGCGGCAGCTACGACGTGTCGATCTTCGGCTGGATCTCGCCCGGTGCCGGTAACGCGGCTCTCCCGCAGATCTTCAAGACCGGCGGCGGCGGAAACTACAACAACTACAGCAACGCCACCGTCGACACCCTCGTCGACGAGAGCCAGGTGACCACCGACACCACCAAGCTCGACGACATCAAGGTGAAGATCGACGCCGAAACGGCCAAGGACTACTACGGTCTGCCGCTGTTCCAGCTCCCCGGTCTCTTCGCCGACAACGGTTCCATCCAGGGCGTCGACTACTTCGGCGGCCAGACGGGCATCGTGTGGAACGCGCAGGAGTGGACGCTGGCGGGTTGATAACCCGTTGATCCCTCGCGAGGCGCCGGAGTCGCCCGACTCCGGCGCCTCGTTTCGCGTGTGCGCGTGCGCCGAACCCGGACCGCTCGCGACTATCCTTTCCTGGGCACCTACAGGTGCCTTTCCACCCGATCGAAAGAAGTCCTCCCGCGATGGTCGGATTCATCCTCAGGCGCATCGCCGTCTCGATCCTGGTTCTGCTCGCAGCATCGTTCATCATGTACGTGCTGGCCGCCAACTCCGGCGACCCCCTGCAGGACCTGCGCGACAGCTCCGCCGCCAACCGTGACCAGCTCATCGCCGCCCGTGTCGCGGCGCTCGACCTGAACGTCCCGGTGCCCCTGCGTTACTTCCTCTGGCTCGGCGGTGCCGCCGGCTGCCTCGTTCCGTTCACCGGTGCCTGCAACCTCGGCCTCACCGTCTCGAACGCGGCCGTCCTCGACATCCTCCCGACCGCCATCGGCTCGACTCTCCAGCTCGTGACGGCGTCGTTCGTGCTGGCCATCGTGCTCGGCATCGTGGTCGGCGTGGTCTCGGCCCTGCGCCAGTACAGCGGATTCGACTTCGGCATCACGCTGCTCAGCTTCTTCCTCTTCTCGCTGCCGTCGTTCCTCGTCGCCGTCCTCCTCAAGGAGTTCATGGCGCTCGGGTTCAACAGCTTCCTCGAGTCGGCCACGTCCATCCCGATCTGGCTGATCGTCCTGCTGGCCGTGATCACCGCCATCATCTGGCAGGCCATGATCGGCGGCGACGTCCGTCGTCGCGTGATCGTCGCTGCGGTCTCGGGTCTCGCGACCATCGCCCTGCTGGTGTACTTCAACGTCACCGACTGGTTCCGCAACCCGGGTCTCGGGCCCGTCGGTCTCCTCCTGCTGATCGCCGGGATCGTGGTGATCACGACCGCTCTGATCGCGGGTCTGCAGAACCGCCGCGCTCTCATCGTCGCCGCGCTGAACGGCGCGATCGCGTACGCGTGCTATTACGCGCTGCAGGGACTCTTCGACATCTCGACGTTCAACACGATCATCATCCTGGGCGTCGTCGCGGTCGCCGTCGGTGTGATCTCGGGCTACGTCCTGGGTGCGCCCGATCGGGGTATGGCCGCGCGCATCGGCGCCCTGGTGGCCTTCCTCTCCGGCGCCCTCGTCGTCCTCGACCGCTACATGCAGTCGTGGCCGCAGTACGTCAACAACCCCCGCATCAACGGGCGTCCGATCGCGACGGTCGGTGCGAGCACACCGGGGTTCACCGGTGACATGTGGATCACCGGCATCGACACGTTCACCCACCTCCTGCTGCCGACGGTGTCGTTGCTGCTCATCTCCTTCGCGGGATACACGCGGTACGCGCGCGCCGGCATGCTCGAAGTGATGAACCAGGACTACATCCGCACGGCGCGCGCGAAGGGCCTCCCCGAGCGCACCGTCATCCTGCGCCACGGACTGCGCAACATGCTGATCCCGATCGTGACCCTCGTCGCGACCGACATCGGCGCGCTCCTGGGTGGTGCCGTCATCACGGAGCGGGTCTTCGCGATCTCGGGAATGGGGGCGCTGTTCGTCACGTCCATCCAGCGCGTCGACGTCAACCCGGTGATGGGCTACTTCATCGTCATCGCGATCACCGCGATCGTCTTCAACTTCCTGGCTGATCTCGCCTACGCCACGCTCGACCCGCGCGTGCGAGTGGTCGCATGATCGCCGTCATCCGAATCCCGGAGGTCCTCCGATGACCCAGATGCTTCCCGAGCCGGCCAACGTCGACGCTCCGCCGCCCGCGGACGAGCGCAACACGGTCGGGGTGAGCCAGGGACGGCTCATCCTCCGGCGCTTCCTCTCCAACAAGGTCGCCGTCGTGTCCGGCATCCTGTTCATCCTCGTCGCCGTCTTCTCGGTCTCGGCGATCGGTGTCGGCCCGATCCCCGGGTGGTGGAAGTACGACTACACCACCCTCAACCCGCAGAACGACGGCGGGGCACCGACGCTGTCGATCTGGCCCTTCGCGGTCGGCGAGCACCCGTTCGGTCAGGACCGCATCGGCATCGACTACTTCGCGATGACGATGCGCGGCATCCAGAACTCGATCCTCGTGATGATCGTGATCAGCTTCGTGGGCACGGCCGTCGGTACCGTCATCGGTGCTCTCGCCGGGTACTACCGCGGATGGGTGGACTCGGTCCTCATGCGCATCACCGACGTGTTCATCGTCATCCCGATCATCGTGATCGGTGCCGTTGTCGGTCGCGCGACCGGTGGTCTCGGCGTGATCCCGCTGGCCTTCTTCCTCGCGATGATCTCGTGGACCACGATCGCGCGCCTCGTCCGCGCCGAGTTCCTGACGCTGCGCGAGCGTGAGTTCGTCGAGGCGGCTCGTGTTGCGGGGGCGAGTGATGCGCGCATCATCTTCAAGCACATCCTGCCCAACGCCATCGGCGTGGTCATCGTCGCGGCGACGCTGCTGGCGGCATCCGCGATCCTCCTCGAGACGGCCCTGAGCTACCTGCAGCTCGGTGTGCGTCCGCCGGACGTCTCGCTCGGTCTGATCATCTCCGACAACCAGTCGGCGTTCCAGACCCGCCCGTGGCTCTTCTGGTGGCCCGCTGTCTTCATCGTGCTGCTCGCGGTCCTCGTGAACTTCGTCGGTGATGGTCTGCGCGACGCCTTCGACCCGCGTCAGAAGCGCTTCTCGCTGCGCCGCACGAAGGAGCAGCCGGCGTCGTCGACGACGGCCCCGGCGAGCACGCAGGCGCGGGTGCACCCGGAGACGCCGTCGTCATGACGACCGTCTCTCGGCGGGTGTCAGGCCAGTGCGACGGCCAGCACCATTCCGGCGACACCCGCGATCAGCAGCAGCAGGTTGTCGACGCGCGGGCTGACCGCCACGCGAACCGACTCGGCGATGCCGGCCTCCACACGGCCGGCATCGCGGAGGGCATGCCAGCGCGAGCGAACGAGTTCGGCCGCGTTGCCGGAGTCCGTCCCGGGCAGCTCGCCCGGCCGGGTGTTCGGTGCCGTCACACCCTCGCTACGCCGGTGGGCGCGCATCGCGCGCAGCGATCCGGTCGCGCCCGGGGCCGGTGCGGCGGTGACGCCGATGCGTCGTCCCGGAGTGTGCAACTGCAGGGCGTAGCGGGTGTCGACGTGGATGAGCGCAGCCCACGGCACGCGGTATCGCAGGGCGATGTTGTCGACCTGCACGGCCTCGTCGTCGACGGAGATCGAGGGCGACCAGAGCACGGCGGTCACGACGGCCGCCGCGCCGAGGCCTCCGACGATCACGAGCGCGGGCGCGTCCGAGGCGCCGGGCACCACCAGCAGGCCGATCGCGACCACGGCGATGATCGCCCACGCGATGACGCACAGGATGCGGGTGAACGTCGAACGGAACGTCTGGCGTGGCATCCTCCGATTCTTTCATTTTCCGATCACTCACTCCCGCTGAGCGGGACCGAGAGGACAGTCTCATGAGCACGACCGAGACGGCGGGCGTCCCCGCCCTCCAGATGACCGACCTCAGCGTCGACTTCGCCGTCGACGACGTCTGGGTTCCGGCCGCGAAGAACCTGAACTACTCGATCGCGCGCGGTCAAGTGGTCGCCGTCGTCGGCGAGTCGGGTTCGGGAAAGAGCGTGAGCTCGATGGCCGTGCTCGACCTGCTTCCCAAGAACAGCCGGGTCACCGGAAGCATCAAGGTGAACGGTCGCGAGATCACCGACCTGTCGGGTCGACAGATGCGTGAGCTGCGCGGTCCCGAGGTCGCCGCCATCTTCCAGGAGCCGATGACGGCGCTCAACCCGGTGCTGACGGTGGGGTCGCAGATCATCGAGGCTCTGCGCGCGCACACCCCCATCGCTCCGTCCGCGGCCAAGGCTCGTGCTCTCGAGCTGCTGGGCATGGTCGGCCTGCCCGACCCGGCCAAGGCGTTCGCGTCGTACCCGCACCAGCTCTCGGGCGGTCAGCGCCAGCGCGCGATGATCGCGCAGTCGATCAGCCTCGAGCCCGCCCTGCTCATCGCCGACGAGCCGACGACCGCGCTCGACGTCACGGTCCAGGCCGAGATCCTCGACCTCATCCGCGACCTGCGTGACCGCCTCGACTCGGCCGTGCTGCTCATCACCCACGACATGGGTGTCGTCGCCGACCTCGCCGACTGGATCGTCGTGATGAAGTCGGGCGAGATCGTCGAGCAGGGTCCTGCCGCGGTCGTGCTCGGCGACCCGCAGGACGACTACACGAAGGAACTGCTCGCGTCGGTCCCGCGCCTCGGCGAGACGCTCGAGGGTGAGGCGACGGTCGACATCGTCGAGGCCCTCGCCGCCGCGGTGGCCGAAGGTCCCGCGCACACCGAGGAGATCTCGCTCGCCGCCGAAGCGCCTGTCATCGCCCACCCGGTGCTCGAGCTCGAGCACGTGTCGATCGAGTACGGCAAGAAGGGCCGTGTCGCCGCGTTCCGCGCGGTCGACGATGTGACCCTCGGGATCGCCGAGGGCGAGATCGTCGGTCTGGTCGGCGAGTCGGGCTCGGGGAAGTCGACGATCGGTCGTGCCGCGATCGGGCTGCAGCCGATCGCCGACGGCCGTCTCGTGGTCGACGGCGTCGACATCTCGAGCGGCTCGCGCAAGCTCATCAAGTCGCTGCGTCGTCGCGTCGGCATCGTGTTCCAGGACCCGTCGTCGTCGCTGAACCCCCGCCTCCCGATCGGCGAGTCGATCGGCGAACCGCTCTTCCTCGCCGGTGAGGCGAAGGGCGCCGAGCTCGACGCCCGCGTCGAGAAGCTCCTCGACGAGGTGCGCCTCCCGCGCAGCTACCGCAACCGCTACCCGCACGAACTGTCCGGTGGTCAGAAGCAGCGCGTCGGCATCGCTCGCGCCCTGTCGCTTCAGCCGCGCCTTCTCGTGGCCGATGAGCCCACGAGCGCCCTCGACGTGTCGGTGCAGGCGCGCGTGCTCGAGCTGCTCAGCGAGCTGCAGAAGGAGCACCGTTTCGCGTGTCTCTTCATCAGCCACGACCTCGCCGTGGTCGACGCGATGGCTGACCGGATCGTCGTGCTCAACCGCGGAAAGATCGCCGAGCAGGGCACGCGTGACGAGATCCTGCGCGCGCCGAAGGAGCCGTACACGCAGCGTCTCATCGCCGCGATCCCGGTGCCCGACGTCGAGGTCCAGGCCGCTCGTCGCGAACTGCGTCACGAGCTGCTGAAGGACACGCCGGCATCCTGATCACGAACGGGAAAGGGCGGGGATCCCTCGGGACTCCCGCCCTTTCCTGGTGTCTGCCAGGGAAAGTTGCGGGCGCCCGGTAGAGTGGGAGGGCCCGATTCCGGGCGACACCCCAATTTTTCCTGGAGACCCTCCATGGCGCACGCCCTTCGTCCTGACCTCCGAAACGTCGCGATCGTCGCGCACGTCGACCACGGCAAGACGACTCTCGTCGACGCCATGCTTCGCCAGACCGGCTCGTTCGGCGAGCACGCGCACGTCGAAGAGCGCGCGATGGACTCGAACGACCTCGAGCGCGAGAAGGGCATCACGATCCTCGCCAAGAACACGGCGATCGAGTACAACGGCATCCACACCGACGTGCCCGTCACGATCAACGTGATCGACACCCCGGGTCACGCCGACTTCGGTGGCGAGGTCGAGCGTGGCCTCTCGATGGTCGACGGCGTCGTGCTGCTCGTCGATGCGTCCGAGGGCCCGCTGCCCCAGACCCGCTTCGTGCTGCGCAAGGCGCTCGAGGCCAAGCTCCCCGTCATCCTGCTGGTCAACAAGACCGACCGCCCCGACGCGCGCATCGCCGAGGTCGAAGAGGAGGCGCACGACCTGCTGCTGGGTCTCGCGTCCGACCTCGTCGACGACGTGCCCGACCTCGACGTCGACGCGCTGCTCGACGTGCCGGTGGTCTACGCCTCGGGCCGCGCTGGTGCCGCGTCGCTCAACCGCCCCGACAACGGTGCGCTGCCCGACAACGACGACCTCGAGCCGCTGTTCGCCGCGATCCTCGAGCACGTGCCGGCTCCGGCCTACGACGACGAGGCGCCGCTGCAGGCGTGGGTGACGAACCTGGACTCCAGCCCGTTCCTCGGTCGCCTCGCGCTGCTGCGCGTCTTCAACGGCACGCTCAAGAAGGGCCAGACGGTCGCCTGGGTGCGCTCCGACGGCACCACGAGCAACGCCCGCGTGACGGAGTTGCTGAAGACCCGCGCGCTCGAGCGCTTCCCCGCTGAGTCCGCCGGCCCCGGCGACATCGTCGCCATCGCCGGTTTCCCCGACATCACCATCGGCGAGACCATCGCCGACCCCGAGGACGTGCGTCCGCTGCCGGCCATCACGGTCGACGATCCCGCCATCTCGATGACGATCGGCACGAACACCTCGCCCCTGATGGGCAAGGTCAAGGGGCACAAGCTCACCGCCCGCATGGTCAAGGACCGTCTCGACCGCGAGCTCATCGGTAACGTCTCGCTCAAGGTCGTCGACATCGGACGCCCGGATGCCTGGGAGGTCCAGGGCCGCGGCGAGCTCGCCCTGGCGATCCTCGTCGAGAACATGCGCCGCGAGGGCTTCGAGCTCACCGTCGGAAAGCCCCAGGTGGTCACCAAGCGCGGCGAAGACGGGAAGCTCAAGGAGCCCTTCGAGCACCTCACGATCGACGCCCCCGAAGAGCACCTCGGCGCGATCACGCAGCTCATGGCCGCCCGCAAGGGCCGCATGGACAACATGACCAACCACGGCACCGGCTGGGTGCGTATGGAGTTCGTCGTACCCTCGCGCGGTCTCATCGGCTTCCGTAGCGAGTTCCTGACGATCACGCGCGGCACCGGCATCGCCAACGCGATCTCGCACGGCTACGACGACTGGGCCGGTTCGATCACGACCCGTCAGAACGGCTCGATCGTGGCCGACCGCATGGGTGTCGTCACCCCGTTCGCCATGATCGCCCTGCAGGAGCGCATGAGCTTCTTCGTGCAGCCCACCGAAGAGGTCTACGAGGGCATGGTCATCGGCGAGAACTCGCGCGCTGACGACATGGACGTCAACATCACCAAGGAGAAGAAGCTCACGAACATGCGTTCGTCGACCTCCGACTCCTTCGAGTCAATGACGCCCCCGCGCGTGCTCACGCTGGAGGAGTCGCTCGAGTTCGCGCGCGACGACGAATGCGTCGAGGTCACGCCCGAGAAGGTGCGCATCCGCAAGGTCGTGCTCGACGCGACCGAGCGTGGTCGCGCCGCCTCGCGTCTGAAGCGTCAGGATGCCAACGCCTGAGCGTTGACTCCGAGAACGGCCCCATCGAGTTCAGGCTCGGTGGGGCCGTTCTGTTTCGCCGCGCAGGTGGCTGAGCCTGTCGAAGCCACCGGACCCTTCGACGGGCTCAGGGTCCTCCCGCGCGCGGCGATGAGGGCGGCCGGGTCCTTCGACGGGCTCAGGGTCCTCCCGCGCGCGGCGATGAGGGCGGCCGGGTCCTTCGACGGGCTCAGGGTCCTCCGTCGTGAGCGGTGGGGCGAGACGCCCTCAGGCGGCGGGAGTGGGTGCCTGTTCCCGGAGCACCTTCGCGAGGGGGCGCCCCTTCGCCAACTCGTCGACGAGCTTGTCGAGGAGGCGGATGCGGTACATCAACGGGTCGTCGATCTGCTCGACGCGGATGCCGCAGACGACCCCCGTGACCTGACTCGCGTGCGGGTTGAGCGTCGCCTCGTCGAAGAATTCGCGGAGAGTCGTGGTGCCTTCGGCGTGCCGAGTGAGCGCGGCCTCGTCGAATCCGGTGAGCCAGCGGATCACGGCATCCAGTTCGTCCCTCGTCCGCCCCTTGCGCTCGACCTTCGTCACGTACAGCGGGTAGACGGAGGAGAAGGTCAGGTCGAAGACGCGGGACATGCCCCGCACACTACGCCGCACGGCGCGGCGGCGCGATGGGCACCCGATGACGTCGGTCGAATGCTCACCGTGAGGCCGTTCGGGCGTGCATTCGGCGCAAGTCAGCGGTGTGTTGCGGGCACCGCGTCAGTGCGACTCGACCACGCAGACCGCGCTCATCCCGGGGGTCAGTGCCTCGAACACGTGCGGGGCGTCGCCGGGATACGAGAGGTAGTCGCCGGGGGACAGCTCGTACGGGTCGTCGGCGGGACCGACGCGCCCGCGGCCGGTGACCATCACGAGATGCTCGACCGTGCCCCGCGGGTGCGGCTCTGAGACACGCGGGGTCCCGGGTTCGGCGCTCAACAGGTAGATGTCGCGGCGCGCGTGCGGCGGACTCGCCGACAGGAGAACGGCGAGATACTCGGATGCCGCCGAGGGCACCGCCGTGGCCGCTTCTCCGGCGCGGATCAGCGTGGGGGAGCGGACGCCCTCGTCGACGAGGACCGCGAAGGGGACCTCGAGCGCCGAAGCCAGGGCCCATAGCGTCTCGACGCTGGGATTGCCGCCGCCGTTCTCGAGCTGGGAGACGGTGGCTTTCGCGACGCCGGCGCGTCGCGCGAGCTCCGAGACGCTGAGGTCGCGACGCTCGCGTTCGCGCCGCAGGCTCGCCGCGATGCGGTCGCCGAGATCACTCATGTGTTCATTATGCTCGCCGATCGTTCGACTTGACGAACGAACGAGCATCGTTCAGCATGATGTCCATGCGTTCGTTATCGCGAACACCCGAGGGTGTCGCCGCCCGACAGGGCCTCGCCGTCGCTCTCGCGACCAGCGCATACGGCATCTCTTTCGGGGCGCTGGCCGTGGCATCCGGGCTCGATGTCTGGAAGACGTGCGTGCTGAGCCTCCTGATGTTCACCGGCGGCTCCCAGTTCGCTTTCGTCGGCGTGATCGCGGCCGGGGGACTCGCCGCCGCCCCCGCCGCGATCGCTTCGGCGGCCCTCCTCGGCGTGCGCAACGCGGCCTACGCGATGCGCATGGCCCCGATCGTCGCCGGCGGGTTCTGGCGCAAGGCCGCCGCGACGCCCTTCACGATCGACGAGTCGGTCGCGGTCGGGCTCGCGCAGGACGAGCCTCGGGCGCGGCAGGCGGGCTTCTGGGTGACCGGCGTGGCGATCTGGGTCGGCTGGAACCTGTCGACGCTTCTGGGGGCGCTGCTCGGCGACGTGCTGGGCGACCCTCGCGCGTACGGGCTCGATGCGGCTGCTGCCGCCGCCTTCCTCGCCCTCCTGTGGCCCCGACTTCGCGGTCGTCAGCCGCTCGCGGTCGCGGCGGGGGCCGCCGTCGTCGCGGCGCTGCTGACCCCGGCGCTGATGCCGGGCATCCCGGTGATCGCCGCCGCCGGGGTCGCCGTGGTCGTGGGGCTCTTCGATCCGCGCCCGCCCGCACCCGAACCCGTCGACGTCGCCGAGCAGAAGGGCATGCCATGACCCTGTGGACCGCCGTGCTTCTGGCATCCGTCCTCTGCCTCGCGCTGAAGGCGGTGGGCTATCTCCTTCCCGCCCGGTGGCTCGAGGCCCCGCGGCCGGCGCGGATCGCCGACCTGCTCACGGTGGCGTTGCTCTCGGCGCTCGTGATGGTCCAGACGCTCGGTGCGGGTGCCGCGATCGTCGTCGACGCGCGGGTGCCCGCGGTCGGGGTGGCGGCGCTGTTGCTGTGGGCGCGCGCACCGTTCCTGGTCGTGGTGGCAGCCGCCGCGCTCACCGCTGCCCTCCTGCGCCTGTGGGGGTGGGCGGCCTGATGCCGGTTCTCCGCTGCCGCATAGCGACCCGCGCCTAGACTGACGCGATGAGCTCTGGCATCCTGCGCATCGTCGGCTGGGTCGTGGCGCTGCTCATCGGCGCCTTCTACGGCGCGGCGGGCACGATCGGCCAGGCCTTCCGTCTCGGGCCGGTGCCGCTCGGACTGCTTCTCGCGACGATCGGCAGCGCCGCGCTACTGGTCGCGCTGCGCACGCTGACGGGCGACCGCGTCAACGCCCTCGCGGGCGGGCTCGGCATCTCGCTCGCGACCTACGTCTTCTCTCAGCCCGGCCCCGGTGGATCGGCGATCGTGGCCGCCCCCAGCCCCGGGATGGAGTGGATCCCGGTGGTGTGGACGATCGTCGGCCCCGCGCTGATGGTCTTCGTGGCGTTCTGGCCGTCGTTCTCGCATCTGCCGCAAGGGACGAGCGCGAACGCCGAGGCGGACGCCCCCGCACACGTCCGCTGACGCCGGGGATCATACGCCCGACGGCGCGCGGCGAAGCCCTTCCGGTGAGCGCGATTAGACTGGTCCCGTGACTTACGTGATCGCCCTCCCGTGTGTCGATGTCAAAGACCGCGCCTGCATCGACGAGTGTCCGGTCGACTGCATCTACGAAGGCGAGCGGTCGCTCTACATCCACCCCGACGAATGCGTCGACTGCGGTGCGTGCGAACCGGTGTGCCCGGTCGAGGCGATCTACTACGAAGACGACCTGCCCGAAGAGTGGTCCGACTACTACAAGGCGAACGTCGAGTTCTTCGACGACATCGGCTCGCCCGGCGGTGCCGCCAAGGTCGGCGTGATCGCCAAGGACCACCCCGTCATCACCGCTCTTCCCCCGCAGAGCCACTGACCCGTGGGCGTCGCCGACCTCGCCGACTACCCCTGGGACGCCGTCGCCCCCTACGCGGAGCGCGCGAGGCGTCACCCCGCCGGCATCGTCGACCTGTCGATCGGCTCGCCCGTCGACCCGACGCCCGCCGTGGTCGCCGAGGCTCTCGCCGACGCGACCGACGCGCACGCGTATCCCCAGACCGCAGGAACGCCCGCTTTGCGTGAGGCGATCGCCGACTGGTACTCCCGTCGACGCGGCGTTCCGGGCCTGACAGCCGCGAACGTCCTGCCCACCGTCGGCTCGAAAGAGCTCGTCGCGTTGCTCCCTCTGCTCCTGGGCCTCGGCCCCGGCGATGCCGTGGTGCATCCGCGCGCGGCGTACCCGACCTACGAGGTGGGCGCCCGTCTCGTGGGCGCCGAGGCGGTGGCATCCGATGATCCGGCCGACTGGCCCGCGAACACGAGGCTCGTCTGGGTCAACTCGCCGGGAAACCCCGACGGCCGCGTCCTGTCGGTGGCCGAGATGACGGATGCCGTGTCCCGGGCGCGAGAGCTCGGAGCCATTCTGGCGTCGGACGAGTGCTACGCCGAACTCGGGTGGGACGTTCCCTGGGACGTCGAGCGCGTGCCGAGCGTGCTGGATCCCGCCGTGGTCGGCGACGACCTCACGGACGTGCTGTCGGTGTACTCGCTGAGCAAGCAGTCGAACCTCGCCGGGTATCGCGCGGCGTTCCTGGCCGGTGACGCGGCCCTCGTCTCGCGGTTGCTCACCGGCCGCAAGCACCTCGGTCTCATGCCTCCCGCTCCCGTGCAGCGCGCGATGACCGTGGCTCTCGGCGACGACGCGCACGTCGCCGAGCAGCGTGAGCGCTACGCCCGTCGTCGGGCCGTGCTGAAGCCCGCGGTCGAGGCGGCCGGCTTCACCGTCGACCGCAGCGAGGCCGGTCTGTACCTGTGGGCCACCGAGGGGCGCGACGCGTGGGAGAGCGTGGGGCGGCTCGCCGACCTCGGCATCCTCGTCGGCCCGGGGCACTTCTACGGCACGCACTTCCCGAACCACGTCCGGTTCTCGCTGACCGCGACCGATGAGCGGATCGCCGCGGCGGCAGAGCGGCTCGCGCCCTGATTCAGCGCGAACGACTCCACGCGTCCCACAGGCGCGCGTAGGCCCCGCCCGCGGTCCGGAGGTCGTCGTGAGTGCCCTCCTCGCGCACACGACCCGCGTCGAGCAGGACGACACGGTTCGAGGCCGCGGCCTGGCTGAGCCGATGCGCGACGACCAGAGCGGTCCGCCCCTCGATCGCCGCCAGGGCAGCGTCCTCGAGCCGTCCGGCCTCGGCGGAGCCGGCCTCGGCCGTGGCCTCGTCGAGCACGACGAACGCGGGGTCGGCGAGCAGCACGCGCGCCAGCGCGAGATGCTGGGCCTCGGAGGGCGAGAGGGGAGTGCCCGCTGCCCCGACCGGTTCGTCGAGGCCACGGGTCAGGCGCGCGGCGATGCTCTCGCCGCCCACGCGCCGCAAGGCGGCACGTACCTCGTCGTCGGTCGCCTGCGGGGCCGCGAGGGTGAGATTGTCGCGAAGGTCGGCGTCGAAGACATGTACCTCCTGCGTGACGAGGGCGACGGATCGCGGTCGGTCGACCTGGCCGACGAGGGGATCGTGAACGCCGGCCGCGATCGCGGCGAGCGTGGATTTCCCCGCACCCGACGCTCCGACCACCGCCACGCTCTCGCCTGCCGCGATCCGCAGCGACACGTCGTGCAGCACGGGGTGGTCGGCCTCGTACGCGTGAGTGATGCCGCGCAGGTCGACGTCGCGCGGTTCGATGTCGCGCGGCTCGGTGCCGTGCGGTTCGACGCCGGTGGGACCGCGTGACGGTTCGCCCGCGGCATCCCGAGGCGCCGCCGTTCGGATGACCCCGACGATGCGCGAGAGCGACGCCAGGGCCGATTGCAGGTCGTCGACGACGAAGAGCAGCTCGTTGATCGGGCCGAACAGGCGGAGGAACAGCAGCATGGCGGCGGTGGTCCCACCCACGCTGCCGTGCCCGTTCGCGACGAGGACGAACCCCACGACGAGCAGACCCGCCATGCCGAGGAACTCCGCCGCGTTCAGCCGGGCGAAGAACAGGTTCTGGATGCCGCGTGCGCGCATGCTCCACCGCACGACGGCCCACGACGCGGTCGAGATGCGGTCCAGGTGCGAAGGAGCCGTGCGATAGGCGCGGACGGTCTCCAGCCCGCGCAGCATGTCGAGGAGATGCTGTGCGCGCTCGGCCATCGCGGCGCGCTCCGCCGCGTAGACGCCGGGGGCGTGACGCAGATAGCGACGCACCGCGAACACGTGCAGGGGCGTGATGGCCACCAACGCCACCGCGTACCAGGGATCGATGGCCGCCATGCCGACGACGGTGACGGCGATCGTGAACGCGGCACCGACGAGGGCCGGGACGACGCGGGGGATGGCATCCGACACCTGGGCGACATCGTCGCCGGCTCGAGCGATCAGATCGCCGGTGCCGGCGCGCTCGACGCGAGCCGGAGGCAGGTGCAGGGCGGTGTCGACCATCCGCTCACGGAGGTCGGCGAGAGCGGTCTCGAACAGCTGCGAGGCCGAGACCATGCCGACGGCGGTGAGCACGGCCCCGGTCACGACCGCGCCGGCCATCACGGCGGCGAGCGTCCACGCGAGCGGCGGTGCGTCCTCGCCCGCGCCGATCGCGTCCACGACGACCCCGAGGGCGAGCGGGCCGACCACTCCCGACGCCGCAGCCGCGAGCACGACCACGATGAGCGACGGCAGACGCCACCATCCGCGCGGAAGGGACCTCCGGAGTTCGTGCGCGACCTCCCGGGCCGACGCGAGCGGGAGGGCGACACTCATTCGTCCGCTCCTTCGGGCATACGGATCACGCGATCCGCGATGGCGGCGAAGGCCGGTGCGCGTGTGATGACGACGGTGCGCCGATGACGCCGCATCTCGCGGACCCGCTCGGCGATTCGCGCTTCGGTGACGGCGTCGACGGCGGTGGTCGGATCGTGCAGCACCAGCAGTTCGGGGTCGTGTGCGAGAGCGCGCGCGAGGGCGACCCGTTGACGCTGACCGCCCGAGAGGGCGTTGCCGTTCTCGCCGACGCGGCTGTCGAGTCCGGCGGGAAGCGCGGTGGCGAGTTCGTCGCACACGGCGGCGTGAAGGGCCGCTGACAGAGCTGTGGCATCATCCGGCGGGGTGACGTTGTCGGCGACCGTCCCGGTGAACAGGTGCGCAGCGTGCGGAGCATGGAGGGCTTCGGGATGCCGTGCCCGCAGGGCCGCGGTCACCTCGGCGGCCCGGTCGCCGCCGCACGCGACGACCACGAACTCTCCGGGCCGGATCTCCGGCGCCCGCTGTGCCGCCGGGCTCGGCGGCGCGACGACCGCGACAGGTTCGGCGTCGCGGAGGACATCGAGCACCCGTGCCGCAGAGGCGGTCGCCGACGCCCACCACGCTCCGGTGTACAGCGCGAGCGCGCGCAGCGGCTCGAGGAGGAACTGCGCGAGTCCCACGACAGCGATGAACTCGCCGAGACCGAGGCTTCCCGACAGCGTGAGCAGTGCCGCAGCGACCGCGACGGCGGTGAGGAACAGACCGGTGACGACGCTCATGGCCCCGCCGAAGACCCCCTCGGCACGTCGGGCGCGCACGGTGTCGGTGAGGGCGGCACGGCTGGCGCGACGGTATCGGCGGCTCGCCTCGGCTTCGGCGCCGATGCCGCGGATCACGCGATATCCGCTCATGAGGTCGGCGGCGCGCCCCGCGGCAGCGGCCGCGGCCTCCTGCTCCTCACCGCTGCGGTCGCGCAGTCGTCGGCCCGCGCGCTCCGTGACCCACAGCAGGATCGGCGCGCCGAGCAGGACGGCGAGGCCCAGCGGCCACGAGACGGTGACGAGCACGGCTCCGCCGAAGAGTACCGCGGCGAGCTGGCCCACGGGATAGACGCCGATCTCCACGGCCTCCGCGAGCCTGTTGGCATCGGACGTGGCGATCGAGAGGGCGACACCCGGCTGCTCCGACGGACGCCCCGGTCGCGGAGGTCGCCGAAGGAGGTGGGCCGCGACGGTGATGCGGAGACGGTGTTGGACGGCGAGCATGCCCAGTTCCGCGAGCCGCGATCCGAAACGCCAGGAAAAGGACAGCAGGACGAAGTCGGCGGCGAGCACCCCGAGCCACAGAAAGAGCTGCGCGGGATCGCCGGTCGTGACCGCGCGTTCGATCGCGATCCCCATGACGATCGGGACGAGCGCTTCACCCACCTGGTGGGTGATCGAGAGGGCGGCGGCGGGAACGGTGTAGCGCGGTGCCGCCCCCATCGCCCGCAGGGTCAGTGAGCGTGGGGTCGTTCGATCGGTGATCGACAGGTCTCGGGTACGGACGGGGTCGGCGGGAGCCTGGAGCAGCATCTTCACGGACGGGCCGCCCGGTCGCGACCGAGGGCCGAGACCGCGGGCGTCCCCGAGACGGGGTCGGGGGTCACCACGCAACGCAGGCCGAAGACGTCCTCGACCATCTCAGCCGTCACGATGTCGGCCGGGGCCCCTTCGGCGACGATCCGCCCGTCTTTCACGGCGATGAGGTGGCTCCCATATCGCGCCGCCTGGTTCAGGTCATGGAGCACCGCCACGAGCGTGCGCCCCTGCTCGTTCAGGTCGGTCAGCAGCTCCATGAGCTCGATCTGGTGGGCGATGTCGAGGAAGGTCGTGGGTTCGTCGAGCAGGAGGATCGGCGTCTGCTGCGCCAGCGCCATGGCGATCCAGACCCGCTGGCGCTGGCCGCCCGACAGCTCCGCGACGAGACGTCCCGACAGATCCGCCGTGCCGGTGGCATCCAGAGCTTGCCGCACCGCCGCCTCGTCGTCGACGGACCACTGCCGCAGAAAGCCCTGGTGGGGGTACCGTCCGCGGGCAACCAGGTCGATGACCGTGATGCCGTCGGGAGCGAGAGACGTCTGCGGAAGCAGGCCCACGGCGCGCGCGAGCTCTTTGGGTTGGTATTCCCCCAACGGACGTTTGTCGAGCCGCACCTCGCCCGATACGGGTGAGAGGAGGCGGGCGAGAGCGCGCAGCAGCGTGGACTTGCCGCTCGCGTTGGCGCCCACGATCACGGTGAAGGAGCCGTCGGGGATGGCGACCGACAGGCTCTCCGAGATGATTCGGCGGTCGTAGCCGATGGTCAGATCATGAGCGGCGAGGCGGACGGGAGCGGTCATGCGCGTCTCCGGGTTTCGTGGATGAGGAGCCAGACGAGGTAGAGGCCGCCGACGACGACGGTGACCAGGCCCACGGGAAGCGGCGTGGGCAGCGTGTGCTGAGCGACGATGTCGGATGCCAGGAGCACGACCGCCCCGACGAGCGCCGACGGCGCGAGGGCGATGCCGGCCGTCCGGGCCAGCCGCCGTGCGATCTGCGGTGCGGCGAGGGCGACGAAAGCGATGGGGCCGGCGGCCGCGGTGACCACCGCGGTCAGGGCGACGGCGCAGACGACCAGACCGAGCCGGGACCTCTCGACGCGGATGCCGAGCGCCCGCGCCGCATCGTCGCCGAGTTCGAGGCGCGAAAGGGCACCGGTGAAGACGGCGAGGGCAGCGAGGGAGACCGCGATCACCGCGGCGGCGGGGAGGAACTGCCCCCATCCGACCGGCGACAGCGAGCCCGCGCCCCACACGGCGGCGACCATCGCCACTTCGATCTTGGCTCGCAGCACGAGGTAGGTGCTGAGCGCTTGGAGCATCGCCGAGACACCGATTCCGACGACGATCAGACGGAACCCCTGGATGCCGCGTCGGTAAGCGAGCGCGTACACCAGAGCCGCGGCGGCGAGGCCTCCCGCGATCGCCCCCGCGGAGACGGGAGCAGTGCCCGCCGCCGCGCCGAAGAGAATGATCGCGCTCAAACCGCCGGCGTAGGAGCCGGCCGAGAGCCCGATGACGTCGGGGCTGGCGAGCGGGTTCCTGGTGAGCGACTGGAAGACCGCTCCCGACACGCCCAGAGCGGCGCCGAAGACGAGAGCGGCGAGCACCCGGGGAAGCCGCCACTCGCGGACGACGGTCGCCGTGAAGCCGTGGTCAGTGCTGAGAAGGGCGCCCCCGACCTGGGCAGGGGTGAGGGGCAGGTCGCCGAGACAGAGGGCGAGGACCGCGAGGATCGCCGCGACCGCGGCGACGACGACCCCCGTCGTGAGCGTGCGCCCGCGGAAACGCAGCGACACCGGCCCGCGGCGGATGACGAGGCTCACAGGCTGCTCGCTCTCGCCCGACGCACCAGCGCGATGAGCACGGGTGCTCCCACGAAGGCGGTGACGATCCCCACCGGCACTTCGCTCGGCCACAGGACCACTCGACCGATCACATCGGACACCAGGAGCACCGTCGGTGCGATCACCATCGTGTACGGGAGGATCCACCTCTGGTCCGGCCCGACGATCCATCTCGCGACATGCGGAGCCATGAGGCCGACGAAGGCGATCGGACCGGCGATCGCCGTCGCCGATCCCGCGAGGACGGTGATGGCCGCGATCGAGAGCACACGCGTGCGCACGAGTCTCGTGCCGAGGGAGGAGGCGAGTTCGTCGCCGAGGCCGAGAGAATTGAGCGACCGCGCGCAGGCGAGGGCCACGACGACACCGCAGCCGACGAAAGGGACCACGGGGAGGATGACGTCCCACCCGCGTTCCACGAACGAACCCGCGTTCCACCCCCGCAGGCGCGCGAAGGTGACCGGGTCGAGGAGCATCATCGCGCTCGTGACGCCCATGAGCACGGCTCCGACGGCGACTCCGGCCAGGGTCAACCGCACGGGATCGGGCCCGCCGCGTCCCGCTCCGCCGATCGCGTAGACGGCGACGGTGACCAGGAGGGCGCCGCCGAACGCCCAGGGGAGGAACTGCACGGCGGTCACCGCGCCCAGGACGACGCCGATCGCGACGAAGAGGGCGGCGCCGGCATCCACTCCCAGGATGCCGGGATCGCCGAGCGGATTCCGGGTGAATGCCTGGATCAGCGCGCCGGCGAGTCCGAGGGCGACCCCGGCGACAACCGCGGCGATCGTGCGGGGGACGCGCAGGTCACGCACGATCTGATCGGTTACCGCTCCGTCGGGGGTGGCCAGGGCATGCCAGATCTCGGCGGGGGAGAGGGCGTTCGAGCCGATCGCGACGCTGAGGCCCGCCGCCACGGCGAGGGCGATCACGGCGACGACGAGACCTGCGGCGCGGCGACGAGGGGAGGCGGAGGGGCGGTCGCGCCGCGCGGCAGGGCGCGACGCGACCGCAAGGGGCGAGATCACCGCGGGTCAGCCCTCGACACTCTGCGGGGAGGTGCCGGCGACGGCCTTCTCGAGGCGGGGGACGAGCTTGTCGATGACGTACTTCTGGCTCAGCGGCGTGAGGAAGTAGATGGCGCCCGCGAGCTCGGCGTCAGTGTAGACGGCGCGTCCTCCGGTGACCGCCGACAGCGACCGCGTCGTTCCGAAGTCGAGCAGCGCAGGCAGCGAGTCGGCGCTCTCGGTGGCGAAGACGATGACGTCGGCGTCGATGAGCGACATGTTCTCGCCCGAGATGAGCGCCTGCGCGCCCTTCTGCTGAACGTACTTCTCGAGCCCCGGGGTGATCACGAAGCCGAGGTCGGTGAGGAAGTCGGTGTTCAGGCCGTCGGGATACACGTAGATGCTGCCCTCCCAGGGGCCGCCCTGCGAGAACGACGCCGTCTTGCCGGCGAACTCGGGGTGGGCGGCCGCGGCCGCCGCGTACTGCTCTTCGATGCCGGTGATGAGCTTCTCGCCCTCGGTGCTGCGTCCCATCGCCTGCGCGATCTGCCGGGTCTGACCCTTCCAGTCGGAGAAGTAGCGCTCGCTGCCGGGGACGCTCGCGATCGTGGGAGCGATCGCGCTGAGCTTGGTGTAGTCGTCGGCCGTCATGTTCGCGTTCGTGCCGACGATGAGGTCGGGCTCGAGCGAGGCGATCTTCTCGAACTCGAAGCCGTCGGTGGCCGACAGCACGGTGGGCTCGGCGCCGTTGAGCAGATCGGTCGCCCATGGCCAGACGGCGTACGGCTGTTCTCCGTACCACTCGGTCGTGGCGATGGGGGGTGTGCCGAGTTCGAGGAGGATGTCCTGCTCGGTGAGGCCCACGACGACGACGCGCTGGGGTTCGGCCTCGACCGTGGTCTCGCCGAACTGGTGGGTCACGGTGACGGGGAACGTGTCGCTCGGTTCGGTCGAATAGGTCGTGTTCTCGGCGACCGCCGTGGCGGTGCCGCCGCAGCCGGCGAGGAGGGCGGCGGTGACGGCGAGGACGGTGCCGAGCGCGGCGAGGCGCGCGGGACGGGAGCGGTGCAGGGTGACGGACATGGAGGCTCTCGGGTAGACGGGTAAGGGCGCCGCTAGGTTAGCCTTGCCTTACTTTGCTCGCCATCGTCGTGAGGAGACACTCCGTGCTGATCGAGGACACGATCCTGCCGCCTGGTGAACACGTTGACCGCGTGGGTGCGGCTGTCTCCCCGTCGCATGTTCGCCAGTGGACATTCGCCGAGTTCGCGGTCACGTCGACATTCGTCGACGGCGGCAGCGGATTCGCGTTGCATCGCCACGAGGAGGACCAGCTCGCGTGGATGGCATCCGGGTCCATGGAGGTGTCGGTCGGCTCCGATCGGTGGCACCTCCGTCGCGACCACGCGGCGTGGATCCCCACCGGGGTGCTGCACGAGATGCGCTTCACCGAGCCGGGGGAGCTCGTCAGCGCCTACGTGGATCAACGGCACCGACCGAGTCCGGAGGGGTGGAATCGGGCGCGCGCGCTCACGCTTGATCCGCTCGCCGGGGCGCTCCTGCGGTACCTCGCCGCCGAAGGGCGGCGCGAGACGCGACGGCAGGAGTGTTTCGGCCTCCTTAGCGATCTGATCGCCGAAGCGCCCGTCTCGCGCGAGGTCGTCGCCCTTCCGCAGGATCCGCGCGCCCGCGCTATCGCCGTCGCACTCCTCGCCGCGCCCGACGACGATCGGGACCTCGACGCGTGGGCGGCCCAGGAGGGGGTCAGTGCGAAGACCATCGCCCGTGCCTTCGTCTCCGACACCGGGCGCACGTTCCGCGAGTGGAGAGTGCGGGCGCGCCTGCACGTCGCCGTCGGGCTGCTCGTCCAGGGTGCGCCCGTGCACGAGGTCGCGCTCGCGGTCGGTTACGACTCGGTGAGCAGCTTCATCTCGGCGTTCCGCTCGAGGTTCGGCATGACGCCGGCTGCCTACGCCGGACGCACGCGGGAGATCGATGTCTGAGTCGCCGCGCTTGGAGTCGATCGAGATCGTGACCCCTGCCGACGCCGGGGAGCGGTGGCCGACGCACGATCACCCGGACCATGAGCTCTTGTCCTCCATCACCGGGGTCGTGACGGTCTCGACCGAGCGCGCCGTCTTCGTCGTCCCTCGGGGCGCGGCGATCTGGATCCCCGCCCGTGCGTCCCACGAGGTGCATGCGAGTGCGGGCAACACCATGCGCTGCACGTGGTTCGCGCGCGGTGCCGTCCCCGACGCCCTGGTGCGTCCGACGCTGCTGACCACGTCGACGTTGCTCGACGATGTCCTCACGCACCTCGACGTCGAGCATTCCGGCCCCGCCGGCACGACGGAGCGCGCCGGCGAACGCCGCGCGCGGGCGGAGTCCTTCGCGCTCGACTTGCTCTCCGTCGGCGCGCGGCCCGATGCGGGGTTCGCGCACCCTCGCACGCCCTGGCTGCGGCGGGTCACTCACGCGCTCGCCGCGGACCCCGGCGACCCCCGCACGGTGGAGGAGTGGGCGCGGCATTGTGCGGTGAGCACGCGGACTTTCACGCGGCGCTTCCGTGACGAGACGGGCGAACCCTTCTCTCGCTGGCGTTCGCGGCTCCGTATGCAGGCGGCGATGGCGGCTCTCGCGGCGGGGCAGGCGGTGGGCGTGGTCGCGCATCGCGTCGGGTACGACTCGGCGGCGGCGTTCTCGACGGCTTTTCGGGAAGCGGCGGGGGTGAGTCCGCGCGAGTTCGCCGCGCGTTGACCGATCTGCGAAAGAACTCGACTGATTTGCGGAGGTTTGTGCTCTCGAGCGCCGTTGACCCCTCGCGATAATTAGGTATCCCTTACCTAAGAAAGAGGAGCTTTCCCGTGCTCACACGCCGCCGCGCCGCCCTGTCGGTCTCCGCCGCCGCGCTCACCCTCGCCCTGCTCTCGGGGTGCGCCGTGACAGCTCCGTCTTCGGCATCCATCGCCTCCACCACCGTCGAGTCGGCGTACGGTGAGGTCACCGTGCCCCAGCAGCCCGAGAGGATCGCCGCGGTGTCGTACGACACCCCGTGGCAGCTGATGTCGCTCGACGTGAAGCCCGTCGCCACGATCGACTACTCGCGGTGGGCCGACAGCTTCACGACCGCGCAGATGGACTGGATCTCGGATGCCGCGACCGTGGGAACTTTCGGCGAGATCAACTTCGAGGCCCTCACCGCCGCCCGCCCCGACGTCATCATCGGCACGGCGGATGAGATCGATCAGGCGACGTACGAGAGGCTCAGCGCCATCGCCCCGACCGTCGTGACCGGCGGCGTCGATCGCGGCGACTGGCAGAGCATCACTCGGCAGACCGCCGCCGCCACCGGGACGACCGCGACCTGGGAGGCCGAGAAGGCCGCGTTCGAGAAGCTCCGCGACGACACCAGGCAGACCTACCGCGACGTGATCGAGGGGAACCGCTGGATCAACTTCTCGTTCGGCGACGAGCCCGGGCAGTTCTCGGTCCAACTGCCCACCGGCTCGACCGGCGATCTCGTGGTGAACGAGATGGGACTCGCGTATGGCCCCGGTGCGGCTTTCGCTGCCCGACACCGACGGCCGCGGATACACGGCTCTGCCGCTCGAGCAACTGCCGACGGTGTTCGACGGCGTGACCGTCGCACTCACCTTCTCCTCCGCGGACGGCACCCCCGATCCCACCGTCAGCGAGATCGTGAATTCGCCGCTCTTCCAGACACTGCCCGTCGCGCAGAGCGGTCACGTGTACGGGATGCGCTCGACCGTGACCGACTACGTCACCGCGCAGGATTGGGTACACGAGCTCGTCGACACGGTGCTCGAGCCGTTGCAGAAGTGACCGGTGCGGCCGTCCGGGAACGCCCGGGCGTTCGGCGCCCTCGGGCAGCGCGCGTCGCCGTCGGCACCGCGATCGTCCTGGTCGGTCTCGCGCTCGCGGTGGCCGAGCTGTGCGTCGGTGAGCCGATGCTGACGCCGGCTCGTGCGCTCGGTCTTCTCGTGCATCCCGACGGATCGCAGACCGCGCTCATCGTGCACACGCTGCGGCTCCCGCGGCTCGTGCTGGCGGTCGCCGTCGGCGCGGCTCTCGCGATCTCCGGCGTGGTGATGCAGGCGCTCACGCGGAACCCCCTCGCCGAGCCGGGCATCCTCGGGGTCAACGCGGGAGCGTCGCTGGCGGTGACCTTCGCCTTCGTCGTCCTGGGCCTGCGCGGATTCGGTGTGACATTGGCGGTCGCCGCGGTGGGGGCGGCGGTGGCCGGCCTGCTCGTCGCTCTGCTCGGCGGCGTCGGGCGCTCGGCATCCGCGGCACGGCTCGTGCTGGCCGGCGTCGCCTTCACCGCCGTCGTCTCGGGTCTCACCCAGGCCGTGAGCCTCGTCGACCCCGGGCAGTACGCTCGCATCCGCGTCTGGGAGGCCGGATCGCTCGCGGCTCGCGACACACCGACGGCCCTGCTGGTGACGGGCGTGATCGCTGCGGGGGTGATCCTCGCTCTGTCGATCGGGCCCGGGCTGAACCTGCTGATGCTGGGCGACGACACCGCTCAGGCCCTGGGCGGACGAGTGACGCGCGTGCGCGTGGCGGGTCTCGTCGCCGTCGTGGTGCTGTGCGGAACGGCCACCGCGGCGATCGGGCCCGTCGCCTTCGTCGGGCTCCTCGTCCCGCACGCCGTCCGGGCGTTCACCGGTGCCGATCAGGTGCGCGCTCTCTGGGCGAGTCTCGCCGCCGGGCCCGTGCTGCTGTTGGTCGCCGATCTCCTCGCCCGGACGGTCGCGGCGCCAGCGGAAGTACCCCTCGGGGTTGTCACGGCGTTTCTCGGGGCTCCCGTCCTCATCGCTCTGGTGCACAGATATCGGAGACCGGTGTGACGGCCATCGTGCGCGTGCCCCCGCGTCTGCGTCGACGGCGACTGCTCGCCGCGGTCGTCGTCGGGGGAGTCCTCGTCGCGTCGGTGTTGGGCACGCTGACCCTCGGCGACCTCGGCGTCACCCCCACGGGAGCGCTGGCAGCACTCGTCGGCGCGGGCGATGCGGGCACGGTGCTCGTCGTGCAACAGTGGCGTCTGCCCCGGGCGGTGCTCGGCATCGTGGTCGGCGCCCTCCTCGCGCTCTCGGGTGCGCTGTTCCAGACGGTGACGCGCAATCCCCTCGGAAGCCCCGACATCCTCGGCTTCTCCGTCGGCGCGTTCACCGGAGTTCTCGCGGTCACCCTCGCGGGCGCGACCTCGGTCCTCGCGTTGACGGGCGGTGCCATCGGGGGTGGCCTGGTGGCCGCCGTCCTCGTCTTCGTCCTCTGTGCGCGTGCGGGATTCGGGGGTGTCGCGGTCGTGCTCACCGGCATCGGCGTCAGCGCGATGCTCGCCGCCGTCAACGTGGTCCTCGTGGTACGTCTCGACGACGTGCGCGCCCGTGCTGCAGCTGTCTGGGCGACGGGCTCGCTCAACGGGGTCAGCGCCGACGGCATCCTCCCCGCGGTGCTGAGCCTCGCGTCCGGGGCCCTCGTCATCGCGGCCCTGGCGCGTTCCCTGCATCTGCTCGAATTCGGCGACGAGCGGGCCACGAGTCTGGGCGTTCGCCCGACCTGGCTGCGGTGGGCGGCCATGGTGATCGGGGTCGCGCTCATCGCCGTGGCCACCGCCGTCGCCGGCCCCGTCGGATTCATCGCCCTGGCCGCTCCCCAGATCGCGCGTCGCGTCTGGCTCACCGGCACGATCCCGTTCGCCGCCTCGGCGTTCGTGGGGGCCGCGCTTCTCGGCGCGAGCGATCTGATCGCCTCCCGCGCGCTTGCCCCCGTCATGCTGCCGACGGGCCTCGTGACGGTCTGCCTCGGAGGCGTCTATTTGGCCTGGCTGCTCACCTCGCGAGAAAGGACCCGTCGATGACTGTTCGAGACGATCGCCCAGGATACGAGGCGCGTGTGGTCGCCGTGTCCCGGGTCACGCCGCACATGGTGCGCGTGACCCTCGGAGCGATCGGCGGTCTCGACGGATCCCGGCTGCCGGATGCCGGGCCGGCGGACGAGTTCTTCGGTCTGTGGGTGCCGGTGCCCGGCGCGCAACCCGTCAAGAGGTACTACACGGTGCGGCATCACCGCGCAGACCGTGGTGAGATCGACGTCGACCTGCTCCTGCACGGCGCGGGCCCCGCGACAGAGTGGGCCGCCCGCGCCGCTGTCGGAGACACCGTCGCTTTCGACGCCCCGCGCGGGCATTATGCCCCGCCGCCCGATACGTCGAGCCTGCTCCTCTGCGGCGACGCGACGGCGCTCCCTGCTCTCGGGCGCATTCTCGAGGAACGGCTGCCGCATCGGGAGGCGCCCCCGGCGACGCTCGTCATCGGCGTCGATGATCCCGCCGACCGCTCCGACCTGGCCGTACGCCCGGGCGACGACGTTCTGTGGTGCTCGTCGGAGGACCTCGTCGACGAGACGCGACGCCGGTGCGGATTCGATCCGACCGCGTACGTCTGGTTCTCGGGAGAGGCCGCCGACATGAGGGCTGTTCGCGCGCGGCTGCGCCGAGAGCTCGGCATCCCTGCCCAGCGGTGGACGACGATGGGCTACTGGCGTCGTGACAGCGAGCGCTGGTCTGCCCGTCTCGACGCGGCAGGGCCCGCGTTCAAGGCCGCGATCGACGAGGTGCTCGCGGCACCGGTCGACGAGGAGACGCAGGCCGACCTCCTCGAGGAGCTGCTGTCGTCGAAGGGTCTGTTGTGACGCCGGATGCCGGTGCGGACGGCGTCGCGGCGCATCACGGGAGCGATGAGGAGGATCCCTCCATTCGATGGGGGCATCCTTTGGCCTTGTCATCTGTACGTGCCCCGGCCTACTAGGCTGTAAAAGCACTGTGCTCGGGCATCCCTCCGAGCGCGTGTCGACCGTGAGGCCGCACTCGTGGCATCCACCGGTCGAGAAGACCGCGGGTGCCTCCGCCCCCGTGGCCGAACAAATGGGCGACCAGAAATCGCAAGGAGGCGCGGTGAGCGACGCGGGAACGCAGAACGACAAGGCCACCCTCACGGTGGGGGGCACCACCGCCGAATTCCCGGTGCTCCGGGGAACCGACGGCATCCCGAGCATCGACATCGCGTCGCTGACGAAGCAGACCGGCCACACGACGCTCGACTACGGCTTCGTGAACACCGCGTCGACGAAGTCCGACATCACGTACATCGATGGCGACCAGGGCATCCTGCGCTACCGCGGGTACCCGATCGAGCAGCTCGCGAAGAACAGCACCTATCTCGAGGTGGCCTGGCTGCTGATCTACGGCGAACTGCCGTCGGCATCCGAACTCGCCTCGTTCGACGAGCGCATCCGTCGTCACACGCTTCTGCACGAGGACCTCAAGCGGTTCTTCTCGTCGCTGCCCCCGACCGCGCACCCGATGTCGGTGCTGTCGGCGGCCACCGCGGCGCTCTCGACCTACTACGAGTCCGAATCGGACCCGCACAACCCCGAGCACGTCGAGTTGAACACGGTTCGCATGCTCGCGAAGCTCCCGGTGATCGCGGCCTACGCCCACAAGAAGAGCATCGGGCAGGCTTTCCTGTACCCCGACAACTCGCTCGGCTTCGTCGACAACTTCCTCAAGCTCAACTTCGGTGTGCTGAGCGAGATCTACGAGGTCAACCCGGTGATGACGAAGGCGCTCGACCTTCTGCTCATGCTGCACGCCGACCACGAGCAGAACGCCTCGACCTCGACGGTGCGTCTGGTGGGCTCGACCGGCGCCAACCAGTTCGCGTCGATCTCCGCCGGCATCCAGGCTCTGTCCGGCCCCCTTCACGGCGGCGCCAACGAGGCCGTGCTGCAGATGCTCGGCCGCATCCGCGACTCCGGCGAGAGCGTCGAGCGCTTCGTCGAGCGGGTGAAGAACAAAGAAGAGGGCGTCAAGCTCATGGGCTTCGGCCACCGGGTCTACAAGAACTACGACCCGCGCGCCAAGCTCGTGAAAGAAGCGGCGGACGAGGTCCTCGAGGCCCTCGGCGTCAGCGACCCACTGCTCGACCTCGCGAAAGAGCTCGAGCAGATCGCCCTGCAGGACGACTACTTCAAGGAACGTCGTCTGTACCCGAACGTCGACTTCTACACCGGCGTGATCTACAAGGCGATGGGCTTCCCCACGCGCATGTTCACCGTGCTGTTCGCGATCGGGCGCCTGCCCGGCTGGCTCGCCCAGTGGCGCGAGGCCATCACCGACCCGCAGACCAAGATCGGCCGCCCGCAGCAGCTGTACACCGGGGCTGCCGAGCGCAACTACCCCGGCATCGGCTGATCCCGCCGCCGGAAACGCCCCGTCTCTCTTCCGAGGGACGGGGCGTTCCGATTTGCGGGCCAGCGCGGGTAGGCCCAGCGCGGGTAGCGCGCGCATAAACGCGATCCACGCGCAGAAACACGGGGAGAGCGCGTTTCTGTGCGTGGATCGCGTTTATGAGAGGGGAGTGCCGCGGCTCAGGCGTGCAGCGCCTCGTTCAGCGTCACGCCGACACCCGCTCGCGCCGAGGCTTCGACGGCGCCCGTCAGCGAATTGCGCCGGAACAGGATGCCGTTGCGCCCCGACAACTCGCCCGCCTTGACGACCTCGTCGCCGACCTTCACCTTCGTGCCGGCCGTGACATAGAGGCCCGCCTCGACGACGCAGTCGTCGCCGAGCGAGATGCCGATGCCCGCGTTGGCACCCAGCAGCGTGCGCGCACCGATCGAGACGCGGTGGGTCCCGCCGCCGGAGAGGGTGCCCATGATCGAGGCGCCGCCGCCGATGTCGGTCCCGTCGCCGATCACCACGCCCTGCGAGACACGTCCTTCGATCATCGAGGAGCCGAGCGTGCCGGCGTTGAAGTTCACGAAGCCCTCGTGCATCACCGTCGTGCCGGGGGAGAGGTGCGCGCCGAGGCGAACACGCGAGGCGTCGGCGATCCGGACGCCGGCCGGGGAGACGTAGTCCGTGAGGCGCGGGAACTTGTCGAGCCCCTGGATCTGGATGCCGTGCCTCTGGAGCGCGGGACGCAGGCGCGCCGCGTCATCGGGGTGGATCGGGCCGGCGTTGGTCCACGCGACGTTGGGGAGGTGCCCGAAGATGCCGTCGAGGTTGATCTCGTTCGGGCGCACGAGCAGGTGCGACAGCGCGTGGAGGCGCAGATAGGCGTCGACCGTGGACGTCGGGGCCGCGTCGGCATCGATGGTCAGTGACACCGTCTCGATACGGACATTGCGGCGCTCATCGGCCCCGGCCTGGGCCTCGAGATCGGTGGAGACCTCGGGCTCGCCGCCCAGGGACGGCTTCGGGAACCACGCGTCGAGCACGGTCCCTCCCTCGGCGATGGTCGAGAGTCCGGCAGCGCTGATACGTCGTTCGTTGCTCACGGCTCCAGGCTACCGGCGGCACCGCGCTGGATAGGATCGGGGGCATGCCGTCGCTCGATCTCACGTCGTCCTCGCTCGATCTCACGCGCGCCATCTGCGACATCCCGAGCGTGTCCGGCGACGAGACCACTCTCGCGGATGCCATCGCCGCCGCCCTGGCCGACTACGACCACCTCGAGGTCATCCGGGACGAGGACACGATCGTCGCGCGCACCGACCTCGGCCGCGCACGTCGGGTGGTGATCGCCGGGCACATCGACACCGTGCCCATCAACCGCAACCTCCCCGTCGAGGACCGCGACGTCGACGGCGAAGCCGTGCTCTGGGGCCGCGGGACCGTCGATATGAAGGCGGGGGTCGCCGTGCAGCTCAAGTTGGCCGCAGAGCTCGTCGCGCCCCCGGTCGACATCACGTGGATGTGGTACGACCACGAGGAGGTCGACTCGTCGCTGAACGGTCTGGGACGACTCTCGCGCAACCGGCCCGATCTCTTCGTCGGAGACTTCGCGATCCTGGGGGAACCCAGTAACGGCGAGGTCGAGGGGGGATGCAACGGCACGCTTCGCGCCGTCATCCGAACCGACGGCGTCCGCGCGCACAGCGCTCGGTCGTGGATCGGTGAGAACGCGATCCACAAGGCGGCGCCGATTCTCGCGCGCCTCGCCGAGTACCGCGCTCGTGAGATCGAGGTCGAGGGGCTGCTCTATCGCGAAGGTCTCAACGCCGTGAAGATCTCCGGGGGAGTCGCGGGCAACGTGATCCCCGACGCGTGCGAGGTCGAGGTGAACTACCGCTTCGCCCCGAGTCGCGACGCCGCGGGTGCCGAACGAGTGGTCCGCGATGTGTTCACCGGTTTCGACGTCGAGATATTCGACGTCGCCGAGGGCGCGCGTCCGGGTCTCGATGCGCCGCTGGCGCAGGAGTTCGTGGCGGCGGTCGGCGCCACACCCCGTCCGAAGTACGGATGGACCGACGTCGCCCGGTTCTCGGCGCTCGGCATCCCGGCCGTCAACTACGGCCCGGGCGATCCGCACCTCGCGCACCACGACGAGGAGCGCGTTCCCGTGGCGCAGATCGACGCCGTGGAACACGGCCTGCGAGCGTGGCTGAGCGGGTCGTGACCACCGAGGTCGCGGCATCCGGAACCGTCCGGGGATGGGCTCGTCTGCCCGTGCCGTGGCGTATCGCCCTGATCTACGTCGCGGCCCGCGTTGTCACGACGGTCTTCTTCCTGCTCGCGGCGGGGATGTCGGGACCGGCATCGCGTTACGGCGTCGACCCGTCGCTGGGAGAGCTCGCCCTCGGGTGGGACGCGCAGTGGTACTGGCTTGCGGCCGTGTCGGGGTATCCGTCCGTGCTGCCCGTCAACGCCGAGGGGGCGGTGTCGGAGAACGCGTGGGCGTTCCTTCCGCTGTACCCGTACCTCTCGGCGGGGCTGGGGGCTCTTCTGGGGTCCTGGGGTGCCGGGGCGGTCACGATCTCGCTCCTCGCCGGTTACGGCGCGAGCCTGACGCTGCACACGCTCTTCCGTGATCGCGTGGGCGATGCGGCGGCCACCTGGGCGGTGGTCTTCTTCGCCGCCGGTCCCTTGGCCGCGCTTTTCCAGGTCGGATACGCCGAATCGCTGTTCCTGTTCCTCCTCTTCATGGCGCTGCGCTGCGTACAGCGACGGCGATGGGGGTGGCTGTACCTCCTCGTCCCCGTCATGGGGTTCACCCGGCCGGGAATCCTCGCTTTCGCGCTGTTCCTCGCCCTGTACGGCATCCACCGTTTCGTCCGGCGTCGCAGCGATCCGCTCCCGAGACGCGAGAGTGTGCACATCGTCGCCCTCGGGCTCGTCAGCGTGGTCGTCGGCTTCGCGTGGCAGAGCATCGCGGCGATGGTCACGGGCGACGCGGGCGCGTACCTCGCGACGGAGCTCGCGTGGCGCCGCAACTGGATCGCCGATGCGAGCGGCCATTTCATCCCGATCGAGGGTTGGGTGCAGGCCGCCGCGTTCTGGTTCACCCAGTGGGGACTCGGGGCCTGGCTCGGCTACGTCGCGCTGGTGGTCCTCGTCGTGGGGGTCTCTCTCGCGCTGTGGTTCCTCGGCCCGGTTCGACGGCTCGGTGTCGAGGTGCGCCTCTGGTCGGCCAGCTATCTGATCTACCTGCTCCTCGTGTTCTTCCCGCAGTCGAGCATCTTCCGGTTGCTCCTGCCGGTGTCGCCCCTGTGGGGAGCACTCGCGGTGCCTCGGTCCACCGCCTGGCGCGTCGGGGTCCTCGCCCTGGCTTTGCTCGGGCAGTGGTGGTGGATCTACAACATGTACGCCCTGGCCAACACCTACTGGCAGATCCCTTGAACGGATGCCGTGCCGCCGCTCGCCGCGCCGGACGACGCGCGACGCGCGCTACCGGTAAACTGTCAGGAGACCAACGACGAAAAGGGGGCCGCGATGGCAGCCATGAAGCCGCGAACCGGTGACGGACCGATGGAGGCCGTGAAGGAGGGCCGGCTGATCATCGTGCGCGTGCCGCTCGAGGGTGGCGGGCGACTCGTCGTCTCGGTGAACGATGCCGAGGCGAAGGAACTGCACGACGTGCTCGGTGGTGTCGTCAACGCATCCTGACGGAACTTCACGAGAGAAGGCCGGTCCCTGACGGGGCCGGCCTTCTCTCGTTGGTGAGTATCGCGGTGCAGCGGATGAATCGCGGGGTTATGCCCGCTCAGGACGTCGGCGAGACGGTCGTCAGCTGAAGGAGCCCTTCGCCCGTGGTGGACAGGGCTCCGAAGACGGCGGGTGAGGCCTGCACCTCCTGGATGAGGGAGCGGTACGCCGTCGTCACCGCGTCGCGGCGAACGGGATCGGCGACGGCGCCGCCCGCGAGGACGCGCGGAATGAGCACCGTGCCGCCCGCGCGCACGAGGCGCAGGCCGTGCTCGACGTATTCGATGACGCCGTCGGGGTCGGCGTCGATGAAGACGATGTCGTACGACGCTTCGTTCATGCGGGGGAGGACTTCGGCCGCACGACCGGTGATGAAGCGTGCTCGAGCCGCAGGAATCCGCGCATCGGCGAACGCGGCACGCGCGGCTCCGAGATGCTCCGGCTCGCTGTCGATGGTGGTCAGCGTGGCGCGCGGAGAACCGTGCAAGAGCCAGAGTCCCGAGACGCCGCCGCCCGTGCCGACCTCGACGACGTTCAGCGCGCGCGTCGCGGCCGCGAGAAGCGCCGTCTGCGCGCCGACCGCGGGGCTGATCGGGGCGGCACCCAGCTCGAGCGCGTGCGCGCGAGCCCGGGCGATGTGCTCCGGCTCCACCGTCGATTCCTGCACGAACCGTTCGTTCGCCTCGTAACCACTCACCTGGACCTCCGTGCCCAGGCTAGAGGGCGGGGTCGTGCCGGAGGCCGAGGCGCGGCGGGTAATCTGAACTCATGTTCTTCGGGCTCACCATCGAGAAGCTCATGCTGATCGGTGTGGTCGCCGCACTCGTCATCGGCCCCGAGCGCCTCCCCAAGTACGCCGAAGCCCTCGCGAAGCTCACCCGTCGCGCGAAAGAGACGCTGCAGGGAGCGAAATCGCGCATGCGCGAGGAGATGGGGCCGGAGTTCGACGAGGTCGACTGGCGCAAGCTCGACCCGCGTCAGTACGACCCGCGTCGCATCGTCCGCGAAGCTCTCCTCGACGACACCCCGACGGCGACGATGCGCGCCGCCGGTGCCGCCGCCGTCGCCGCGCGTGTCACACCCGAGAAGCCGCCCTTCGTTCCCGGGTCGGTTCCCCCGTTCGACGACGAGTCCACCTGAGACGCGCCGCCCGTCAGCGGGCAGTGGTCACGCCGACGGGGTGACGCGGAGCGCTCGTCCCACGAGCCCGCGCGGGTTGACCGCGAGAGCCGCCGCCGCCGCGTCGATGGCACGCGACGCGGGATCGTCGGGTGCGCCGAGCACCACGGGGTGACCGTCGTCTCCGCCTCCGCGCAGTGCCGGGCTCAACGGCACGGATGCCAGGAGGGGCACGTCGGAGTCGGCGGTCGACAGGGCGCGAGCCACGGCCTCGCCGCCGCCGGAGCCGAACAGGTCGAGCGAGCTGCCGTCCGGGAGCGTCATCGCGGCCATGTTCTCGATGACCCCGATCACGCGCTGCCCCGTCTGACGGGCAACCGTTCCGGAACGGACCGCGACATCAGCCGCCGCCGCCTGCGGAGTGGTCACGACGAGGACGTCGGCGTGGGGGAGCAGCTGGCCCACGGAGATCGCCACGTCGCCCGTTCCCGGCGGCATGTCGAGCAGCAGCACATCGAGGTCCCCGAAGAACACGTCGGTGAGGAACTGCTGCACGGTGCGGTGGAGCATCGGACCCCGCCACGCGACGGCGCCCGCGGCATCCTCTCCCGGACGACGGAGGAACATACCGATCGAGATCACCTTCACCCCGTAGGCCACCGGCGGCAGGATGAGCTCGTCGATCCTTGTCGGGGCGGGCGGAAGGCCGTCGGCATCGATCAGGCCGAGCAGCCCGGGGATCGAGAAGCCGTGCACGTCGGCGTCGATCAAGCCGACGCGGAGGCCTCGGGCCGCGAGAGCGACCGCGAGATTGGCTGTCAACGTCGACTTCCCCACACCGCCTTTGCCGCTGGTGACGGCGATGACGCGCGTGAGCGAGTCCGGGCCGAAGGGCATCTCCCGCTTCGCCCGACCGCCACGGAGCTTCTCGGTGAGGGCTCTGCGCTCGTCGGGCGACATCACCCCGACGCGCACGTCGACCGCATCGATCCCGGCGACCGAGGCCGCGGCATCCCGGACATCCCGCTCGATGCGGTCCGCGGCGGGACATCCGACGATCGTCAGCGCGATCTCGACGTCGGCCGTGGAGCCGTGGACGTCGATCTCGCGCACCATGTCGAGCTCGCCGAGGGGTCGCCGGAGCTCGGGATCGGTCACCGCGGCGACAGCCGCGCGGACACGTTCGGCGAGTTCGACCGTCACGGCGCGGGCCGTGACTGCTCGTCGTGGTCGTCGAGTCGTTGGAGTGCGGCGCGCAGCTCGGCACGCAGCGTGTCCTTCGTGATGACCTCGTCCGTCAGGTCGCGGACGGCCATGCGCAGGGCGACGATCTCGCGTGCGAGGTACTCGGTATCGGCGAGATTGCGCTCGGCGCGCTGACGATCCTGTTCGATCTGCACGCGGTCGCGATCGTCCTGGCGGTTCTGCGCGAGCAGGATCAGGGGGGCCGCGTACGACGCCTGCAGAGAGAGCACGAGGGTCAGCGCGGTGAAGCCGATCGCGGCGGAGTCGAAGCGCCAGTCGTCGGGGGCGATCGAGTTCCATCCCATCCACAGCACGCAGAACAGCGTCAGCGACAGGAGGAAGGTCGGCGTGCCCATCGCGCGCGCCACCCATTCGGTGAATCGGCCGAAGCGATCGCGAGACGGCTGCGGCGTACGCGGGGCGAGAACGCGGCCGCGACCGCGGGGCGCGTCGAGAGCGGGCTGGCGGTTGTTCCGAGCCATCAGCGCCTCCTCGGGGTCGGTGGGGTCTGGACGGGGATGCTCTGCGTCGCGGTCGGTCTGAGTGTGACCTTGGGCGTCGGATCATCGCTGTCGTGGGTGCGCCAGTCGTCGGGCAGGAGGTAGTCGAGGACATCGTCGACGCTGACGCAGCCGACGAGCCGGTGCGCCTGGTCGATGACGGGCAGCGAGACGAGGTTGTAGCTCGCCAGGAGCCGAGCCGCTTCGGCCGCCGTCGCGTCTGCGGGCACCGGCTCGAGCGTGTCGTCGATGATGGCGCCGAGGCGCTCGTGCGGCGGGTAGCGGAGCATCCGCTGGAAGTGCACGGTGCCGAGGAGCCGCCCCGTCGGCGTCTCGTAGGGCGGCAGGGTGATGAAGACGGATGCCGCGAGAGCGGGGTGCAACTCGTGGCGGCGGATGAGGGCCAGGGCCTCGGCCACGGTGGCATCCGCCGACAGCACGATGGGCTCCGGGGTCATGAGACCGCCGGCGGTGTCGGGGCCGTACTGAAGAAGGGCGCGCACGTCGTCGGCCTCCTCGGGCTCCATGAGCTCGAGCAGCTGCTCCGAACGGGACTCGGGCAACTGGCCGAGGAGGTCGGCCGCGTCGTCGGGCTCCATGGCATCCAGGATGTCGGCGGCGCGCTCGTCGCCGAGCTGCTCGAGGATGTGCACCTGCTCGTCTTCGGGCATCTCTTCGAGGGCATCGGCGAGACGGTCGTCGCTGAGCTCTTCAGCGACCTCGATGAGGCGCTCCTCGGGCAGGTCGAGCAGGGTGTTGGCGAGATCGGCCGGCTTGAGCTCGGAGTACGTCGCGACGAGCTGCTCGGCCGACTGCGCTTCGCCCGGCGTCTGGTTCTCGCGCACCTCGGTCCACGCCGCGAACGTCGTGGCCCCTTTCGCGAACGGGGAGGCGCTCGTTCGCGGGCGACGAAGGAACAGCTGGCCCACGTCCCATTCGCCGAGGCGGTTGCGCTCGATCGCGACGTCCTCGATCACGGCTGTACCCGAGCCGTCGACCAGGCTCACGCGGCGGCCGAGCATCTCGGCCATGACGCGGACCTCGCCGCCGCGCTGCTGGAATCGGCGCACATTGATGAGGCCGGTCGTGATGACCTGACCGGCCTGGATGGAGGTGACGCGTCCGATGGACACGAACACATGTCGGCGCCCGGGAATCTCGACGACGAGCCCCACGACGCGCGGCGCGGCTGACGCGCGGTAGATCACCACGACGTCTCGCACCTTCCCCAGGCGGTCGCCCGCCGGATCGAACACCGTGCAGCCCGCCAAGCGGGCGACGAAAACCCTTTGCGTGCTCACCGGTACAGCGTAGTCCGCAGCTCATCGCGAACACCTCGGTGACGCCTCAGGAGCGCGTGACAAGATGGTGAAATGAGTATGTTGACGGGGCGGCCGGGAGCCGGGCGCGACGAGGTCGGCGAGAAGGTCGCGTCGTTCCCGACGTACGAGCAGGCCCAGAAGGCCGTGTCCTCCCTCATCGCCGGCGAGGTACCCGCGCGCGACATCGCGATCGTGGGGACCGGGCTCCGGTCCGTCGAACGCATCACGGGCCGTCTCGGATACGCCACGGCCGCGCGATCCGGGGCGCTGAACGGTCTGATGATCGGTCTGCTCTTCGCCTTCATCTTCGTGCTCGGTCAGCCCACGGCGCAGGTCGCGACCTTCCTCGGCGTGCTGCTCGTGGGCATGGCGCTCGGAATGCTCCTGAGCCTCGGCACCTACTCGATCATCCGGCGCCGACGGGACTTCGCGTCGGTCATGCAGGTCACCGCCGACCACTACGACGTCTGCGTGGCCGCCCCCAGCCTCCACAAGGCTCGGGGAGTGCTCGGACCGACTGGCGCCGCGCGCACGGTGGTCGCACGCCCGCCCGTCTCGGTGGACGATGCTCCGCCGCAGTACGGCGAACGGGTGGCCCCGGGTACCGCCTCGCCGTCAACCCCGCGTCCCGCCGCTCCGAGCGCCGCGCCCGCGTCGGACGAGCCTCCGCGCTACGGAGAACGCATCGTTCCGCCCACGCCGCAGGCCCATCCGGACGAGTCGGCCGGCACCGGGTCCGCCGATGCTGACGCTGCCGCCGGGGAGCCGCGAGGCGACGCGCCCGAGGCTCCACGCGAAGAGCGGTGACCGCCGAACCGGTCCGGATCCCGGTCGAGTTGCCGGGCGGCGCGTCGAGCGTGTCGGGGCTCTGGGAAGCGCCCGACGGCGCGTCCGCCACGGTCGCCGTCGCCCACGGGGCGGGCGCGGGCATGACGCACCCGTTCCTCGAGGGTCTTGCCGCGGCCCTCGTCGAAGACGGTTTCGCCGTGCTGCGGTTCGTCTTCCCGTACGTCGAGGCGGGACGCCGGATGCCGGGACCCGTCGCCGCGGCCACGAGCACCTGGGCGGGTGCGCAGTCGTGGTGCGCTGAGGCCTCGACACCGGGGATCTTCGTCGCGGCAGGGAAGTCGTACGGCGGGCGCATGGCCTCCGTCGCCGCGAGTGAGGGACTCCTCAGCCCCGCCGGACTCGTCTACCTCGGCTACCCCCTGCACCCTCCCGGCCGGCCGGACAAGCCGCGGGTCGAACACCTGCCTCGGGTGAAACCGCCGCAGCTGTTCGTCGAGGGAGAGAACGACCCCTTCGTCGACCCTCACGAGCAACTCATGGAGGCAGTGAACTCGTGCTCGGATGCCCGCGTGCACTGGATCGCCGGCGCGAACCACTCGTTCGAGGTGAAGGGCGCGCGGCGCCCGGCGGACGCGATCGGTGCGGGATTGGCGCCGGTGCTGGCGGAGTTCGTCCGGTCGCTGTGAGGGTTATGGGCGCTGGTCTTCGGACAGGGTGCCGCAGCGGGAGATGGCGAGGAGGTCGATGGCTTTGCGGCCGTCGATTGTTCTCTCGCTCATGCCGAGCGACATCCGGGGGGAGTCGCGGACCATATAGATTTGCGCAAAGTTGACGGGCACGCCCAGATCGTGGGCTCGCCAACCGTCACCGACTGCGTCGGGGAATCGCGCGATGAATGAGGAAATGTCAAACGAGTCGTCGACGTATACCTCCCACTGACCTGTGTAAAAGCTGCCGCGGCCAGCTCCGAACGTGAGGTTGTCGCCACAACTGTACGGCTCGAAGGATTCATTTGGAACGATCTCTTTCGGGTCGGGAACAAGATCTGCCACTTGCCTCAGAACGTCATTCGTCTCAGCGCGCACCTGATCGTACGTAGGGGGAGAGTCTGCGCAACCGCTGAGCATCAGCGCGCCGGCGGTCGTCAAGGCGAGGAGAGCGAGAGCCGCTTTCATAGTTGCTTCCCTTGCGTGAGGAGGAGCGAGTAAACGGAATAGAGAACCGGTCCGTTTATCGACTCGTCGTCGCTCATCAGTGCGTTGTGATGTTCCACGCTGTCCGAAAGGATGCCCACTGGGCCGCCGATAATGACGTTCCGCGGGTTGAGCCCCGGGAGTTCCGTGTCGACGATCTGTACGCCCGGAAAGGACTCCGGGGGCACGCTGAACCCGAGATCTGCGAGGCTCAAACCCGCGTAGTAGCGGTTGATATCGTCCGGTGCCTGCGCGGCGAAGTAACGCGTTTGCGGATCGGGCGTGTACGGTCCGATGGCGCCGACTGTCGCGGCCATGAAGCGCGCATCAACGGTTCCGCCGTATGCCTCTGCTGCACTGCCGATGGCACCGGCGTACGAGTGCTCGTAGCTCATGGTCCACACACCGGGTGCCGTGGCCTCGACCCCTTGGACGAAGTTCGCGTACTCCGGCGCCCGCTGCGAAGCGTATGTGCTGAGCTGGGGCCCACCCCCGAGGGGGATCTCGCTCAGTTGCGGCATTGGTCCCGTCATGACGGTGAAGCTCATGACGGATCCCTGCCCGGCTCTCGTCTGCCAGTTCGCGAACCGCGTCACCGGCTCATCGCCGAAGAACGACTCCGCCCGCGTGTTCGTCCCCGGTACGACGAACAGCGCCGAGGTCGCTGTCGCCGGATCGCCCGACATCTCGATGAGCGAGCCATGGTCGGGGTTCCACGCGTAGAGCTGCTTCCGTCCGTCCTGGACGGCCTGGAAGTAGGCGATCTCCCGATCGAGGTCGCTCACCCGGCGGTTCGCCTCCGCAAGCGGGATCCGAAGGGAGTGTCCGAGGTCATCGACGACGCCGACGGCGTCCAGCCGCTGGCGGCGGAGTTCTTCGACCCGCGACGCGGCCCGCGCGCGATTGGCGGCGACGCGGGCCGCGATCGCCACGCCGTCGAGGTTCCCGATCACCGCGGGGATCGCTGCGGTCAGCTGTGCGGCCGTGGCGACGGGCAGGGCATTCCACCAGGCGGCCACGGCCGCCGGGCGGGTGCGATGAAGGATGCCGATCCACTCCGGGTGCGCGGTGAGGAGAGCGGCTGCGCCTGAGCCCCCGTGCTCCGCCAACCGGGCGAGAAGCGGTACGGCCGCGGCATCCGTGATCGATGTCGACGCTTCGGCGACGAGTTCTTCATCGATACTCAGAACATTCGACAGCGACCAGGGAATCTCGGGGATCGCCCGCAGCGACGCCGTGCATGAATCGACCGCAGCGTCCCATCTGTCGACGAGGGCCGCGCAGTCGCGACGGAATGCGGCTTCCTCGTCTGCGCGCACGGCGTCCGCCACGGCCCGACCGAAGCGATCATCGGGAAGGGGTGCCTGGTGCAGACCGGTGACCGAGCGCCGCGCGATGCGCTCGACCAGCGCATCGCGCTCGCGTTCGATCGCCTCGAGCTCGTCCGCCAGCGTTTCGATCGCGGTGCAAGCCAGGCCGAGTCCCGTCGCGATCTCGACCGCCGCCGGGCCGATCGTGATCAGCGCGTCCTGCAGATCCTGTGCCTCCGGCGCGCGGTACACCGCGGGGAGCATCCCCCAGGCGAGCAGGATGTCCTCGGTGGTCAGTCGCAGAGGCGCGACCGCGTGGCGCACTGCCTCCGCGCAGCGGCGGAGCTCGCCGGGGCTCGCGGGGCCGACCGGAATCGCTGCGGTAGCGATGGTCATGACGGGCGCGCACCGAATCGCGAAGGGTCGAACAGTGGTGCTGCGGTACGTCCATCGGCCGCGGAGGTCGTCGCCGCCATCTGGTCGTCGGCCGACACGTAGGCGGCGATGATCCGGCGAAGAGCCGCCACGGCGGCGAGACCGTGCGAGACCATCCCGCGCGACAGCCGCACGCGAGGCTCCGCGCCGTCGTCGAACGCCGCGTGCGCCGACGTCGCTCCCGACAGGGCGGTGCTGAGCGCGTCGACGGCATCTCGGAGCGCATCGGAACACGCGAGCGTCTCGTCGAGGGCACGTCGCAGTCGGTCGGCGATCCCGATGACCTGGTCGGGCTGCAGCGCATAGGACATGCCGGGATGTTAGGGACTTTCGCGGCGCGCGATTTTCACCCTGTGGACAGCTCGACGACCTTTCACCCGCCGCGCCGGACGGTCATCGTCCGGCGGCGTAGCCCTGCATCCCGCGAGGGTTGGCGGCTGCCCAGAGCAGTCCGCTCGCGTCCCGACCGACGGCACTCACCCGGCCCAACGCCCAGTCGCCGGCCACGGTCACCCGGTGGCCCCGCCGCTCGAGTTCCTCGATCACCCCGTCGCCGATCCGCCTCTCGGCCATCGCCCCTGCCGGAGTCCACGTGCGCGGCCAGAACGAGTCGGCGATCGCCGTCGTGTGAAGGGTCGGGGCGTCGATCGCCTGCTGCGGCGTGTAACCGCCGACGAGCATGCGCAGGAGCACCGGCAACTGCCACTGGTCCTGCTGGTCGCCACCCGGAGACCCGAGGGCGGTGACCTCGTCTCCTCGCGTGAGAAGGGTCGGCGTCAGAGTGGTTCGGGGTCGTCGCCGCGGGGTGAGCGAGGCGGGGTGACCCGGAAACAGCCAGGTCATCTGCAGGCGGGTACCGAGGCAGAACCCGAGTTCGGGGACGGTCGGCGAGGACTGCAACCACCCGCCCGACGGCGTCGCCGAGACCGCGTTTCCCCAGCGGTCGATGACGTCGATGTGGCAGGTATCCCCGCGCGTCTGCCCTGAACGATCAACCGTGGGTTCACCCGTTGCTCCGGCGGCGACACCCGCTTCGGTCCGCAGAGGAGGAATCACCGGATGCCGTCCCTCGGGCGCCCCGGGACGGAACTCGCGCGACGCCTCGTCGCCGATCAGACCCCGCCGCTGCGTGACGTAGTCGTCCGCCAGCAGGGCAGCGGGGGAGACCGTTCCGTCGCCGTCGCCGAACCACGCATCGCGATCCGCGTAGGCGAGCTTCTGCGCCTCGAGGACGGTGTGCGCACCGAGCCCGGTGCCGATGTCGAGTGCGTCGTCGTCGAACGGCTCAAGGAGCTTGAGGGTCTGCAGCAGCGCGGGACCTTGCGTCCACACCCCCGGCTTGTAGACGTCCCACCCGCGGAAGCGAGCGGAGACGGCGGCTTCGACCCCGGCGCGCCAGTCACGGACGTCGTCGGCACTCAGGACACCGCGGTGCTCTCCACCGTCGGAGTGCGCGTGCGGTCGGGAGAGGAACGCCGCGGCCGCGGGCAGGACATCGCCGGCCCATCGGTCGCGAGCGGCGTCGATGCGCTCTTCCCGGGAGTCGCCCGAGCGACCAGCCCCGACGAGTGCCTCCAGGACATCGGCGTACGCCGGGTTCCGCACGACGGTGTCCGGCGCGGGAGCCTCGCCGTTCGGCATCCATCGAGCGAGGGAAGAGGGCCAGTGGTCGCGGAACAGCGCGGCGACACGGCCGATCGTCATGGCCGCGCCCGCGACCAGAGGATGACCGTCGCGGGCGTAGCCGATGGCGTACGCGAGCACATCGGCGAGCTCCCACGTTCCGTGATCGCGGAGCAGCAGGAGCCATGCGTCGACGGCACCGGGCACCGTCGCGGCGAGCCCGCCGGCGCCGGGGACGAGGTCGAGGCCGAGACCGGTCATGTGGGCGATCGTGGCGGCGGCGGGGGCCGGCCCCTGACCCATCAGGACGACGGGCTCAGGTGCCCCCGCGGGACGTACGAGCGCGACCAGGTCACCGCCGGGTCCGTTGAGATGAGGCTCGACGATGTGAAGCACGAAGGCGGCGGCGACGGCGGCATCGAACGCCGTGCCCCCGCGCTCGAGGACCGCCTGCGCGGTCGCCGTGGCGGTCCAGTGGGTGGATGCCGACATCCCGAACGTTCCCCGGAGGGTCGGGCGCGTGGTGAACGACGCCGGGGGAGTGAACGTCACCGCGACAGCCGAGCGATCCAGTCCTCGACCTCGTCGGCGGTCCGCGGGATACCGGCCGAGAGGTTGACGGGCCCGTCCGAGGTCATGACGATGTCGTCCTCGATGCGCACGCCGATACCGCGATACTCCTCGGGGACGGTGAGGTCGTCGATCTGGAAGTAGAGCCCGGGCTCGATGGTGAACACCATCCCCGGCTCGAGTAGACCGTCGTAGTACATCTCGCGACGAGCCTGAGCGCAGTCGTGTACGTCGATGCCGAGGTGATGGCTCGTGCCGTGGACCATGTAGCGGCGGTGCTGGCCGCCGGTGTCGGCATCCAGGGCCTCTTGCGCCGTGACGGGGAGCAGGCCCCACTCGGCCACGCGAGCCGCGATGACCTCCATCGCGGCTTCATGGACGCGGCGGAACGGCACGCCGGGTCGCGCTGCCTCGAACGCCGCGTCGGCCGCTTCGCGAACCGCCTCATACACCCGGCGCTGCACCTCGGTGAACCGCCCCGAGACGGGGAGGGTGCGGGTGATGTCGGCGGTGTAGAGGCTGTCGACCTCGACGCCGGCGTCCACGAGGATGAGGTCCCCCGGCTTCACCGCGCCGTCGTTGCGTGTCCAGTGCAGGTAGCACGCGTGGGGTCCGGATGCCGCGATCGTGTCGTACCCGACCGCGTTGCCGTCGGCGCGGGCGCGCTGATGGAAGACCCCCTCGACGACGCGCTCCCCGCGGGGATGCTCGATGATGCGCGGGAGCTCCGCGACGATGTCGTCGAAGCCGCGAGCGGTGACCTCGACCGCGAGGGCCATCTCGGCGAGCTCGAACTCGTCTTTGACCAGACGGAGCTCGGACACGAAACGCGTCAGCTCGTCGTCCTCGCCGACCGTGCGGTCGGCGTCGGAGGCCACGAAATCGGAGACGTGCGCCGTCGCCAGACCCAGGTCGGCCGCGACGCCGTCGAGGGCCGGGCGTGGCCCGATCCAGAACTCGCCCACGGACGCATCGGCGTAGAACTCGGGGGTGGTGCGGTCGGCCCGCTCGCGGAAGTAGAGCACGACCTCGTGACCCTCGTCACGCGGCTCGAAGACGAGCACGGAATCGGGCTCGGCATCCGATGCCCACCCGGTCAAGTGGGCGAAGGCCGAGTGCGCGCGGAAAGGGTAGTCGGTGTCGTTGCTGCGCTGCTTCAGTCCGCCGGCCGGGATCACGAGCCGCTGGCCGGGGAAGGCCGCGGAAACCTTCGCTCGACGGCGTGCCGCCCACGCCGCCTGCTCGCGCGGGCTCGGCAGCGAGTCCTCACGCTCGGCCCAGCCCGTCGAGATGGTCTCGAGGAAGCCCTTCGGGAACGGGGCCTTGCGGTTCGTCGTCGAGTTCGCGGGTGCGTCGGTCGCCTGCGGCTCCGCGGTGACGGGGGTGACGGACTGCTCGGAGGGGGCGATCGTGTCGCCGGTGGCGGGGGTGTCCATTCCTCCAGTTTCGCACCGCTCGCGGGCGTCCGCTCGGGCTGCGCCCAGCGTGTCCTCGGCGCCGGGTGCGCGGCATCCGGAATCGTCCGTCAGCCGGCGGTGCGTTCGAGCTGGACGACGAGCGGACGGTGGTCACTGCCCGAACCGTCGAGGGTGCGCATGACGATCGAGCCCGAGACGGTCCAGTCCGGCGTCGCCATGACGTGGTCGATCGGGGCGCCGAGCACCGCGGGGATGTCCGTGGGCCACGTCCCCACGCCGCCGTTGCCGCTCTCGGAGGTGGTGTCGCGACAGCGGCCGAGGGTGCCGTCGTCGACCCCGAGCCCGTTCATGTGGTCGATCGTCGCGTTGAAGTCGCCCGCGAGGATGACGTTGTCGCTCGCGCACTGGTCGGCGAGCCAGGTCAGATCCGAACGCCACTGCGTCATGTAGTCCTCGCGTGGGGCGACGGCGTGCGCCGCGACGATGATGGGACCGTCGCCGGAGACGGGCATCGCGACGGCGCTCGGGACGGTCGAGGTGTTGCTCGAGCCGTCGAGCGAGGAGTCGATCACGGAGTAGTCGCCGAGCTCCGGCCGGATGAGGACGGTGGTCGAGGTGGCGCCCCAGCCGGTGCCGCCGTACTCGGCGTGATGGGCCCACATGGGCCGGCCCATGTCGCGCATGAGCTCGGCCACGCGCGTACCGGTGTCGATCGTCGTCTCGGGCAGCGTCACGACATCGGCCTGCATGTCGACGGCGAACTGCGCGATGGACTCGGCCGAGGTCGCGGCGCCCGCGGTGTTCCACGTCATGACGCGGAGACTCGTCGCGGTCTTGTCGGGGAGGGTCTCATCTCCCGTACCGCGTTGGACGATCATCAGGCCGTTCGCGGCGGCGGCCACGCCGAAGATCACCACCGAGGTGAGGGCGAGCGCGCGGAGCGGGCGGATGAGGGCGAACAGCAGCGCCAGCACGGCGGCCGCGGCGAGAGCGGCGCCCAGAGCGGCGCGGAAGGAGATGATCTGCGCGAGCGGGAAGGTGCGTTCGAGACCGAACACGCCGGGCCACGTGAGCACCGCGGCACCCGCAGCGAACACGAGCGCGACGATGATTCCGAACAGGCGACGCACGCGCTCGACCCTAGGCGAATCGCCTGAGAGATCCACGGATGCCACGGCACCGGCGCATCGTTCGCGCCCGCGCTTTCGCCCGCGCATTCGCCCGCGTGGTCGCGCCCGGCCCGCAGCGCGGAGCCGCGCTAGGCTCGACGGGTGGAGCATGAGCGTCGATTCGAGGGGCCGAGCGACCTGCACCTCCACTCGACGCACTCCGACGGCACGGAGTCACCGGCTCTGGTCGTGGCGGCCGCGCACCGGCACGGTCTGCGGACCGCGGCGCTCACGGATCACGACACCACGTCCGGATGGGCGGAGGCCGCCGATGCCGCCACCTCGCTCGGGATGACCTTCGTGCCGGGGATGGAACTCTCGGCTCGTCATCGGTGGCGCAGCGTCCACGTGCTCGCCTACCTCGTCGACCCCGACGACGCGGACCTGCGGGCGATGACCGATCGCATCCGCTCGTCGCGTCTGGACCGCGCGCAGATCATGGCGGAGCGGATTTCGCGCGACTATGACATCGCGTGGGACGACATCGTCGCGCAGACGACGGATGGTGCGACGGTGGGCCGACCGCACATCGCGGATGCGCTCGTGGCCCGGGGAATCGTCGCCGATCGAACCGAGGCGTTCGCGGGCATCCTGCATCCCGCGAACGACTACTACGTCGCTCTGTACGCACCCGACCCGGTGACCGCCGTCGAACTGGTGGTCGCGGCGGGCGGGGTGCCGATCGTCGCGCACCCGGCCGGTCGTTCACTGCTGCCCGACAGCGTCACCGCGGCGATGCTCGACGCCGGACTCGCCGGGTTCGAGCTCGCCCATCGCGAGAACCTCCCCGAACCGACCGCGCTGCTGGCCGAGCTCGCCACCGAGCGCGATCTGATCGTGACCGGCTCGAGCGACTACCACGGCCTCGGCAAGCCGAACGTCCCGGGGGAGAACACCACCTCCGACGAGATGGTCGCGCGCATCTTCGCGCTCGGTCGCGGCACGGCGCCGGTCTTCCCGTAGCCGTCGAGGTTTGGCCGGCCCGGCTCACGCATAAACGCCGTTCACTCACGGAAACGCGTGGAGCACGTGTTTCCGTGAGTGGATCGCGTTTATGGGTGCATGGCGGGGTGCCTGCGGCGCGGCGGGCGGATGCCAGGGGCCGGGCACGCGAACGGCGCCGGTCCGCGAGGGACCGGCGCCGCATCGGGGCGTCAGGCGACGGGGGCGGACGGAGCGCCGGAGCTCCCGCCGCTGCGGCGACGGCGGCGGCGGCGCGGAGCCGCGTTGCCGTCGTGGTGCTCCTTGCCGGCGCCGTCGTGCGTACCGGCTCCGCCCTCGGCCCGCGACGCGCTCTCGGAGTCGGAACCCGCGGCGGCAGCCGTCGCGCCGGACGATCCGCCGCGACGGCGGCGACGACGCGGAGCGCGTTCGCCCTCGGCATCCGGAGTGTCGTTCTTCTTCTCGGGCCTCGGGGCGATGGCCTTGGGAGCCGTCACGAGGCGACCCTTCGTGCCCTCGGGGATGTTGAGGTCGGTGTAGAGGTGCGGGCTCGACGAGTAGGTCTCGGTGGGCTCGGGCTGACCGAACTCGAGCGCGCGGTTGATGAGCGCCCACTTGTGCACGTCGTCCCAGTCGACGAAGGTCACGGCGATGCCGGTGCGGCCCGCACGGCCGGTGCGGCCGGCGCGGTGCAGGTAGGTCTTCTCGTCGTCGGGGATCGTGTGGTTGATCACGTGGGTGACGTCGTTGACGTCGATGCCGCGGGCGGCGACGTCCGTGGCGATGAGCACGTCCTTCTTGCCCGCCTTGAACGCGGCCATCGAGCGCTCGCGCGCCTCCTGGCTCATGTCGCCGTGGACGGCCGCGGCGTTGAAGCCGCGGTCGCCGAGCTCATCGACGAGCTTCTGTGCGGCGCGCTTCGTGCGCGTGAAGATGACGGCCTTCTCGCGCCCCTCGGACTGCAGGATGCGGGCGATGACCTCGTCCTTGTCGAGCGAGTGCGCGCGGTACACGAGGTGCTTGATGTTCGCTTGCGTGAGGCCCTCGTCGGGGTCGTTGGCGCGCATGTGGATGGGGTTCGACATGAAGCGGCGGGCGAGCGCCACGATCGGACCCGGCATGGTCGCCGAGAACAGCTGCGTGTGACGCACGGCCGGAACCTTGGAGAAGATCTTCTCGATGTCGGCGAGGAAGCCGAGGTCGAGCATCTTGTCGGCCTCGTCGAGGACGACCTCGGTCGCGTGCGAGAGGTCGAGCAGGCGCTGGTTGGCGAGGTCGATGAGGCGGCCCGGGGTGCCGACGACGATCTGCGCGCCGGCCTTGAGCTGGTCGATCTGGCCCTCGTACGCCTTGCCGCCGTAGATCGCCACGACGCTGGTGGGGCGGTTCGAGGTGAGCATGTCCATGTCTTCGAAGACCTGGACGGCCAGCTCACGCGTCGGGACCACGATCAGCGCCTTGACACCGGGCTCGGGGTTCGGCCCGAGGCGCTGGACGACCGGGATGCCGAATCCGAACGTCTTGCCCGTACCGGTCTTGGCCTGACCGATGATGTCCTGGCCGGGGAGGCCGAGGGGGATCGTCTGCTCCTGGATCGGGAAGGCCTCGGTGATGCCTTTGGATGCCAGGGCATCGACGATGTCCTGATCGACGCCGAGGTCGGCGAATGTCGTCATGAGCGTGCCTGTTCCGGCGGTGAGAAACCGCCTGGGGAGTCGGATCCACGCCCTCCACTCGTCCACAGGCGCGGGGCCCCGATCCATCGCCGGGGCGTGTCCACTCTACCCAACAGTGTTTCGCACGCCCCCGACGCCTAGGCTGTAGGCGTGTTCGAGTGGTTCCGTCGTCGTCAGCGCCCGGTCGGTCGAACGCTGCAGTTGCGCTCGCGCGGAGACCTCGGCGAGGCCCTGCGCGTCGATTTCGCGGAGCTCGCTCCCGAGATCGAGACCTTCCTCGGACAGGCCGCGTACCTGCAGCTCGGGTTCTTCGAGACGCTCAGCGAGCTCATCGCGCTCACGCCGGAGCTCGCCGAGAAGGAGTCGCTCTCGCGCGCGGCCGGCGCGGCACTGATCAAGCATCAGGAGCTCGTGGGGCTGATCCGCGAGCGGGGAGCCGACCCGACGCAGCTCATGCTGCCGTTCCGCGAGTCGCTCGACGCCTTCCGGCGCAACACCCACGGGGTGCGTCCGCAGGAGACGATGCTCTCGGTCCACATCACGGCCGGCATGCTCGACGACTTCTACCTCGCGCTGTCATCGAGCTACGGCGACACCGGCCGCCGCGTCGCGCGCATCCTGCAGGCGGACGACGATCGGCAGGCCATCGTCGACATCCTCGGTGCGGCGATCGAGAGCGACGAAGAGTGGCGTTGGCTGCTCGCGCTCTGGGGGCGGCGCCTGGTGGGGGACACCTTGCTCGTCGCGCGGGCGGCGCTGCGGCATCCGCGACTCGACCGGGCCGAAGAAGCGAAGGTCGAACCCGTGTTCACCGAGCTCATGGGCGCCCACGCGCGACGAATGGATGCCATGGGCCTGGCGGCCTGACGCGGGGACGTCCGGCTTCGGTCGACGATTCGAGAAGACGCCTGCGACGCCGAGTCAGATGCCCAGGCGGGCGCGATCGGCGTCGTCGCGCCGAAGGCGGATGCGAGACACCAATGGCACGAGCACGATGGTCGTCAGCACGGGCGCCGCGATCGCGGCGAGCCACAGGATCGGTGACTCGACGGTGAGCCCCGCCCACGTGAGCGCAGTCCACGTCACACCCGATGCCGCCGCACCCGCGAGGGGCGCCACGGCGACACCCCGGACGTCGCGGTGCGGCAGCGCGAAGTGGACACCGAGGCCGACGACCGCTCCGATGATCAGGCCGAGGAGGATCTGCATGCGGCGGGTGTCAGGCGACGAAGCCCACGCGGCGGGACTCTTCGGTGCCCAGCTCGACGAAAGCGAGGTTCGCGGTCGGCACGATGTAGGAGTTGCCCTTGACATCGGTGAACGTCACGTGGCTCGCGGAGCTGTCGAGGGCGGAAGCGACCGACGACTTCACGACATCGGAGCTCTCGTTGGTCTCGAAGCTCAGCTCGCGGCCGGTGTTGGTGATGCCGATGCGGATCTCCACGATGCGTCCTTTCCACCCGGGTCGCGGTCGGCCCGGCGTGCTCTTCGACTCTAGGGCAGCCCTCCGACAGGGAGCCGCGCCCGAGGCGTCGCTTCGCGGACGGCGAACGCACGCTCGTGAAGACGCGGGGTGCGGGCGTGCGACCCGGTCCGGAGCGTCGGAGAGAGTCGATGTCGGAAGCCGCGGCTAGCGTGGAAGACATGCTCGATCGCGACACCTCGCCGCCCGTCCTCGACCGGGATCAGCGTGAGGTCGTCGAGGGGGACGCCGGGCGGAGCGGGGTCGTCGTCGGTGCGCCCGGATCGGGCAAGACCTCGACGCTCGTCGCGCGCGTGCGGCACCTCGTGGAATCCGGGGTGGATCCGGATCACATCCTCGTTTTGACGCCGACACGGCCCGCAGCGACGGCGCTGCGTGACCCCCTCGCCCTCGCGGTAGGACGGGCGACTTCGGGAGCGCTGGCGCGCTCGCTGGCCTCGTTCGCGTTCCAGCTGGTGCGCGGAGCAGAGGTGCGCCGGGGCGATGAGCCGCCGCAGTTGCTGACCGGCGGAGACGAAGACCAGATCGTGAAAGACCTGCTCGACGGCGACGCCGCAGACGAGGCCGAGGGCTTCTCGCGCTGGCCGGACTGGCTCGGCCCCGCGATCCGGGCGACCCGCGGCTTCCGCGGCGACCTCCGTGCCTTCCTCGCGGAGTGCACCAATCTCGGTCTCAGCCCCGACGACCTGTCGGCCCTGGCCACGCATCACCACGTGGAGGTGTGGGAGTCGTTGGCCTCGTTCACGCGTGAGTATCGCCATGTCCGGCGACGGATGCGCGGTGCGCACCGGGACGCCGCGGATCTCGCCCGCGAAGCCGTCGGCATCCTGAGCGAGGCGGTGCGCGATCGCGAGATGCTGGGGCGGTTCGCGGCGCTCCGATGCATTCTCGTGGACGATGCACAGGAGCTCACCAGCGGCGGGGTCGACCTCCTGCGGGTGTGCCGTGCGCTCGGGATCGGCGTGGTCGCGTTCGGCGATCCCGATGTCGGTTCGGGAGCGTTCCGCGGAGCGACGCCCGAGAACTTCGCGCGGCTCACCCGGGAGCTGGGAGACCTCGCGACGCTCGGAACGGTGCACAGGGGAACCCCCGAGCAGGTCGATCTCGTGCGCACGGCGGCCGCACGCATCGGTGCGGCGGGCATTGTGGCCCACAGACGCGCCCCCGAGGGTGCCGCACCGACCGGGTCCGTCCGCACGTTCCTCCTGCGGTCGCCGGCCGAAGAGGCCGACGCCATCGCCCGCCTGCTCCGCGAACGCCACGTGCTCGATGGAGTGCCGTGGGCGGCATGCGCCGTGATCGCCCACGATTCGCGGCAGGTCGCGGCCCTCGAAGCCGAACTCGCCGCTCGAGAGGTGCCGGCACGGTCGAGCGGCCCGGGCGTCGCTCTCGGCGCCCAGCGGCCCGTACGCGATCTCGTCGCACTCGTCGAGCTGGGTGCGGCGGACCCCCTCGACTGGTCGCCGGAGTCGATCGGCGATGCGCTGCTCGGGACCTTCGGCGGCTTCGACCCCATCGAACTCCGTCGACTGCGCACCGAACTCCGGCACCGGGAGCTGCAGGAGGGCGGTACCCGCTCGGCGGGCGAGGTTCTCGCGTCGGGCCTTCGGCATCCCCTCGAGTTCGCGTCGATCGACTCGCGAGAGGCGCGCCGGGCGGCCCGGCTCGCGGAGACGCTCGCGGTCCTGCGGAGACAGTCGGCGGAGCACGCGACGGCGCACGAGCTGCTGTGGACGGCGTGGGAGCGCAGTGGGCTCGCGCGCTCGTGGCGCGAGACGGCGCGCGGGCAGGGGCCGCTCGCGGAGCAGGCGGATCGCGACCTGGACGCGGTGGTGGCGCTGTTCCAAGCGGCGAAACGCTTCACCGAACGCGAACCCGACGGAGAAGCGGCCGTCTTCCTCCGGGCGATCCTCGACAGCGACGTCGCCGAAGACCGCATCGAGCAGCCCGCGGTGATCGACGCCGTGCGCGTCCTCACGCCCGCGGCCGCCGCGGGAACCGCGTTCGACACCGTGATCGTCGCCGGCGTGCAGGACGGGATCTGGCCGAACACGCGCTTGCGTGGCGGATTGCTGGAGACGTGGCGTCTCGCCGACGCGGTGCAGTTCCCCGACCTGCCCGCGGCGGGCATGCTCGACCGCCGTCGGTCGGCGATGCACGACGAACTGCGGCTGTTCGTCCGCGCGATCTCCCGCGCCGGGACCCAGCTCATCGTGACCGCCGTCGACGACGACGACACCGGGCCGAGCGTGTTGTTCGAGATGCTGCCCACGCCGGAGCCGGCATCCGCAATCCCCGAGCATCCGCTGTCGCTGCGGGGACTCGTCGCCCGGCACCGTCGGGCGCTGACCGTGCCTCGCGTCCCGGCCGCGGAACGTCGCCATGCCGCCGGTCAGCTCGCGCTGCTCGCCGCCGCCGATGTCGCGGGGGCCGCGCCGGAACAGTGGTACGGCGTCGCCGCGCCCACCTCGACGGCACCCCTGCGAGACCTCACGCGCGAAGACGTGCGCGTTTCGCCCTCGCGGCTGCACACGCTCGAAGAGTGCGAGCTGAACTGGGTGATCGCCGACCTCGGCGGTGACCGCAGCGGCACGACGGCGGGCATCGGCACGATCATCCACGCGGCCCTCGAGACGGCGGCATCCACGTCCGAGGACGATCTCTGGGCGGTGGTCGAGGAGCGGTGGGGAGAGCTGGTCTTCGATGCCGCCTGGCGGGAGCGCGCCGAGCGGACGCGCGCACGCGACCTCGTCAGGCGCCTTGCGACGTATCTTCGTCGCTTCGACGATGCCGGGGGTCGGCTCATCGGCGCGGAGCGCCACTTCGAGGTTCCGATTCCGATCGACGATGCGGGTGTACACGGTGCGGTGGTCAGTGGCGATATCGACCGTGTCGAGGTGTCAGCGTCCGGACAGGTGGTGATCGTCGACCTCAAGACGGGGAAGAACGAACCGCAGACGGATGCCAAGGTCGCCGACAACCCGCAGCTGGCGGCGTACCAGTTGGCGTTCGCCTCGGGGGCGATCGAGAACACCGGAGGTCTGACGCCCGGAGGTGCGAAACTCCTCGTCCTGCGACCCAGTGCGGTCACGAAGGACTACGCCGAGCCGCTTCAGCCGCCATTCGACGACCAGGCGCGCACCGCGTTCGTCGAGCGGGTGCAGAGGGCGGTCGGCGTGATGAGGGGCGGAACGTTCGCCGCTCCCTACGAGGTCCACTGCCGCGATGAATTCTCGTACGGACTCTGCCGCATCCACACGGTGTCGGCGGTGAGCGCCTCGTGAGCCCGACACTCTCCGCAGCGACGATCGCCGCGGCGCTGGGTCAGTTTCCGCCCACGCCCGAGCAGACCGCCGTCATCGAATCGCCGTTGGCCCCGGCGCTCGTCGTGGCCGGAGCGGGAAGCGGAAAGACCGAGACGATGGCGGGGCGCGTCGTCTGGCTGGTCGCCAACGGCATCGTCCGTCGTGACGAAGTGCTCGGCCTGACCTTCACGCGCAAGGCGGCGGGCGAACTGGCCGAACGCATCCAACGGCGCCTCCAGAGGCTCTCGGAGTTCGAGACGCGCGGTCTTCTGCCCCTGCTGCCGCACCTGCATGCCGCCGGGCGCCTCGCGGTCTTCGCCGAGCTCGCCTCTCGGGACGGAGCGCGGGGCGACGCGGCGCGACGCGAGGTCCTCGATGCCCTCGCCGACGAGTTCGCGGCACCCGCCACGGGCGACGGCGACGGCGACCAGCTGCTGCACCGTCCGACCGTCTCGACCTACAACAGCTTCGCCGATTCTCTCGTTCGCGAGCACGGGCTGCGGATCGGGCGCGACGCCGAGTCCGCGATCCTCTCCGAGTCCGCGGCGTGGCTTCTGATGCGACGAGTGGTCTTCATGTCCGACGACCCGCGACTCGAGGAGCGGCAGGAGTCGCCCCGCACCCTGATCGACGCCGCGCTACGCATCGCGCGCGACGGAGTGGACAACCTCGTCGACCTCGAACGCCTCGCCGCCTTCCCCGATGAGTTCGGCCGTATCGTCGAGAGACCCTCCACTTCGGCGCGCGTCACCGTCTACAAAGACGTCGCCGACGCGGCCGCGCGCGTGTCCGCCCTCGGTCTGCTCGCGACCCTCGCCGCGGACTACGACCGAGAGAAGACCCGGCTGGGTGTCATGGACTTCGCCGATCAGGTGGCCGGTGCGCTGCGGATCGTCCGAGAGCACCCCGCCGTCGTGTCCGAACTGCGGTCGCGTTACCGCGTCGTTCTCCTCGACGAGTACCAGGACACCTCGGTCGTCCAGACAGATCTGCTCTCGACCCTCTTCGCGGGCACGGGCGTGATGGCCGTCGGCGACCCCCATCAGGCGATCTATGCGTGGCGTGGCGCGAGCGCCGGCAACCTGGGCGGATTCCCCGCCGCGTTCTCTCCGGACGGGGGATGCCGACACTTCTCGCTGCTGACCAGTTGGCGCAACAGCGCGCGCGTCCTCGACGTCGCCAACGCCGTCCTCGCTCCCCTCGCGGACCGATCGCCCGTCGCGGTCGAGGCGCTCCGTGCGCGCCCGGGTGCGCCGGACGGCCTGGTCGAACTCGTCTTCGAGAACGATCTCGACACCGAGGCGGATCGCGTCGCGTCGTGGTTCGCCGGCGTGCGCGCTACCCGACAGGCTCAGAATCTCGGCACGACCGGAGCAATCCTGTTCCGCAGCAAGAAGCACATGGTGCGTTTCGGCGACGCGCTCGGACGCCGTGGCATCCCGCACCGGATCCTCGGGCTCGGCGGCCTGCTGACGACGCCCGAGGTCGTCGACGTCGTGTCCGCCCTGCGCGTGATCAGCGACCCCGAGGCGGGTTCCGCGCTGATCCGCCTGTTGTCCGGACCGCGGTGGGCGGTGGGCCTGGCGGACCTGCGTGCGCTCGCCCAGCTCGCCCGGCGTCTCGCGACGCACGACGTCGCTCTGCGTCCGCTCGAGCGCGATGTCGTCGAGCGGCTGCGAGCCACGCCCGGTGGAGACAGCGCATCTCTCGTCGATGCGCTCGACTTCATCGCCCGGCAGAGTGACGATCACGGTTGGCTCTCCGACATCACGCCCGAAGGGCGGTCGCGTCTGCGCGAGGCCGGGGCGGTCTTCGCGGGCCTGCGGCGAAGCATCGGCGCCCCCATTCCCGAAATCATCCGCTTGATCGAAGCCGAACTCCGTCTCGACATCGAGCTCGCCGCCAACGAATCGCGCGGACCCGCGCGCATCGCCTCGGCGCAGTTGCGCGCGTTCGTCGACGAGATCCGCGGGTTCCTCGCCGCCGACGAGTCCGGTTCGGTGACGAGCCTCTTGGCCTGGCTCGACCACGCCGAACAGGCGGACGAGTTCGCGCCGCGCACCGAGCCGCCCGAAGACGACGTGGTCCAGCTCCTGACCATCCACGGGTCCAAGGGGCTGGAGTGGGATGCCGTCGCGGTCGTGCGTCTGGTCACGGACGAGCTTCCCTCGCTGCCGCGCGACACCAAGGGGTGGTTGGGGTTCGGCATCCTGCCCTCCGACTTCCGCGGCGATGCGGCGTGGCTGCCCGTTCTCGGGTGGAGGGGTGCCGAAACACAACAGGAGCTGAAGGCGGCCATCGACGACTTCGTCGCGGCGAATCGCGCGCGTCAGCTCGACGAGGACCGTCGTCTGGCCTACGTCGCCTTCACTCGCGCGCGCGATCACCTGCTGCTGTCGGGGTCCACGTGGTCGGGCACGAAGAAGCCGCGCCGGCCGAGCGTGTTCCTCGACGAGGCCGCGGAGGCCCTGGAGCTCGATCTCCCGGTGGGCGACGCGGGAGAAGACCCGTACGACGGGGAGCGGCGCCTGCTTCACTGGCCGCTCGACCCCCTCGGGTCTCGGCGCACGGCCGTGACGGCCGCGGCTGCGGACGTCGCAGCAGCGCGTAGCGCGGCGCCGGCAGAGCCGGATGCGGACCTCGCCCTACTCCTCGCCGAGCGCGCCGCGCGCTTGCAGCCGCTCCACGCCCCGGCGCCGACGCGTATCCCGGCGTCGCGATTCAAGGACTTCGTCGCCGACTACGGCGCGGCCGTCGACGAGGTCCGACGGCCGATGCCCGAGCGTCCGTACCGGCAGACGCGTCTCGGAACGCTGTTTCACGCCTGGGTCGAGCAGCGCTCAGGACTCGTGGGTGCCGGCCTCGGCCTGGACGACCAAGCCCTGTGGGATGACGACGAGTTCGGAGCGTCCGCCGCCGATGCGGCGGAACTTGCGCGGTTGCGCGAGTGTTTCGAACGGTCCGAGTGGGCGACCCTGCAGCCCCTCGAGGTCGAGACGGAGATCGATTTCGTCACGCGGCGCCTCGACGGCCGCGAACACGTCGTGATCTGCAAGCTCGACGCGGTCTACCGACGCGGCGACCGCTACGAGATCGTCGACTGGAAGACGGGGAAGCCGCCGGCCACGGCTGAGGACCGGCGGTCCCGCATGGTCCAGCTCGAGCTTTATCGGGAGGCGTATCACGCGAAGCACGGCATTCCACTCGATGCCATCGACGTCGTGCTGTTCTACGTCGGAGACGAGCTGGTCCTCCGCGGGTGATCTGCGCGCGGTGCGCTCAGACGTCGTCCCCCGTCACGCCCCAGCGACGCAGGGCCGCGCGGCTCGCCCGCGCGGCGTCTTCCTCGTCGTCGTGTGCCACGGCGTCGTCCGCGGCGGCGGCGTCAGCGCCGTCAGCAGCCGCGGCGTCGCCGCGAACGTCGAGTCCAGGGGCGTCCTTGGTCGAAGACTCGGCGTCCGACCGGTCCGTGCGCCACGGCGCGTCGGTCCACCCGTCGAGGTCGATCGGCGCGGTCGGACCGGGTTCCTCGCTGAGGGCCGGGGGCAGATCCACGGCGTCGGACGGGGCCGTCGCCCGGGGGAAGTCATCGTCTGCCAGAGCGGCGGCGAGACCGGCGGCCGCCGCCTCGCGGTCCCGCTCCGCGGAGAGGTAGAGCGAGAGGGCCTCGGGATCGTACGCGTCGGTCTGCATCGACGTGTCGACGCCCCCGATCACCGCCGGGGGGACCTTCTCGACGAGGGCGAGCGCGTCGTCGATGTCCGTGCGCGAGTCGGCCACGATGTGGTCGCCGCGGACGCCCTCGACCAACGACTCCAGGAGGGCGACGGCGTCCGACACGACCGCCGCGTCGCCGGCGTCGTACCCGTGGACGAGCCAGCGCGCGAACTCGAGCTCGGCGTACAGGCGCGCTCTCTCACGAAGAAGGGCGTCGGGGGAGCGGTCACCGGCGGCCGTGTAGCCGGCGAAGACATCGTCGGCGGCGAGGGGGGCGGATGCCAGCCACCGCAGGTCGATGGCGGGATCGCCGACGCTCAGCCCCGACCACTCGAGCACGCCGGTCACGTGCGGAATCTCGTCGTCGTCGTCTTCCAGCAGCACGGAGGAGCTCGTCCCACCCCCCAGGACCACGGCCGATTCGAAGCGCCACAGCTCGTCTTCGCGGAGCGCCTGCCGCCATCGCAGCATGAGACCGTCGGGAACGCGGTCCGTGCCGTCGGCGCGGTCGAGCAGGCGGGCCGTGTCGTCGCGTACCTGCTCGGGGGAGCGGACCGGAAGGCCGTCGGTGCGGACGATCGAAACGGGGAGCGCGTGAACGGCCGCGAACGCGCCGCCGATGGCCGGAGCGTAACCAGGACCCTTGGGCAGGTGCGCGGGGTCGATGCGATAGCCCTCGAGGTGGGTCGTGACGAGGACGCGGTCGATGCCGGATCCGTTCTCGCCGAGCACTTCGGGAACGGCGAAGGGGAGGAGGGCCCGCACCCCGGGGGTCAGCGCGTGCAGCGCGCGAGACTCGGCGGCGAGGTCCGACGCGAACTCCTCCGCGGAGGGGCGGCGCACGACAGCGGTCCGTCCGTCGTCGAGGTGGACGAGCGCGGCGTCGAAGCGGCCCGCGGCGTTCTCGGTGAGCGCTCCGACGCGCGTCACGCCGATCCGGGGGAGGGCCGCCGTCACCGACGCGGCTAGAGTGAGGGGCGAGCGGGCCATGCACCCAGGGTAGGTCGCGTGCTCGCTCCTTCCCCTTGCGCCACGCCCTTGAGAGAGGTGTTCGATGCCGCTGCCCGTTCCGGTGCCGCCCGATTCCCCGTCTCCCGCTCGATGGCCGGGCGGCGCGCTCGACAGGCGCGGAGACGAGCGCACCGCCGAGGATCTGCTGTCGCGCGAGCGCTCGGCATCCGGAACCCGTGTCCTGGCCGTGCGGGCAGACGCGTCGCCCGTCGACGACGGGCGTCTGGCGCTGCTCCGCACCGATGAGGTCGGGCAGGCGATCGAGTGGGCCTTTCTGGGGCGCGACGGGAACGATGACGCCCTCCTTCTCGCCGTCATCGATGACGACGACGACCTGCACCTCTCCCCGTCCGTCGAGTGGGGCAGACTCCGCAGCGTCGGGGGCGATCTGCCCGCGGACGAGTCGGAGATCTTCGCCACCGCGGTCGCCCTCGCCGGGTGGCTGCGCGACGCGCCGTTCTGCCCGGCGTGCGGAACGCGCACCGAGCTTCGTCATGCCGGGTGGTCGCGTCACTGTCCTCGCTGCGGACGGGAACACTTCCCGCGCACCGACCCCGCGGTGATCGTGCTGCTCTCGTCGGCGACCGATCCCGACCGGATCCTCCTCGGCGCGAATGCCGCGTGGGGCGGGGGTCGATACTCGTGTTTCGCCGGGTTCGCGGAAGCCGGTGAGTCACTGGAGGACGCGGTCGCGCGCGAGATCCTCGAGGAGGCCGGAGTACGCCTGCAGGACGTGCAGTACCGCGGCTCGCAGGTGTGGCCGTACCCGCGCTCGCTCATGCTCGGCTTCCGTGCCCGCATCCTCGACGACACCGAGGTCCGCGCCGACGGCGAGGAGATCGTCGAGGTCCGCTGGTTCGATCGGGAGCAGATCGGCGCGGCGCTGAGGGGGGAGGATGCCGTGCAGTTGCCCGGAACCTCTTCCATCGCCCGTCGGTTGATCGAGGACTGGTACGGGGGCGCCGCGTGACCTCCGACGCGCTCGACGGACTCGACGAGCACCAGCTGGAGGCGGCACGCGCTCTCCGCGGGCCGGTGTGCGTGCTGGCCGGGGCGGGAACCGGAAAGACTCGCGTGATCACGCGTCGCATCGCCCACGGTGTCGACACGGGTGCCTATTCGCCGCAGCGAGTGATGGCCGTAACTTTCACGGCGAAGGCCGCCGGTGAGATGCGCGGACGACTGCGAGCCCTGGGGGTCAACGGGGTGTCCGCTCGCACCTTCCACGCCGCCGCTCTCGCTCAGGTGAACTACTTCTGGCCGACGCTGGCCGCCGATCAGGCACCGTCGATCATCGACAACAAGGTGCGCATGCTCGCTCACGCCGCGGACGGCATCGGGCTCGCGCCCGACACCGCGACCCTGCGCGATGTGGCCGCTCAGATCGAGTGGCGCAAAGTGACGATGCGGTCCATCGAGCAGTACGCCGCGGCGCGTCCCGATGGGGTCGGACGACTGCGCGTGGAGCAGGTCGTCGACCTTCAGCGGGCGTACGAGAAGTTGAAGGACGAGCGCCGGCAGATGGACTTCGAGGATGTCCTCCTCACCTGCGCCGGCATGATCGAGGCGGAACCCCGTGTGGCCGCGGCGGTTCACGAGCAGTATCGACACTTCACCGTCGATGAGTTCCAGGACGTCTCGCCCCTGCAGAACCGTCTGCTCGAACTCTGGCTCGGCGATCGACGTGATCTGTGCGTCGTCGGTGACGCGAGCCAGACGATCTACTCGTTCACCGGGGCCGACGCCCGCTACCTCCTCGAGTTCGACCGGACGTACGACGACGCTCGTGTCGTCCGGCTCGAGCGCAACTACCGCTCCACCAGCGCGGTGCTCGCGGTGGCGAACGACCTCATGCGCGGCCGTGCCGGTGCGCTCGAGCTCGTCGCGGCGCACGACGGCGACGCCCCTGTCCCCGCGGTGTTCGCGTATGAGGATGACGAAGCCGAGGCCGCTGGGATCGCCGCCGAGGTCGCCGGGATCATCGCCGCCGGTGCCGATCCCGACAGCATCGCGATCCTCTATCGCTCGCACGCGCAGTCCGCGGTCGTCTTGAACGCTCTTTCGTCTCGTGGAATTGCGGCCACGGTGCTCGGCGGCCGCAAGTTCTTCGACATGCCGGAGGTGCGGCAGGCCTTGATGGCGCTGCGCGCCGCTTCCGTCGCTCCCGTGGAGACGGGCTTCCTGGCGACGGTCCGCGACGTCCTGCGCGGGGTCGGTCTGACGGACGATCCGCCGCAGGCGGGTGGGGCGCTCCGCGACGGCTGGGAGGCCCGCGCGGCGCTGCTACGTCTCGCGGAGGAAGCGGCTCCCGGCACCGACCTTCGTTCGTTCACCGATGATCTGCAGGCGCGGGCGCGCGACCAGCACGAGCCCGCGACGCGCACCGTCACCCTTTCGACCCTGCACGCGGCGAAGGGACTCGAATGGGAGCACGTCTTCCTCATCGGCGTGAGCGAGGGCCTTCTCCCGATTTCGTATGCCACCACGTTCGAAGCCGTCGACGAGGAGCGTCGTCTCGCGTACGTCGGTGTCACGAGAGCGGCGCGATCGCTGACGGTGAGCTGGGCTCGAGGTCGTGGCCGGGCGGATCGGGAGCCGTCGCGTTTCCTTCGAGAGATCGGCACCGGCAGTCTGCGCTCGGCCGATGGTCTTCCCAGACACGCCGGAGCGAGTCGACGCGCAGGCGCAGCGAGCGGGACGGGACGGCAGGCCGCGCGCTGAGCAGGTGCCGAGCGGCGCGTCCTGCCTCCGCGGCCAGAGCGACATCGGCGGTCGCGCACGGGCGGGCGAGCAGTTGCGCCGCGAGAAGCGGCCACGACCCGTCGAGGCGCTGTGCCGTGGCATCCAGACACGACAAGCACGCCGTGCGTCCGGGGTGGACGACCGGACCGATGGTCGCGCTGGCTCCGTCGAGAACCAGGGGCAGGTGCACGACACCCTCGCGGAGGAGGGCTGATGCCCGGCGAGGATCCACGCGATGCGCCGCGAGGAGCACGACGCGCGAGCCGGCCGCGACCGGCGCCGTGTCGGCGCCCGCCCACGCGACCAGCCGGCTCCGCGCCGGTAGGGCGGCGAGCACCGCGCGGACGGCGGCCGGGGGCAGGTCGTCGGCGGTCTGCACCACGAACGTCCCGGGGCGTCGGGAGCGCACGAGCGCGGGGGAGAGCGTCGTGAGCAGCGCATCGGCGTCGGCGTCCGCGTTCGGTGCGCGATGCAGGCGAGCGAGTGCGCGGAGTTCGCTGCGCGTCGTCCCCGCCTCGAGCGCGTCGATCGCGCGTTCCACCCACGGCGCCGAGTACTCCACGCGAGCGCGGGCGGGCGCGCCGAACTGCACGGTGCCGTCGGAGCGGAAGAGCGGGGGAGCGGCCTGGTCGAGTCGGATCATCCACCGATGATCTCGGGCTCTCCCGCGCCGCGCCCGCTTGTCCACACGCCGCGGGACTGCGGCGGCTGCTGGGGAGGAGGAGTCAGACCGGACGCTGGTCGCCCGGTGTCCCCTCGTCGCCGTCGGACTCCTCACGGCCCGGAGCGCCGTCACGGTCCTGGTCGGCGAGGTTCTCCTCCGCCAGCAACTGGGCGAGCGCGTCGTCCATGGCATCCGTCGGGGCGGCTTCACCGCGCGACGTGGCGACGACCCGTTCCACGAGGCGTGCCGGATCGTCGATGTCCTCCGCCGACGGCATGAGGTCGGGGTAGTCCCAGAGGGCGTCGCGGCCGGCCACCCCGACCGCGTCGGTGACGGCACGCCACATCGCGGCGGCCTCGCGCATACGGCGCGGACGCAGTTCCAGCCCGACGAGCGAACCGAGAGCCTGCTCGGCAGGACCGCCCACCGCGCGGCGACGTCGCACCGCCTCGGCGATACGCGCCGCGGCGGGGAGGCGGGACGTCGCGTCCTCCGTGACGACGTCGACCCAGCCCTCGATCGTGGCGAGCAGATTCTCGAGGCGCGTCAGCGCCGCGGTCTGCTCCTCCGAGCGCGCCGGCAGCAGGGCACCGCTCTCCAACGCGCTGCGGAGTTCCTCGGGCTGCGAGGGGTCGAACCGCGACGCGAGGTCTTCGAGAGCGTCGGTGTCGACGCGGATACCGTGCGCGAAATCGCGCACCTGAGAGATGACGTGCAGTCGCAGCCAGCGCGCGTGCCGGAAGAGACGTGCGTGGGCGAGTTCGCGCGTCGCGAGGTACAGCGCGAGCTGGTCGTCGGGGATCTCGAGATCGCGGGCCGAAATCGGCGAAATTCTGCGGCAGGATCGCGGCTTCGCCGTCGGGCATGACCGGGATGCCGACATCTCCGCCGCCGACGACCTCGGTGGAGAGTCGACCCACGACGTGCCCGAGCTGTGTCGCGAACAATGAGCCGCCGACCGTGCGCATCAAGCGGCCCGCGCCCGCGATCATCTCCTGCATGTCGTCGGGTGCCTGCTGACCGAGGGCGTCGGTCAGTGCGTCGGCGATACTCGTCGCCACCGGCTCGGCGAGCTCTTGCCAGACGGGAAGCGTCGCGCTGACCCACGCGCCGCGGGTGACGGCGCGCGCGGGCTGCGAGAGCTCGGCGATGTTCGTGGCCTCGCCGAGCCAGAGGTTCGCGAGGGCGAAAGCCTGAGACAGGTCGCTGCTCTGACCCGCGGTGACGCCCAGACCGTCCTGATTGGCGATGTGCAGCGCCTGGCGTTCGGCCAGGCTCCAGTCCACACCCTCTTGCGTGCCCGCGAACGCGCCCTGCAGCTGGCTCATCACGGCCTGCAGCATCGCGGGGTCGATCTGCATGCCCGACAGCCGGGAGAGCTGTTCGGGATCGATGCCGGTCATGTCGCCCGACATCAGGCGACGCATGAGCTCCTGGAACTCTTCTTCAGGGTTCCGGTCGTCGTCTGCCACTTCTTCGCCTCTCAGCCAGGTCAAGGGGAACGGGATCTACGCTAGTCGCACGTTTCCTCGCTCTCCCCGGCTCGGCTCCACGCCGCTTACGCCGCGCGCGAACGATCCCCGGTAAAGGTAGGACCCGTGACCCTGTTCGACGAGAACGTCTCCGTCGTGCCCGCTCCCGCACGCCGACGGTCACGCACGACCCTGTTCGGGTTGTGGTCCCTCGCCGTCGCGGTCGTGGTGCTCTTCGTCCTGACGTTCCTGCCGACGGCGTACGTGATCCAACAGCCGGGGCCGGTGCTCGACACGCTCGGAACGTCGAAGAACGCCGACGGCGTCGACGTGCCGCTCATCACGGTGCCGGACGAGAAGGGCGACCCGACGACGGGCCAGCTCGATCTGCTCACCGTCCAGGTCAACGGAAACCGCGAGCGTCGGCCCTCCTGGATCGAACTGGCGGCCGCCTGGTTCGACCCCTCCCGCGCGGTCATCCCGATCGACCGAATCTTCCCCGAGGGGCAGACGACCGAGCAGCGCAACACCGAGAACGCCGCGCTGATGACCGACTCGCAGCTCGAGGCCTCCGCGGCCGCGCTGCGCCAACTCGGCTACGACGTCCCCCAGCGCATCGTGGTGGGGAGCGTCACCGGTGATGGTGCCGCCTCGGGCCTCCTCGAGGCCGGCGACGTGATCGAGTCGGTCGACGGAGCCGCCACCCCGACGGCGGACGACGTCAAGGCCGCCATCCAGGCCGCGGGAGGTCAGCCCGTGACCTTCGGGGTCGACCGGGACGGCACTCAGACGACCGTGACCGTCACCCCGCGCCAGGGCGAGGTCAACGGGCAGCAGCAGTGGCTCGTCGGTATCGTGCTCGCCATCGGCTTCGATCTCCCCGTCGACGTCAAGATCCAGCTCAACGACATCGGCGGCCCGAGCGCGGGCATGATGTTCGCCCTCGGCATCATCGACAAGATGTCGCCCGGCGACCTCACCGGCGGACAGCACATCGCCGGCACCGGCACGATCGACGAGCAGGGTCAGGTCGGTGCGATCGGCGGCATCCGTCAGAAGCTCTACGGGGCTCGGGATGCCGGTGCCACCTGGTTCCTCGCCCCGTCGGCCAACTGCAACGAGGTCGTGGGCCACGTGCCGAACGGCATCCGGGTGTTCTCGGTGTCGACCCTCTCGGACTCCCTGAAGGTGCTGGAGACGATTCGCGAAGGCGGCGACCTCGACGCTCTGCCGACCTGCGAGGCGGGCAACAGCACGGGATCGTAGTATCCACGGCTCACCCACAGTGGTCGCGCCTAGGATGAGGTGGTGACCACGACCTCAGCGCCGAACCAGGCCACGCCGCCGAACCGCTCCCGACGAATCATCTCGATCAGCTTGGCGATCATCGCCGCGCTGGTCGTCGCCTTCTTCGTGTTCGCGAACCTCTACGCCGATTGGATGTGGTTCGCGCAGCTCGGGTTCACGACCGTGCTGACCACGCAGTGGATCGCGCGGGCCGTGATGTTCGCCGTCGGATTCGTCGCGATGGCCGTCCCGGTGTGGGCGGCGATCCAGCTGGCGTACCGGCTGCGTCCCGTCTACGCGCGGCTGAGTTCTCAGCTCGATCGCTACCAAGAGGTCGTCGAGCCCCTGCGGCGCCTGGCGATGTGGGGAATCCCGATCTTTTTCGGCTTCTTCGCCGGCTTCGCGGCATCCGCACAGTGGGAGACGACCTGGCTGTGGGCGAACGGGGTGCAGACCGCGGTGACCGACCCGCAGTTCGGTCTCGACACCGGGTTCTACATGTTCGCGATGCCGTTCTACACGGCGGTCCTGGGCTTCGCGTCCGCCGTCGCCCTCGTCTCTCTCCTCCTCACCGCCGTGGTGTCCTACCTCTACGGATCCGTTCGGGTGGGCCAGCGCGAGCTGCGCATCTCGAAGGCCGCGCGCATCCAGCTGGCTGTGCTCGCCGGCCTCTACCTGCTCCTCCAGGGCGCCAGCCTTTGGCTCGACCGCTACCGCACGCTCATCCAGCCCGACGACCGCATCACGGGTCCGGGTTATGTCGGTGCCAACGCGGTGATCCCCGGCCAGACGATCCTCGCGATCGCCGCGGTGATCGTGGCTCTCGCCTTCTTCGTCACCGCGTTCATCGGCCGGTGGCGCTACCCCCTGATCGCGACGGCGCTGCTCGTCGTCTCGGCGATCGTCGTCGGGGCCGCGATCCCGTGGGCGGTGAACACGTTCCAGGTGCGCCCGAACCAGCTGTCGCTCGAGAGCCAGTACTACCAGCGCAACCTCGACAGCACGAAGACCGCGTACGGCATCGACAAGGTCGAGAAAGAGAACTTCGAGGCAACGACGACCGCTCAGGCCGGTCAGCTGCGCAACGACGCGGCATCCACCGCCCAGCTGCGCATCATGGACCCGGCCATTATCGGCCCCACCGTCCGCCAGCTCGAGCAGTACCGCTCGTACTACCAGTTCGCGGAGCCGCTCGACGTCGACCGCTACCAGATCAACGGGCAGAGCCAGGATGCCGTCGTGTCGCTCCGAGAGCTGAACACGAGTCAGCTCGGCGACGCCAACTCGTGGCAGAACTCCACCCTCGTGTACACGCACGGGTACGGCATGGTGGCCGCGGCGGGAAACGAGCGCACGGCCGACGGTGACCCCGTCTTCCTCGAACGCGCCATCCCGGGAACGGGCTTCCTCACGGACCTGAACTACGAGCCCCGCGTTTACTTCGGTGAGCAGTCGCCGCAGTACTCGATCGTCGGCGGGCCCGAGGGGGGCGAAGACATCGAGCTCGACTACCCGCTCGGCGCCGACGGAGGCACCGAGACGCGCACGACGTTCCGCGGGAACGGCGGTCCGAGCGTCGGCAACGTCTTCAACCGCCTCATCTACGCGCTGAAGTTCCAGTCGGAGCAGATCCTCTTCTCGGACTACGTCAACGCAGACTCGCAGATCCTCTACGACCGCAACCCCAAGGAGCGCGTGCAGAAGGTCGCGCCCTACCTGACGCTCGACAGCGACCCCTACCCGACCGTCGTCGACGGGCGCATCAAGTGGGTCGTCGACGGGTACACGACGAGCGCGAACTACCCGTACTCGACCGGTGTGTCGCTCTCTCGGGCGATCGCCGACTCGAACAACCCGGCTCCGACGTACGCACTGGATGACATCAACTACATCCGCAACTCGGTCAAGGCGACGGTCGACGCGTACGACGGCAGTGTGACGCTCTATGCGTGGGACGACCAGGACCCGGTCCTGCAGACCTGGCAGAAGATCTACCCGTCGACTCTCCAGCCCTGGAGCGAGATGTCGGCCGACCTCATGAGCCACGTCCGCTACCGCGACCGACCTCATGAAGGTGCAGCGGTCGATGCTCGGCGTGTACCACGTCGACGACGCCCGGTCCTTCTTCCAGCAGGACAACCGGTGGGCGACGCCGAACGACCCGCAGAACGCGAACGAGCTCCAGCCGCCGTACTACCTGACGATGAAGATGCCGAGTCAGGATGCGCCGTCGTACTCGATGTTCACGAGCTTCATCCCGGCGTCCCAGGGCGGTCAGGCGCGGAACGTGCTGACGGGCTACCTCGCGGTCGATTCCAACGCCGGTGACGAAAAGGGCACGAAACGCGACGACTACGGGCGATTGCGCATGCTCGTGATCGACGCGGCGACGACGGTGCCCGGCCCCGGCCAGGTGCAGAACACCTTCGACTCGGATACGAACGTGTCGTCGCAGATCAACATCCTCCAGCAGGGGCAGTCGCAGGTGCTCAACGGCAACCTGCTGACGCTCCCCGTGGGCGGTGGTCTGCTGTACGTGCAGCCCGTGTTCGTGCAGTCGTCCGGTGACACGAAGCTGCCGCAGCTCCGCCGCGTCCTGGTCGCCTTCGGTGACAAGATCGCGTTCGAGAACACGCTGAGCGAGGCGCTCGACGCCCTCTTCGGCGGAGACTCGGGAGCCGACACGGGAGACGAGTCGGTGACCCCGACGGATCAGGCGGAGAACCCCACTCCGTCGACCCCGTCCGCCCCGGCCGGCGACTACGCCGCGGCGCTGCAGGAAGCGCGCGACGCGCTGACGGCGCGCCAGCAGGCGCTCTCGAGCGGAGACCTCTCGGCCTTCGCCACGCAGGACGCGCGACTCACCGCAGCGGTCCAGCGCCTGCTCGAGCTGCAGGCGCCCTCCTCGGGAAGCACCGAGAACCAGGGCGGCTGACGCCCGGTCCACGACGAACGCCGGTGCCCCGCTTCCGCGGGTACCGGCGTTCGCCGTTCGCGCCGCGCCCCGCCTCGCGCGGCCCCGTGTGCCGCGCCCCGGCATCCATCACTCCCGTCGAGTGTCCAAGACACGCCGTAACCGGCACCGGGATAACGGCGTGTCTTGGACACTCGAGGGGGATGCCACCGCACGCGTCGGGCACCGCGAGCGCCGGGCATCGCGAGCGCCGGGCACGCGAGCTCGGCGGCCCCGACCCGCCCGTCAGGCCGTCAGGAACCACCACCAGATCAGCAGCATCGTCGTGCCGAAGCCGGCGATCTGGTTCAGCCAGAGGAAACGGTTCCACCCGGCCGTCGCGCGGTCGCTCTCGGCATCCGTGACGTTCCGGTACGGCCAGCAGACGACGAGGTAGGGGATCACCAGCACGGCTGCCAGAGGTCCGGGCCACGCCGTGAACAGCATCGCCACGCCGGCGAGGGCGTAGGCGACCAGCGCGAAGCGCACGGTCCAGCGCGCCCCTCGAGCGGTGGCGATCGACGAGATGTCGGCGGCACGGTCCGCCTCGACGTCCTGCACCGCCCCGAACGCGTGCGATGCGATTCCCCAGAGCGCGAAGGCGACGAACACGAACACGAGCTGCCAGGTCCAGGCCGCGCCGGCGAGCACGAGACCGTAGACGGCGGGCGAGAAGAAGTGGATGCTGCTCGTCACCGAGTCGGCGAAGGGGCGCTCTTTCAGACGCAGCGGGGGCGCGGAGTAGAACACGACGAAGAACAGGCTCAGCGCCAGGACCAGCCACGACAGCGGCGAACCGACGACCACCAAATACACGACGAACGGCATACACGACAGCGCCGACGCCCAGAGGGTGATCGGGTGCATCCGTTTGTCGAGCACGGCTCCGTGCGTGCCGCCCTTGCGGGGATTGCGCAGGTCGGACTCGTAGTCGAAGACGTCGTTAACCCCGTACATCGCGAGGTTGTACGGCACGAGGAAGAACAGGATGCCGACGATCAGCGTCGCGTCGATCTGACGCGTCGTGAGCAGATAGGCCGCGGCGAAGGGGAACGCGGTGTTGATCCAGCTGACCGGTCGCGACGACACGAACAGCTCCCGCAGGACGCGGCCGGGGGTGAGAGCGGCGGGGGCGGTCATGCGGCATCCTTCGGGGACGGGTGAGGGGACAGCAGCGTGAACACCGCCGGCACGAGGAAGGCGGCGCACAACGGGTACGCGAAGTCCTCGATCGGGGCCAGGCCGAGGCGCAGACCGCTGAGGTGCTGCTCCGGGTACGAGAAGAGGTCGACGGCGATCATGAGGTTGTCGAAGACGAGGGTGAGAGCGATGAGGACCAGCGCGACGAGCATCGAGGATGCCATGCGCTGCCGGAAGCGCGGACGGGCGAGCGTCGCGAGGGTCACCGCCGCCGTGAGGATCACGAAGGGAAGCACGATCAGGGGGTAGGTCATGCGTCCTCCTGAACACGGGCGCGGTCACGGATCCGGGCGCGTGCTCGCCGCTCGAACACGGCGTACATGACGACCGCGAGGTAGCTGAGGAAGAGGAGGAAGAAGACTTCCTCGAGCGGCAGGTGCGGTGCCAGCTCGACGCCGACGAAGAGCGGACTCTCGCCCTTCACGAAAACGCCCGTGACGATGCCCACGGCATCCCACACCAGGAAGAACACGGTCGCGACGAGGACCGAGGCGATCGTCCGAACGGGCGCGACGCGCAACGCCAGCGAGAACTTCACATCGATCGCGATCATCCCCGCGAGCGAGAACAGGATCGCGCCCAGGTAGATCCCGGGCACCTCAGACCGCCGCGCGCACGGGTTCTGCCAGGGGGCCGGGGGAGGTGTCTCCGGTCAGACGCTTGACGACGAGCTCGGCCGAGATGAGGCACATCGGCAGACCGATGCCCGGGAGCACCGACGTGCCCGCGTAGTAGAGGTTCTGCACCTTTCGCGACCGGTTCTTCGGCCGGAAGATCGCACTCTGATTCAGCGTGTGCGCGAGACCGAGCGAGTTACCGTGCCAGGCGTTCAGGTCGTTCACGAAGTCCTCGGGGGCGATCGTCCGCCGCACCACGATGCGCTCGGCGAGATCCGGGATGCCGGTCCACTCCGCGATCTGCGCGATCACTCGGTCGGCCGCCTGCTCGATGCGCTGATCGCCCGATCCGTCGACGCCACCGCGGCCGCTCACGGGGTCCGCCGGGACGGGGACGAGGACGAAGAGGTTCTCGTGCCCCGCGGGGGCCACGGAGTCGTCCGAGGCGCTCGGCCGGCAGATGTAAATGGACGCCGGGTCGGGGATCTTCTTGTCCTCACCGAAGATCGCGTCGAAGTTCGTGTGCCAGTCGTCGGTGAAGAGCAGGGTGTGGTGCGTGAGCTGGGGGAGTTCGCCCTTCACCCCGAGCAGCAGCAGCAGTGCTCCGGGGCTCGGGACCTTGTCCTTCCACCACTTCTCGGGGTACTGGCGGTCCTTCTCCTCGAGCAGGTGATTCTCGGTGTGGTGCAGGTCGGCGCCGGACACCACGGCATCCGCGGCGATCACTCGCCCGTCCGCGAGCCGCACCCCACGGGCGAGACCAGACTCGGTGATGATCGCGTCGACGGGGGCCGAGGTCTCGATCTGCACACCGCGCTCGCGAGCGAGCTTCTCGATGGCGGTGATGATCTCCGTCATCCCGCCCTTCGGGTAGAGCACGCCGTCGCCGAGGTCGAGGTGACTCATGAGGTGGTACAGGCTCGGCACCTCGAAGGGCGAGCCGCCGAGGAAGACCGCGGGGTACGCGAGGATCTGCTGGAGGCGCGTGTTCTGGAAGTCCGTCGTGACGCGCTTCCACAGGGTACGCGTGAGTAGAGGGATGAGCGTGGGGAGTCGCTTCACGAGCGCGGGGTCGCGCAGCCCCTTCGTGGAGGAGTACGGGTCGTAGAGGAACTTCGACGTCGACAGCTCGTAGGCGTCCTTCGCCGAATCGAGGTAGGCGTCGATGTTGTCGCCCGATCCGGGCTCGTGCTCCTCGAACAGCGCCCGCACGGCCTGGCGTCCCGACACGATGTCGATCGGCTCGCCCTTCCCGGGAGGACCGTAGACGCGGTAGGCCGGGTCGAGGCGGACGAGATCCAGCTGCTCATCGGCACTCGTGCCGAGCAACCGGAAGAAGTGGTCGAACACCTCGGGCATGAGGTACCAGCTCGGCCCGGTGTCGAACCGGAAGCCGTCCGCCTCCCACGACCCCGCGCGCCCACCGAGGGAATCGCGGGCTTCGAAGAGGTGGACGTCGTGGCCGCGGTCGGCCAGCAGAGCGGCGGTTCCCAGACCGGCGATTCCGCCTCCGACGACGACGATGCGCTGGGCGCTCATGAGCGGGGACCTTTCGGTGGACGCCCCAGGAGGGCACGGGCAGCGAGAGTGGCTTTCACGCCGTCGGGGACGCGCACGCGCGGAGCACCGGCGGGGGAGAGGCGCAGGCGTCGCGACAGTTCGGCGAAGAGGTCGTGCGCGGCGGTGACGGCCGCCCGACAGTCGGGCGGAAGGTGCGGAATGACGGATGCCGCGGCGGCGAGGTCGGCGTCGATCCGATCGAGCACGGCGATGCGTCGTTCGTCGTCGGCTGCGCCGTCGAGGTAGTCGCGGCCGAGACGGTCGGCGTCGTCGGCGAGGTCGCGGAGGAAGTTGACGTCCTGGAACGCGGCCCCCAAGCGACGTGCGCCCTCGACGAGGTCGGCGGCGGGGCGCGCGGGAGCGGACATCCCGGCGTTGAGGAACACCTGCAGGCACATGAGCCCGACGACCTCCGCGGAGCCGTACACGTACGCGTCGTGCGACAGGTCGTCGTGCGCGGCGGTGTCGATGTCGGTGCGCATCGAGGCGAAGAACGGCGCGATCAGCTCGGCACCGATCCCGCACTCCCGCGCTGTGCGAGCGAAGGCGTGCACGACGAGATTCGCGCTGAAACCGGTGGCGATGGCATCCATCACCTCGGTCTCGAGGGCGTCGAGCACGGCGCGCTCGCGTTCGACCGTCAGGCCCGCGTCGTGGGCCGGCCCGTCGACGATCTCGTCGGCGACGCGGACCAGTGCGTAGATGTTGCGGACGTGCGGGCGAGGGCGCCGGCCGAGCAGGCGCGCAGCGAGGCCGAACGAGGTCGAGTAGCGCTGTATGACGGCCGCGGCCGCGTCGACTGCCGTCCGCGAATACAGGGCGAGTCCGGTGGGGCCGGTGCTCACGGAACGCGCTCCTGCACGGCGTCGACGAGGTCGAGGAGCATGCCCTGACACTCTTCCGGCAGGGTCGAGGCGGCGACGATGCCCCGTGCCTCGTCGAGGGTGTCGCGGACGAGGTGTTCGAGTCGGACGCGCGCCCCCGACGCGGACAGCGCACTCTGCGCGGCACGGATCGCGACCGGCCCGGTGTGGGCGTTCGCGAGGGCGTCGCTCACCTCGGGCCAGTGCTCGCTCTCGCGTGCGAGCACGATCAGATGCGTCTTCTTCGCCTCGCGGAGGTCGGAACCCTCGTCCTTGCCGGCGGTGGCGGCGCTTCCGAACGCGCCGATCAGATCGTCGACGAGTTGGTACGCCAGACCCAGACGCTGACCGAACCGCTCCAGAGCGTGCCGCACGGGCGCCTCCGCGCCCGCGAGCACCGCGCCCGCCTCGAGAGGCGCAGAGAACGAGTAGACGGCGGTCTTGTCGTGGGTCGTGCGCAGGATCGTGTCGGCATCGATGTCACCCGCCGAGACCGCGTTCTCGACGTCGGCCAGTTCGCCGGCGGCCGAGACGAGGACGGCGTCTTCGACGAGCAGGAGCAGGTCGCGGCGCACGTCCGCCGGGATCTCGGCCATCGCGACGAGCCGCGCGGCCTCGTGCAGCAGGAGGTCTCCCGCGAGGATGGCCGCCGCATCGCCGAGGAGCGCCGCCCCCGCGGCATCCGCGCCGCGCTCGGTCCCGCGAGAGCGGAACTCGCCGCCGACGTTGGGCATTCCGCGTCGCTCGACGTCGTGGTCGATGACGTCGTCGTGGACGACGAAGGCGGTGTGGAGCAGCTCGAAGGCCGCGGCGACCTGGTACAGCGCCGGCCGTGCGATGTCGGGCCCGCCCAGCGTGTCGAAGGCCGACACGACCAGGAGCGGACGGAAGCGTTTGCCGCCTTCCGCCGCACGGCGGATGGCGGATGCCAGGGCCCGGGCGCCGTCGCCGAGTTCACCGAGGCGTCTGTCGAGGCGCGCGAGGGCGCCCTCGATGGCGGAGTCGATGTCGTGGCGCGCTGCCGGGGTCGTGGCCAAGGCGATCACGATGCCCGCCGGATGGCTGGAGGGGGACTGAAGAGGTGGAGCTGCTGTGCCTGCAGGACGAGCCAGGGGCTGAATGCCCATGGTGTGGACTCGAGGGAGGCGGCCAGATCGAGAGGATCGACCCAGCGGTACTCGGCGACCTCGGCCGGGTTGGGCCGCGGCTCCTCGTCGGTGACGGCGAGGTACACGGGGCAGATCTCGTTCTCGACGATGCCGCTCGCGTCGACCGCGCGATACCGGAAGTGGGGGAGGGCGAGTTCGAGGTCGCGGACCCGCAGCCCCACCTCGAATGCGGCGCGACGGTGGACCGCGTCGGTCAGGGGCTCGGCGGGCGCGGGATGTCCGCAGAACGAGTTCGTCCAGACGCCCGGCCAGGTCTTCTTGTCGAGCGCGCGCCGCGTGACGAGCACCTGTCCGTCGGCGTTCACGACGTGGCACGAGAACGCGAGGTGCAAAGCGGTGTCCGCACCGTGCACACTTGCTTTCGGTGCGATGCCGATTTCGTCGCCGTGCTCGTCCAGAAGGACGACGTGTTCAATCTCGCTCATCGTGCCTCCTGTTTGCTAGTTTAGCTAGCGATGTGAGCTTCAATATACCGACGCCGAAAGGGGGTGTCCACCGTGACGGATACCACCACTCGTTCTGGTAGAAGGCCCGCCGTCGTCGAAACGCTGACCGCCGTGCGGGCCCTCAGCGACGCCCTCGACCGCATGCACAGCGGCATGAAGGGCGACATGGACATGAACGCGAGCGACCTCGCGACCCTGCGCATGCTCATCATCCGCGAACAGCGCGGTGAGATGGTCAGCCCGCACGACGTGGCGAGACACCTCCGCATCTCGACCGCGTCGACGACCAAGCTCATCGACCGTCTGGCGGCGTCCGGCCATGTGGAGCGTCGTGCGCACCCCTCGGATGGTCGCGCGCGCGTCGTCGTGCTCACCGACAAGTCGCGAAGCGAGTTCTTCCACCACCTCGGCGGGCATCTCGGGGCGATGCGCGATGTGGCCGCGAACTACAGCGATGACGAGCTCGCCACGATCTCCGGCTTCCTGCACTCCCTCACCGAGGCGATCACGACGACCGACTGAGCGGTGGCCGCCGGCGGTCACGAATCGCGCGCTCCGCGGGCGACGCGGACCCCGACGTCGTCGAAGCCGTCTCGCGGGCCGCCGCCCCGGCGGGTCGAGGCGCGTACGACGGCGGGGGCGTCGTTCCATCCTCCGCCGCGGAAGACGCGGGCGTTGCTCCGTTCCGGATCGACGAGGTCTTCGCACCACTCGGCGACGTTGCCCAGGATGTCGAACAGCCCGAAGAGATTGGGCAGACGGGCCCCGACATCGACCGGCGCGCGGAGACCGTCGGCCGCCGTCCATGCGATCTCGCGGATGGGTCCGTACGTCGACCCGGTGGCGCCGGCGCGGCAGGCGTACTCCCACTCGTCCTCGGTGGGCAGGCGGAACCCGTCGCTCTCGGCATCCGCGTGCACCTCTTCTCCGTCGAACCGATAGACGGGGTCGAGCCCTTCCCACTCCGACAGGGCGTTGCACAGGCGGATCGCGCGGAACCAGCTGAGATCGACGGCCGGCCGACGAGAGTGCCGAGCCGGGATCCCGAGAAGCTCCGCGACCTGCTCCTCCGTCACCGGGTAGACGCCCATCTCGAACGGGGCGACGACGATCTCGCGTCGTTCGGCACCGCGCATGTCGCCGCGCAGCACGCGACCGGCCGGGATTCTCGCCATCTCGATGTCGGTCATTCCGGTCCCCGTCCGGGAGGGGTGGCGGCCCGGTCGCCCCGGGTGGAGTGGAGGGTTCCCATCGGTCATGCGTCCAGTCAAGCGCGGGTCGGCGAACTCGGACGAACGGGTTGACGGCCGGGTGAGGATCCCCGCTCGAACGTCAAGCCCTTTCCGAGCTCGGACACGAATGATTGGATGGACCCTCCAATCGATCGAGGAGAACCCGAGATGAGTCCCCGGCGCTATGCCTCCCCCCTGCGCAAGGCGGAGGCGGCTCGCACCCGTGCGGCGATCCTCGATGCGGCGTCCGCGTTGTTCTCTCGCGACGGTTACGCCGCGACGACGATGAAGGGGATCGCCCTCGAGGCCGGGGTGTCGGTGCAGTCGGTCCACTTGGCCGGATCGAAATCGGCGTTGCTCGTCGCCGCCTTCGAGCGCGCCTTCTCGGGCGCGGAGGCTCAGGATTCCCCGACGCACCCCCCGCTGATCGTCGCCGCGCTGGAACGACTCGAGGTCGACGAGGCGATGCGCGTCTGGCTCGACGGCATTGCCCGTGCCCACGAGCGCTCCGCCGGGCTCGCACGGGCGATGGTCATCGCGGCGGAGACGGATGCCGTGGCGGCCGCGGCCCTGGTCGACTTCGATGCGCGTCGCCGCGTCGGCATCCGCGTCGCCTCGGACTGGCTCGTCGGTCGGGGCCTGCTGCACGGGGAGGACGCGGACGAGGTGGCGGATGAGCTCAGCTACCTCGTGGGCCCCGAGACGTACGCGTTCTTCGTCACGCGGTCCGGATGGTCGCCCGCGCGGTACCGGGTCTGGCTCGAGCGCACGCTGCGCGATCTGCTCGCTCGCCGGACCACCGACGTTCCCGTCTCGTGAACGAGGCGGCGGCGCGAAGGTATCCGCGCCGCCGCCCTTCGTACTCGGTTCAGCGGGCTCGACGCGTCCGCACGCGGCGTCCGAGGACGAGCGCCGCCCCCAGCGCCATCAGCGCGAGTGCGCCGCCGGCGAGAGTCGGGGCGAGCGAGGCGTCCGCGCCGGTCTGTGCGAGCCGGCCGTCACCCGCGGGGACGGGAACCGGGGTCGGCGTGGCGGTGGCGCGGGGACTCGTCGTCGGGGGCGGTGTGGGCGACGGCCCCGGCAGCGGGGGAGTGTCCACGGTGACGCTGACGGCCGGGCCGTTCTCAGCGGTCCCTCGTGCGGTCGCGGTGACGGTGAGCGCCGTACCGGCGGGCAGGTCGCGGAAGGTGGTGGCATCCACTCCCTCGGCGAGGTCGGCGGCGGCGAGGACGTCGCTCCCCGAGAGCACTTGCACGGTCGTTCCGGTCGAACCCTTGGCGTTGGTCCACGTCACCGCCAGCGACGTCGGCGACAGGGCGGTGGCCCGCAGGTCGGTCACGGCGCGCGCGGGGAGTGCCGTCAGCAGGGCGTGCGCGTCGATGAGGCCGGCGCCGAACAGCTGTTGGTCGGTGACCGACGACGACGTCGGGTTCTTCAGGGGACCGGCCGTCGCGAACGCGGTGCGAGCGATGTCGGCGGCGGACTCCTGCGGCGCGTACTCGAGGGCGAGCGCGTGCACCGCGGCCGCGGTGGGTGCCGCCGCGGAGGTGCCGAAGAAGTACCAGTCGTTGTCCAGCGAGGGCACGCGCTGCGCGAAGAAACTGGTGCGGATGCCGTCGACCGACGCGATCTGCGGACCCATCACCCGCAGCGGCTCGGGGTAGGCGGGCGACACGACGGGCGTTCCGTCGACGAACCGGACCGGTTCGAAGAGCACGGTGGTGTCGCCGGCCGAGGTGAAGCGCTCCGGGACATCGGGCTCGAGGCTGAACGCCGCCGCCACACCGATACCGGAGCCGTCCGCCGGGTGTCCGACCGAGGTGAGACCGACAACGTCTCCGCCCTTCGAGCGGTCGTATTCGATCTCGGACAGGCCGGGGCTCCAGAACGACATCGAGAACGCCGAAGTGGAGGTCGAGCCCGTCGAGGTGTCGCGGAGGACGACGACGTCGAGATCGCCGGCCGAGACGACGTCCGTCGCCGTGGTGTAGACGGTCGGCGTGATGCCGTCGAGGTAGGACTCGCTGACGAGCTTCTCGTCGACGTAGAGCTGCGGAACCAGGGCCGTGGTCAGCCCGAACAACGGGTCGCCCCACTGCGCGACGAGACTCGGCACACCGTCCTCGGGGAAGGTCGCCGTGTCGGTGGCATCCTGACCGGCTGACGGGTCGAAGTCCAGGCAGTCGTAACTGGTCATCCCCTCCGGCGGCGTGACCCAGCTCGGGCAGTCCATGGGGCGGTAGGCGGGGGTCCGCCAGCCGTTGATCTGGAGTCCCGCGCTCTCGGTGCCCTTCGCGCCGATCTCGGAGCCGTTCCCGGCCGAGGTGTAGTACGCGACTCCGCGTGACTGAACCTGCGTGATCGCCGTCGAGATCCAGCCCTGCTGGTACAGAGGTTCTTCGCTCCAGCCGAGGTCATCGACGATGACGGTCGCCCCGGCGTCCGCGAGAGCCACGATGCCCTTCGCCATGTCCTGAGAGCTGCGCCAGCCGGTGTAGAAGACGATGCGGGCGCCCGGAGCGATGCCGTGGACGAGCTGGGCCATCGCCCGTCCCTCGTCGCCGCCGCCCTCGTCGGGCTCGATGTCGGAGAGGACCGTGACGGGTGTCTCGTACCCGCACGGGTTGCCCGGGCCGGGGAGCAGGCCCGCCTTCACATCTTCTTCGGGCGTCGTCTCCGCGTCCGGTGCGGCATCGTACGAGTCGGAGAGGATGCCGATGGTCACGCCCGTGCCGTCGACGCCGAAGTCCTTGCGCGCTTCGGCGGTGTGCAGGGGTGCGTCGGCCGTGCTCGGGAAGGCGCGACAGGACTTCTCAGCCGCCCCGCGCTGCTGCGCCGAGGGGATGTCGTCGACCGCCGGCGGGACGACGGGAATGGCGACCGGCTGCACCACGGGGTTCACCGCGCGGATGCCGTCGAGGCCGCGCAGGTCCGCCAGGGCGTCCGGGGCGACCCACGCCGTCGCCGACGACGTCAGCTCCTGCACGCTCACGATCTCGGCGAGCCGGCCGACCGCATCGAGCTGTGCGGTGTCGGGGCTGCGCGTGAACGTGATGGTCACGGAGAGGCGGCCCCGGTCGTCGAAGCGGAGTGAGCCGCGGCCCGAGCCGGGCGTGCCGACCGCCGAGGTGATGGCATCCGGAGAGTCGGCCCCGGCCTCGACGGCTTTCACGACCGCGTGGGTCAGTGTGAGGGCCGCCGGGATGTCGGTGGTGTCGGGCGTGCTCGGCTGGGCCGAGGCGGGCAGTGCGGCGGTGCTCAGCGAGCAGATCACGGCAGCGGTGATCGCCACCGCGCGAAATGCGCGATTCATCGTTGTTCGTCGTCCCCCAGTTTTCGGTCAGTGTAGGGGGCGAGATGCGGCGAGCGCGAGAAGAATCTTTCGGCCGATCAAGCCGGGGTTCTCGTGGACTTCGGAAAAGCAGAAGGCCCCGGATCGATCGATCCGGGGCCTTCATTTTGTTGCGGGGACAGGATTTGAACCTGCGACCTCTGGGTTATGAGCCCAGCGAGCTACCGAGCTGCTCCACCCCGCGGCACAAGAGAAAACATTACGCCGAGATGAACGACGGCGCAAATCCGGGCACACCGCCCGGGAGTGTCGCGACAGAATGGCCCGGTGAGCAGCACCATCGACGATCGCGACGACGGACGCCCCGAGAGTCCCGCGCAGCGCGCCGACCGCAACTGGACCGACGTCCTGCAAGAGCTTCGCGTGCTGCAGACGGGCACGCAGATCCTCACCGGGTTCCTTCTCGCGCTCGCTTTCCAGCCGGCCTTCGGCGACCTCGACGCGGGCTGGCGTGCGTTCTACCTCGGCCTGGTTGCTCTCTCCGCGCTGAGCGCGGTCGTCGCTCTCGCCCCTGTGGCTCTGCACCGCGCCGTCTTCCGACTGGGGATCAAGCCCTCCGTCGTGCGCTTCGGTCATCGCGCGCTGCGTGCCGCTCTGGTGCTCGTCTCGTTGCTGCTCACGGGCGTGGTCGGGTTCGTCTTCGGTGTCGTGGTCGGCGTGGGCGCCGCCGTCGCGGGTGCGGTCGTCCTCGCGGTGACGATCCTCGTACTGTGGGGGGTGGTGCCGGCGATCCTCCGTCACCGCGGGCGAAAGGATGACGAGTGACTGACCGCCGATTCGGACTCGCCGTCGCGCAGTTCGCCCCCAGCGCCTCCCGGGAGTCCAACCTTTCGGCGATCGAGGAGGCTGTCGGGGTGGCCGTCGCGCGCGGCGCGCAGCTGATCGTCTTCCCGGAGTACTCGAGCTACTTCATCGACCCCTTCGACGACACCCTCGCGCAGAACGCCGAGGATCTCGACGGTCCCTTCACCGCCGCGCTCCAGTCGCTCGCCGCGCGACACGGCATCGTCGTCGTGGCGGGTCTCCTCGAGCGGGCCGACGACGGCCGGCGCGTGCGCAACACCGTCGTGGCGGTGGCGGGGGATGGCATCCGGTCCGTCTATCGCAAGCTGCACCTGTACGACGCGTTCGGTCAGCGCGAGTCGGACTGGGTCGCGCCGGGCGAGATCGCTCCACCCGACACCTTCGAGGTCGACGGACTGCGATTCGGTCTGATGACCTGTTACGACCTGCGCTTCCCCGAGGTCGCGCGCACCCTCGCAGACGCCCAGGTCGATGTGGCCCTGGTGCCGGCCGAGTGGGTTCGTGGTCCTCTCAAGGAGGATCACTGGCGCACGCTCGTCCAGGCTCGCGCGATCGAGAACACCTTCTTCGTCGCGGGAGCGGATCATCCGCCGCCGCTGGGTGTCGGGCATTCGATGATCGTCGACCCGCAGGGTGTCGTCCTCGCGGCGGTCGGCACGACGACCGACGTCGCCGTCGCTCACATCGATCCGGATGCCATCGCCCGCGTGCGCCGGGTGAATCCCGCGCTCGATCTGCGACGTTTCCGGGTGACTCCGCGCTGACGTTTCGTCTCGGCTGCGCACCGTTTTGCGCCGTTTCGATGCCCTTGGCCGTCCGATGACGCAAGCTGGAAGAATGACCGGTCTCGCGTTCGACTACCCCTGGATGACGTATATGGGCGAGCTCGGGGCGAATCTGCGCGCGGCGCGCCTCGCCACGGGGCTCACGCAGGAGGACGTCGCCGTGCGTGCGCGCATCTCGCTCTTCACGTACCAGAAGCTCGAGAAGGGCGAATCGAACCCCGGGACGCCCGCCAATCCCCGTCTGCAGACGCTGCTGGCGCTGTCGGCGGTGCTCGAGGTCTCGATTCAGGACCTCGTGCCCGACCTCGACCGGATCCGCGAGGGCGAGCCGGGGCCGAGCGACGTCTAGGGGAGGTCGTCCAACAGCGCGGTCACCGCGCGCATCAACCGCTTCGTCGTCTCGATGCTGAGCACCGTGGACTGCCGCGCGAACTGATCGGAACCGAACCACACCCACGTCTCGCCGCGGGTCTGCTCCAGTCCGATCGTGATCTCGGTGACGCCGATCGCGTGGATGTCGCCGTTCGGGTGAAGGCTGCGCTCGACGCCGGGGACGGTGATGCCTTCGCTGCGGTGCGAGACGTCGGCCGCCGCATGGTCTTCGTGCTCGCCCGCGCACCAGGAGGGGCACGGGGATGACGGTTTCAGCGCGCGTGGCGGGTCGGGCCAGCTCATGGAGGTCTTCCTCGTGACGATCGTGCAGGGACGTCCTCGACGATACGAGCCGGACGCGCCCCTCGGGCGAGGCGCGAGCCACCCGTTCCGGTGGTTGACGTCGAGAGGTGGCGCTGCCTGGTCAGGGCAGCTCGCTCGACGGCTGGATGCGCTGCACGTACCGGATCAGCGAGATGGGTCGGGCGGATCGCCACCCCGACCGGGTGAGTGCCATCGTGTACCCCTCCGCGCGCAACTGCATGGCCGTCTCCGGCGTGAGCAACGTCCGTCCCGGCACCTTCGTCCACCGCAACGCTGTCCCGTAGACGTGCGTGATGCGGGGCGGGCGGGATTCGAGCGGGTGGCGCGGGCGTGGCATGGAACTTCCCGGAGGGTGGGCGACGGGAGTCGCGGGCGCGATCGCCGGCTTGCGATCACTCGAACAATACCATGCATACATGGTATGTCGCCGGTGTGACGGCGAGTTCTCCGCCGTGTGTCACGCGTCGGCCGGTCAGGCTCCCGACAGGCCCGCCAGGCGTTCCGCTGCGTCGCTCAGCACCTCGACGCGTTTGCACGCGGCGAAGCGCACGAGGGTCGCGTAGCGATCCCGCCGAGCGGGGGAGACGAACGCGGTCAGAGGAATGCCGACCACCCCGGCACGGGCGGGCAGCTCACGGCAGAACGTTCCCGCGTCCGTGGCGCCGAGCGGGGCGGCATCCACGACCGTGAAGTACGAGCCTCCGGGAGACGAGACGTCGAAGCCGGCTGCTCGGAGCCCGGTGCCCAGCACCTTCGCCTTGGCGGCCATGGTCGCTGCGACGGAGGCGAAGAACGCGTCGGGCAGTCGCAGGCCGGCCGCGATCGCCGGTTGGAACGGCGAGCCGCCGACGTAGGTGAGGAACTGCTTGACGGCCAGCACCGCGGTGACCAGCTCGGCGGGACCCGTCACCCACCCGGTCTTCCATCCGGTGAGCGAGAACGTCTTGCCGGCGGAGGAGATCGACAGAGTCCGTTCGGCTGCGCCCGGCAGGGTGGCGATCGGAACGTGCGGTCCGTCGAACACGAGGTGCTCGTACACCTCGTCGGTCACGATGATCGCGTCGTGGAGGTGGGCGAGACGCACGACCTCGTCGAGCACCTCGCGAGAGAACACCGTGCCCGTCGGGTTGTGGGGGTCGTTGACGAGGATGACTCGCGTCCGGTCGTTGACGGCGGATGCCAGGTCGTCGAGGTCGGGCTGGAAGTCGGGCCAGCGCAGCGGGACGCCGACGAGCCGCGCTCCGGCCAGCGCGACACTCGCGGCGTACGAGTCGTAGTAGGGCTCGAACACCACGACCTCGTCGTCGGGACCGTCGATGAGGGCGAGCAGAGTCGCCGCGAGCGCCTCGGTCGCCCCGACCGTCACCAGCACCTCACGCGCGGGATCGAGCTCGAGACCGTAGAAGCGCTTCTGGTGCTCGGCGATCGCGGTCAGCAGCTCGGGGAAACCGCGCCCCGGGGCGTACTGGTTGACCCCGTCGGCGATGGCGCGCCGCGCGGCTTCGA